>JASGGF010000367.1:0-5345 GCA_047605145.1 Thermomicrobiales bacterium | reverse complement strand
GTTCCCATGGTCTCGAACGACGTCCTCGCCATCCGGGAAACCGTGCGCGCGCGGTACGCCGCCCGCGCCGGCGAGGTGGCGGTGGCGGCGCAGGCGGGCGCCGCCTGCTCGCCCGGCTGCTGCTCGTGGGCGAGCGACAGCGACCCCATCACCGGCAACCTCTACTCGGCGGATGAGGCGGCAATCATCCCGCTGCAGGCCATGCAGGCGTCGCTGGGGTGCGGCAATCCGACCGGGCTGGCGAACCTGCTGCCCGGGGAGACGGTGCTCGATCTCGGCAGCGGCGGCGGCATCGATGTGCTGCTCTCGGCCCGGCGTGTCGGTCCGACCGGCTTTGCCTACGGGCTGGACATGACGGACGAGATGCTGGCGCTGGCGGAACAGAACCGGCGGCAAGCCGGGGCCACGAATGTGCAGTTCCTGAAAGGGCAGATCGAGGCGATCCCCCTGCCAGACGCCACGGTCGATGTCATCATCTCCAACTGCGTGATCAACCTGGCGGCGGACAAGGGTGAGGTGCTGCGCGAGGCATTCCGGGTGCTGCGCCCTGGCGGCCGGCTAGCCATCTCCGATGTCGTGGCGCAGGGCGACCTGCCGGCTGATCTACGCGCCGACATGGAGGCGTGGGTGGGCTGCGTGGCCGGCGCGCTGGAGGAGCAGGAGTACCGCAGGCTGCTGGCCGGCGCGGGGTTCGCGGCTATCGGCATAGAGGTCACCCGCGTCTACGACCCGCGCGATCTGGCGGAGAGCATGGTCGGCAACGCGTGTTGCGGCGCCCCGCAGGCGTGGGACCAGTCCGCCTACGGGCGCTTCGCCGCGACAGGCGGGCGCCTGGTTGGCGCGTTCATCCGGGCCACAAAGCCGGCGTAACCGCCGGGCGCAATGCGACCACGGACCGGGGCTGCATGGCTGCCACCAGCGAAAAACTGCGCGGCGCTTAATTCCGACCAATTTAGTAAGATATGACTCCCGCGCATCGGTGACCGGCGCCGGTAGCGCAGCATCCCGGGGGAGTCCAGACAGTGATCCAGGCGTTGCAAACACGAGGCGGCACGGCGCCTGCCTCGACGGTTCCGTGTGCGCAGCTTGCCGCCATCTCGCGGCGAGGGTTCGTGATCGGGGCGGCGCTGGCCGCGCTCGGGACGCACGTGGCGCGCGCCCAAACGCCAGCGGCGACACCGGAGGGGGTCTTCCCGCGCACCATCACCGATGCGCGCGGCCAGCAGGTGACGATCCCGGCGCCGCCGGAGCGCATCTACACCTTCCGCAATTACATCGACTACGACACCGCTCTCGCGCTCGGCGTCGTGCCGGCGGGATGGGGCTCGCCGGGCTGGGGCCTGACGCCGTACCAGCTGGAGGCGGGCGGCGTCGAAAACGCCATCGACGTGGTGGACGGGCCGGACCTTGAGGAGATGATGGCCCGCGAGATCGACCTGATTCTGGTCACGAAGTTCTCGGCGGAGCTGCGCTCCGAGGAACTGGTGGCGATGGAGCAGCTCGGCGTGCCCATCGTGGCGATTCCGGACACTGATGTCCACGGTCAGTTGGAGATCGCCGGGCAGGCGCTGGGGCTGGAGGAAACGGCGCGCGAGGTGGCGGAGCAGTTCGAGGCCGAGGTGCAGGCGTTCACGCCAGAGATCATGCCGGAATCCATCATGATCGTCATGTTCTACGACATGACCCAGTTCTACCTGTACACCGACGCCGCCTCGGCCAGTAAGACGCTGGTGCAACTGGGGCTGCCGGCGCTGAGTTCGCCAGTGGAGCCGCCCCCCGGCGAGCGCCCGGACATGGTGACCCTGTCGGTGGAGCGCGCCGCCGAGATTGACGCCGAGTGGGTGATTGGGCTGATTGACGATGACCCGGTGCTGGCCCAGCAGATGATGGACCTGCCCGTCTTCCAGTCGATCCCGGCGGTCAAGGCGGGCAAATTCCGCACGCTCGACGCCAGCCCGGCGAACGCGATCAGCGGCCCCGATGTGCTGACGCTGCCGATCACGATTGCCGCGCTGACGGAGGTGTTCGCGGCGGAGTGACCCGGTTTGGCGTGCCGGGGCGGCGAGGTTGGGGGTGGTCGATCCCTCCTTCGTCGGGATGACATCGTGGTCTGGGACGTCGCGGCAGGGCGCGGAACGCAGGCCTGTTGCGACGATGCCGCCCCAAGGCTGGCAGCCTCGGGGCGGCGTCAGGTGGCCTACAGGTGCCAGGGGGCGGGCATGACCGGCTGCCAGGCGACGGCGCCGCGCCGTTGCAGGCGACGGCGGAAGAGGGCGCCGCCCTGCGCGGCGTAGAGCCAGTCGCGTTCGGGACCACCGAAGGCGACGGCGGTGACCGGTCCACCGGAGAGGGCAGCGATCTGCGGAGCGGCGATGGTTTCGCGGGTGCGGCCGGATTGTGTGACCAGCGTGATGCCCCGGCCGGTCGGGATGTAGTGGTCCCCGGAGACATCGACGACGATGGCGGCGGGCCGCCAGAGCGGGGCCGCTTCGTCCTGCTCGACGCGGAAGAAGGGCTGCCCGTAGCGGAGTTCGCCATCAGGCCCGACCTGCCAGGTCCAGCCCCAAACGCCATCGCCGGAGAGCACCGCGAGGAACGCCTGATCCGGCGAGAGGGCCACGCAGCCCGGCGTGCCTAGCCCGTCCGCCGTGTAGTCGCGCCGGGCGCCGGTGACCGGGTCGAGGACGGAGACGCCGCCTACCTCCGGATTGGCGCAGATCAGCAGCCCGGCGGCAGTCAGCGTGAGCGAGGTGGCGACGATGTCACTCGCTACGGTGGTTTGCCCGCCATCGGCGCCGAACGTCAGGATGCGCCGCTGTTCCGGCTGGCTGGCGCACAGGCGCCCATCCGGTCCCATCGCCACCGCCGCCACGGGGCTGTCGTAGGCAGCGATCGTCTCGCCGGCGCCGTCATCGGCCAGGCGTTGGATGGTCTGCGTGGCGGGGTCGGCGAACCAGACACGCCCCTCGGTGTCGGCGGCGGGCAGGACATCCTGTGCGCCCTGCCAGACCGGCTCCCACAGTTCGCCGGGGATGAGCAACGTCTCGAAGATGGGTCCGGTTGCGGCGGCGGTGATGGGCTGCGGGTAATCGCGCCACAGCCAGCGCAGCACATCCGGCATGATTTCGGTAGCGTGCACCGTGTCATGCTCGCCGGGGCCAACCACGTACTTGTAGTCGTAGTGGGAGAACGCGAACGCCTCCGCCATCGCCTGGTTGGCGAGCGGCCAGTTGCCCCACAGGCGGTCGTTGTCGCCGGTGGTCTCCTGCAGGAAGACGCGCAGCGGCTTCGGCTCGCACTTGCGCACCCAGATCGGCAGGCTGTGCGCGCCGAGCATATCGACGTACGTGCCCACGCAGGTCCAGACGCGGCGGAACTGATCCGGCCGCTGCCAGGCAGCGATGAAGGCGGCGATGGCGCCGCTGCTGAGGCCGACGAGCGCGCGGTCGTTTGGGTCGTCCGAGAGCGGGTACTCCGCCGAGACGGCCGGCAGCAGCTCCTCGCTCAGGAAGCGGGCGAAGCGCGGGGTGAGGTTGTCGTACTCCACGTGGCGGTAGAGCTGGCCCTGCTGGGTGGCCTCGTCGGCGGCCGGCAGCGCGCCGTAGTCGATGAAGACCCCGATCAGCGGCGGGATATCGCCGGCAGTGATCGCGGCATCCAGCGCGGCGGGGGCGTTCATGCGCTCGGCGAAGATCCAGGCGCCATCCATGAACACCATGCACGGCGCGGGCTGCGCCGGGTCGTACTGCGCCGGGACGTAGACCTGATACCGGTGCGGCACGCCGGGGTAGACCGCGCCGGGGGGCAGGATGTGCGTGGTCAGCGTGCCAGCCGGTAGCGTTTCCGGCTCCGTGAGTTCCGTGTGTGCCATGACGTTCGCGTTCCCTGATCTCCTGCGTGCCGGTGTTGCGGACGCCCTGATCGCGGGCGCCTCCAGCCGGGAGTTCAGCGCACGCGCGCCAGATTCGCCAGCACCGGCAGATGATCCGAACCGGCATTGTGCCCCAACCACGACTTTTCCGTGCGGAAGTGCGTCGTGTGCCAGACGTAATCGACACGGAGGATTGGGGGCAGCGGCATCCGGCCCAGCAGGTTCTGGCGCACCGACGGGGTGCTCAGCCGCGTCGGCAGCGTGAAGCCCAGCCCGCCGCCGGCCGATGCGTAGGCATCGATCAGCCCGGTGGCGGAGAGCTGGCGGTAGGCCGTGTGCCACGTGAGGCGGTTGAAATCGGTGAGCAGCACCACCGGCAGCCCGCCGCCAACCGCCTCGATGATCTGCTGGATCTGGGTGTTGCTCAGGGCGTCCAGATACCGCCGGTTGCGCCCGAAGCGCGGGGGCGGCGGGTGCGCCACCAGCACGGTGAGATCGCCGTCCGGCGTCTCCACCCGGCCCTGCAGATCGGGCCGGCCCGGGTGCAGCTCCAGTTGCGTCGTTTCCACCAGCGGGTAGCGGGAGATGATCCCCTTCCCCGGAATGCCGTCCGGGTGCAGCACCTGATGCGGGTAGAGGTCCAGAAGTTCGGCGGCGATGGCCGCGCCCTGCGCCGGGCCAAGCTCCTGAATGCCCACGATGTCCGCCGCCGTCTCGCGCAGCATGGGAATGAGCCGCTCTGGCCCGGCCAGACCATCCCCCACGTTGTAGGTCATCACAGTCAGCATGGCGGCCTCGCAGCGTGTCCAACGGCGTCTGTTACGGATGCTACCGCGCCGAGTCGGCGTCCGAACAGCGGGCCGGCTTTGCTACCATCGCGTCACGGGCGCGCGTTGCCGGCAGGGAGCGGGCCGATGGCCGGGCAAGAACGGGGATACAGCGAGGTGGCGCCGTGAGCGCGTTTGCAGGGACCCAGACGGCAACAGCGAAGAGCGGCCCGCGCTGGTGGGTTCCCGCTGTCGAAGGCGCCGTGGCGCTGGCGATTGGCGTGTACATCATCATTGTCCCGGCAGACGCTCCCATCATCGTGCGCTACGTGCTGGCGGTGGCGCTGCTCGTGCTGAGCGCGCTGCACATTTTCGAAGGGTTCCGCTTCTGGAACCGGCCCGTGTCGCCGTGGTCCACACTGGCCGGCGGCGTTGGCGCCACGACCGCTATCTGCACCCTCGCCATCGAGCGGGCGCCGGCGATCGTTGCGGCGCCGGAAATCAGCGCGGTCCTCGCCCGCCAGTTGCTGGCGGGCGGCCTGATCGCCTTCGGCGTGATCGGGCTGATGTCACTGATCTTCACAATTCGCTCCACTGGCTTCAAGATCGCTTCGCTGATCATCGACCTGCTGATGATTGTGCTGGGCGTCTTTCTGTTTCTGGCGAACCAGCAGGATCTGGACCGCACCCGGCTGCTGGGCGGGATC
>JASGGF010000366.1:0-5346 GCA_047605145.1 Thermomicrobiales bacterium | reverse complement strand
CGCAGCAGCCGGCCAGCACCGGGCGCTCCTTAGGAATACCATGTATTGGCCTCGTCTGCCTTCCGCCGCGCTGCCGAGAGGGGTAGCATGGCGCCGAACACCCGGCGCAGCCCGGCGCAACAGGGAGATAGGGACCGTGGAACAGCACCAGATGACGCAGTCACCAGCCGGATCGACGCAGTATTGCCCTGTGTGCCGGACGCCGTATCACGCCGGAGACCGCTTCTGCAGCGCCTGCGGAACCACGCTGCCGGCGGCAGGCGGCGCCATCACGCCCGTGGCGCCGGGAGAGCGGGCCGTGGTAGCGCCCGCCACGCGCGCGCCAGAACCGGATTCCACCTTCTGGGTGCTCTCGGCGGCGCCCAGCTCGGTGATGCTGGGTGGGGTGCTGCTGCTGATTCTGGCGCTGGCGCTGCTGCTGGTGGGGCAACTCGATCCCACCTCGACGCTGGTCATCATCTCCTTCATGCTGGCCCCACTGGGCCTGCTGGTGCTGGCCTTCGGCGTGCTGCGCGCCGTGCTGCGCCTGTTCGGCATCGGCCGGGGGTAGCGGCGCCGGGTTACGCCAGCAGAAATGCCAGGAGCGCCGCACTGACCTCTTACGGGTACTCCGCCGCCGTGACATGGGAGCCCCGCGGCAGAACCTGAAGCTGGGCGCCGGGGATCGCCTCCGCCAACTCGCGGGCCCCGGCCACTGGCGTCAGGATATCTTCGGCGGCGGCGAGCACCAGCGTAGGGGCGGCGATCTGCCCCACGCGCGCCAGCGCATCGTGCGCCATGATGGCCTGCGCCTGGGCAATCATGCCGGCGCCCGGCGCGGGCCAGGGATTCGCCAGCCGCACGGCCAGCGTCCGCGCGACCTTCTCGTGGTCCGTCATGATCGCGGGGGAGGCCATCCACGGCAGCACCCAGAACATGCGGTCCTCGGGCGACATGCCCTGCTCGATGGCCCAGATGTTCGCCTCGCAAAAGCGCCGCAGCACCGGGCTGGGTCGCGCCGCCGTGACATTGAGCACCAACTTGTCCACCCGCGAGGGGTGCTGGAGCGCCAGCTCCTGCGCGATCATGCCGCCCATGGAGCTCCCGAGCACGTGCGCGCGGTCAACACCGAGGTGATCCAGCAGCGCCACGGCGTCCCCGGCCATCTGCGGGATGGTGTACGGCCCCGGCGGTGTTGCCGAGCGCCCGGCGCCCCGGTTGTCGAACATGATCAGCGTGAAGTGTTCGGCCAGCGCCGGCTGCAGCGGGAGCCAGCCGGTGGTGTTGCCGCTGAAGCCAGCGATCAGCAGCAGGGGTGGGCCGTCGCCCATCACCTCGAAATACAGGTCTCCCGCATCGGTTTCAAACAGCGGCATGGTGGGCTCCTCCTCAGGCCAGTCTTTCGGCCATGGCTCAGCTCAGTGATGGGATGGGTGTCGCATCCTGCCGGGACGCTGTCAAGCGCCGCGCGAGCGCCAGCGCGCATCATCCCAGTGACCGGGCGGGCTGCATTCCCCCAGAACTCCGTACTTTCTCCGGATGTGCGAGCGTCGTGGCGCTGGCATGCTGAAGGCCAATCGTTGCCAGCCACGTCATTGCACCCGGCAGGAGGTCCCCATGTCCATGCTCACCCTCCCGGTCGATACCCTGCGGCACACGCTCACCGGCGGGCTGATCACCCCCGAAGACGCGGGCTACGACGACGCGCGCGCCGTCTGGAACGGGATGATCGACCGCCGCCCGGCGGTCATCGCGCGCTGCGCCACCAACGACGACGTCGCGGTGGCGCTGCAGTTTGCGCTGGCGCAGAGGCTGCCCATCGCGGTGCGCGGCGGCGGCCACGGCGTGGCGGGCCACGCCGTCTGCGACGACGGTCTGGTGATCGACCTTTCACCCATGAAGCAGATCACGGTCGATGTGGAGGCCCGCATTGCGCGCGCTGGCGGCGGCGCGACGTGGGGCGAGCTGGACGCCGCCACGCAGCCGTTCGGCCTCGCCACGCCGGGCGGGGTGTTCAGCCGCACCGGCATCGCTGGTCTGACCCTCGGTGGCGGCTACGGCTGGCTGCGCCACACGCACGGGCTGGCCTGCGACAACCTGCTGGCCGCCGAGGTGGTCACGGCCAGCGGCGAGGTCATCGTGGCGGAGGAGGATAGCCCGCACGCGGAACTCCTGTGGGCGCTGCGCGGCGGCGGCGGCAACTTCGGGGTGGTGACCAGCTTCACCTTCCAGCTGCACCCCGTGGGGCCGGATCTGGCCTTCGCGGTGGTTTTCCACGACGGCGCAGGCGAGAAGATGAACGCGGCGCTGCGCTTCTTCCGCGACTACTGCGCCACGGCGCCGGACAGCATCAACCCTATCGCGGTCACCGGCATCATCCCGCACGAGGGCGACGCCTTCCCGGAGGCAGCCAAGGGGCGGCCCTTCGTCATGTTCGGCGCGCTACACGTGGGCCCCATCCCCGAGGGCGAGGCGCTCTTGCAGCCGCTGCGGGAGTACGCCGAACCGCTGGCCGATTTCAGCGGGGTGACACCCTATCTGGAGGTGCAGCAACTCTGGGACGCGGATTACCCGGACGGCCTGCGGTACTACTGGAAGTCGCTCAATCTGCCGGCGCTCAGCGACGCCGTCATCGACCAGATGGTCGCCATCTCGCAGGCGCAGCCATCGCCGCTGAGCACGGTTGACCTGTGGTTCGTAGGCGGCGCGATGTCGCGCGTGCCGGCGGAGCACGCCGCGTTCCACGGGCGCCACGCGGCGGCGCTGCTCAATCTGGAGGCGAACTGGAGCGACCCCGCCGATGACGCCGCCAATCTGGCGTGGGTGCGCGAGGCGCTGGCGGCGATGGCGCCGTACTCCGATGGCAGCCGCTACCTGAACTTCGCCGGCTTTCAGGAGGAAGGCGACACGATGATGCGCGGCGCCTTCGGCCCCCACTACGCCCGCCTACAGGCCATCAAGCGCCGGTATGATCCGGAGAACGTGTTCCGGCTGAACCAGAACATCATGGTCGCCACGGCGCCATGATGTCATCAGGGAGTTTTCGGATGACAACGAACGTCCGTAACGCTTCCCCTGAACAGTCTGCGCGAGATGACGGTCTCGAAGCACGCACCGACGCCGGACAGAACGCCACGGTGAACCGGGCGGCCATTCTGCTCTCGCGAGATGACAGCTTACGTTTCACCCACGCGCTCATCGACCCGCCCGAGCCAAACGAGCAGCTACACGACGCACTGAGGGCGCATCGGGAGCTGATCGCGGATTGAAGAATTCGCAGCGCGTATCACTCGCGGAAAATCGCGGCGAGGTCGATGCTGACGCCGGGCAACGCCACCGGCGTGATCTCCCCGTCAGTGAACCGCGACTCGGCGTACGAGCCATCCTCCTGCCGGCGCCACGCCGTGATCGTCCGCTCATAGGGGTGGATCAGCCAGATCTCGACATCGCCACGCTGCTGATAGACAGGGAGTTTGGCCGCCACGTCATAGCGCCCAGTGGAACGAGACCAGACTTCAACCACCAGCGGTAGTGGTGCGTCGATGATGACTAGCCGTCCTGGTTGATTGCGAAACTGACGTCCGTATTGCGTGGGGATCACCATGACATCAGGACGAAACACGGTCGCTGCAAATTGGCGCGCCAGGCTTTCCGCCTGCACGCGGTACTGATCGTAAGGCAGCTGATTCCCCAACAGACGCACCAATTCCGCAATGACATTCTGATGCTCCCAACTCATGCCTGACTTCTCCACCAGAATGCCGTCATGGAGTTCCCACGGCCCCTCGATCCCGGTCAGCAAAAAGGCCTCGAAATCCTGGAAGGTAAGCCGATGTTGCGCAACGGTCATAGGAAGCGTCCTTATCTGCCAGCGAGTTGGTCAATCGACGAAGAGATCGGCGAGGTCGAAGGCAACGCCGGGCAAGGCAACAGGCGAGATGACGCCGTGGTCGAAGACCGTTACGGTGTACGACCCGTCCTCCTGTCGCCGCCACGCGGTGATGGTTCGATCGTAGGGATGCACCAGCCAGATCTCGGCATCCCCACGCTGCTGGTAGATGGGGAGTTTGGCAGCGATGTCGTAGTCGCCGGTGGAACGCGACCACACCTCGACAACCAATGGCAGCGGATCAGGCAAAATCATGAGACGACCTGGCTGATTCCGAAAGGGATCGGCATCGTGCGTGGGAAAGACCATCACATCGGGCCGGAACACCGTCGCGGGGGGACGACGCACCCGGCTTTCAAGCTGGACGCGATAGGCATGTCTGGGAAGTTGCAGACGGAGAAGATGGCCGATCTCGAAGGCGATGTCCCCGTGCTCGAACGTCATTCCCGGCTTCTCCACCAGCACGCCGTCGTGCAACTCCCATTGCCCCTCGATGCCGCTCTGCACGAAGGCTTCGTAATCTGCGATTGTCAGCCGGTGTTGCGTAATGGCCATGGGGCGTCTCCTCGGGGGTGGGCGTGCTGGTAGTGTAGACCGCCTGCCTGGCGCTTTGGCTGGCGCCGGGCGTCATGATCGGTTTACCCTTTATGGCGTCCGCCACTCATGAATCTGCGCCTGTCGCATCAGGAGAGTCTGCATGCTCCCCCTTGCTCGCGTGTTCTTTGTCCTCGCCTGTCTGGTCATGACCGGCGTGCCCGGCGCGCTGGCCGCGCAACAGGCCACCCCCATGGCGTCGCCAGAGGCCACGCCGCTGGCCGGCGCGGTCGAGCACGGCTCGCTGCTGGTTGCCA
Organism: Thermomicrobiales bacterium; assembly: GCA_047605145.1. Lineage (GTDB taxonomy): Bacteria > Chloroflexota > Chloroflexia > Thermomicrobiales > UBA6265 > JACCXM01. The sequence continues at coordinate 627 of JASGGF010000366.1, read as the reverse complement.
TGGATCCCAGCGTGGCCCCCGGCGACGATTTCTACCGCTACGCTGCCGGCCGCTGGATGGACCGCGCGGTCATTCCGCCAGACCGCGCCGCGTGGAGCCTCAGCAGCCAGATCGACAAGCTCACCACGGATCAGCTGCTGGGCCTGCTGAAGACCCTTTCCGCCAACGACACCCTGCCGGAAGGCTCCGACGAGTGGAAGGCCGTCCAACTCTTCGCGCAGGGCATGGACCGCGAGACCCGCAACGCGCAGGGCGTGCAGCCGATTCAGGCTGAACTGGATCAACTGGCGGCGGTGACCTCGCTGGACGAGCTGTACGCGCTGATCCACGAGAGCGCGCTCACCAACAACATCGGCGGCTTCTACGGCGTCGGCCCCTCGCCGGATCTGGAGGACAGCTCGAAGTACGTGCTGTGGTACGGCGGCGCCTCACTGGGCCTGCCGAACCGCGACTACTACTGGAAGGATGACGCCGCGAACGAGCCGATCCGGCAGGCCTACCGCGACATCAGCGCCAAACTGCTGACGCAGGCCGGCTGGAGCGAGGCGGACGCTGCCGACGCCGCCCAGCGCGTCTACGACTTCGAGAAGCGCCTCGCCGAGCCGATGCTGTCGCCGGAAGACCGCA
>JASGGF010000365.1:0-5347 GCA_047605145.1 Thermomicrobiales bacterium | reverse complement strand
CCGGTCTACCCGAAGCGGCCGGTGATGTAATCCTCGGTCCGCTTGTCGGAGGGATTCGTGAAGAGCTGCTTCGTCGGCGCCGCCTCAACCAGTACGCCCATGCGGTTCTCGCCCAGCGAGAAGAACGCCGTCTGGTCGGATGCGCGCGCCGCCTGCTGCATGTTGTGGGTCACGATAGCGATGGTGTAATGCCGGGCCAGCTCGCGCATCAGGTCTTCGATCCGCAGCGTCGAGATGGGATCGAGCGCGCTGCACGGCTCGTCCATCAGGATCACATCCGGGTTGATGGCCAGCGCCCGCGCAATGCACAGCCGCTGCTGCTGCCCACCGGAAAGCGCCAGACCGCTCTCGTTCAGCTTGTCCTTGACCTCATCCCACAGAGCGGCCTGCCGCAGGCACTTCTCGACCAGCTCGGCTGAGGCGCCCTTCTGGCCGTTGATCTTCGCGCCCCACGTGATGTTCTCGGCGATGCTTTTCGGGAACGGGTTCGGCTTCTGGAACACCATCCCGATCCGCCGCCGCACCTCCACCGGGTCCACCGACGAGGCGTTGATATCGACGCCGTGGTACTCGATGGTCCCCTCGATGCGGGCCGTCGGCACCAGATCGTTCATCCGGTTGATGCAGCGCAGCACCGTGCTCTTGCCGCAGCCAGATGGGCCGATCAGGGCCGTGATCTGGTTCTTCGGGACATCGAAGCTGACGCCCCCTACTGCGTGAAAACTGCCGTAGAACACGTTCAGGTCGCGGATCGAGACAATGGGCTGGGACACCGGGTGCGGGGTCGTCGCCACTGCGCGATCCAGAGTGATGCTCGACATGGGCGCTATCTCTTTCTCCGTCGTTATCTCGTCAGATTCTGGCACGGGGTTACCACCGAACCCGGGCGCTGGCGCGCTGGCGCAGGAAGATCGCCACGCCGTTCAGCATCAGCAGCACGGCCAGCAGCACGATGATGGCAGCGGCGGCCAGATTCGTGAACTCGGCCTGCGGGCGGCGCGCCCATTCGTAAATCTGCATCGGGATCACGGTGTACTTGGAGGTCAGGCCGGTCGGGTTGAAGGTCACGTACGCGGCGGCGCCCACCACCAGCAGCGGCGCGGTCTCGCCGATGGCGCGGGACACCGAGAGGATGATGCCGGTCAGAATGCCCGGCAGCGCGGCCGGCAGCACGTGATCTCGCGCCACCTGCCATTTCGTGGCGCCCAGCGCGAACGCTGCCTGCCGCAAGGACGAGGGCACCGCGCGGATCGCTTCCTGACTGGCAATGATGATCACCGGCAGGATCAGCAGCGACAGCGTCAGCGCGCCGGAGATCACCGTGCGGCCGAGGTTGAGCATCGAGACGAACACGCCCAGACCCAGCAGGCCGTACACCACCGAGGGGACCCCGGCCAGGTTGGCGATGTTCAGCTTCAGCAGCCGCGTCCAGCGATTATTCGGCGCGTACTCTTCGAGGTACACCGCCGCCCCCACCCCGATGGGGAACGCCACCAGCGCCGTCACGCCGATCACCCAGAAGGTGCCGAGAATCGCGGGGCGCATCCCCGCCTGTTCCGCCTTGCGCGAGGGCACGTTTGTCAGCAGATGGGTCGAAAGCCAGCTCGCGCCTGAGGACAGGATGTCCCACGCCAGCGCCAGCAACACCAGGATGGCGAAGGCGGTCGCCACGAACAGCACCTTCTCCATGACGCTGGCAACTGTCTTCCGGCGGCCCAGGTTGGAGTGGGCCTCGGCCGCCTCCCAGGCGGCGGCTCCCGGCTGGGCAACGCTACGGATGCTCACTCGTACACCTCCCGGAACCGGTTCACCACCCACTGGCTGAGCAGATTGAGCACAAACGTGATGAAGAAGAGCAGCAGGCCGACGGCGAAGAGCGAGAGGTAGGCCGGTGAGCCCACCACCACGTCACCGGAGAACGCCTGCACAATGAAGCCGGTCATGGTCTGCATCGGCTCCAGCGGGTTGCCCGTCAATTGGGCCTTCGACCCTGCCGCCAGCGCCACGATCATCGTTTCGCCAACCGCGCGAGACATGGCGAGGATGCAGGAGGCGATGATGCCGGAGATCGCTGCTGGAACCACGATCCGGGTCGAAACCTCCAGCCGGGTCGCCCCCAGCGCGTAGCCGCCCTCGCGCAGCGAGCGCGGCACCGCCCGCATCGCGTCCTCGCTCAGCGAGGCCACCAGCGGAATGGTCATGATGCCAACCGCGATGCCCGCGGCCAGCGCGCTGAACGGGCCGATCCCCGGGAAGATCGGCTTCAGGATCTCCGGCCGGATGAAGTTCACCGCGAAGAAACCGAAGACGATGGTGGGGATGCCAGCCAGCATCTCCAGCGCGGGCTTCAGTACGTCGCGCACCTTGCGCGGTGCGTACTCGCTCAGGTAGATCGCGCTCATCAAGCCGAGAGGAATCGCCACCAACATCGATATCAGGGCAATCATCATCGTGCCGCCGACCAGCGGCAGAACGCCATATTGGGGAGTCTTGAAGAGAGCCGTCCACGTTGTGCCGAACAGGAAGTCGGTTATGCGGACGGTGCTGAAGAAAATCGCCGCTTCCTGAATCAGCACCGCGATGATGCCGACCGTCGTCAGGAGCGAAATCGCGCCGCACGCAGCCAGCAGCACGCCCACCACCGTCTCTGACATCGAGCGCGAGCGCTTGCCGGAGAGGTCGAGCGGCGTGACGGGTCTGCCGGATATGTCACCGAAGGAACTCATCGCCATTCTGCATTCTCACTGTGTATCCACCATTTGCAGACTGGAAGAACAAGGCCTGCGGCCGGATTGCTCCAGCCGCAGGCGCCCAGGGGAATTACGCCCCCGGCGTGGCCGACACCTGCTGGCTGTCGGGCGTGCCCGTGCCAGCGATGTCCGCCTCGAACGCCGTCATGTCGGCGGCGTAGACCTCATCCGGGGAGGCCACGTAGCCGACCTCAGGGGCCAGTTCCGCAGCGTTCTCCAGGTAGTAGCGCACGAACTCCTGCACTTCCGGCCGGTCCAGGGACGCGGCGGAGACGTACACGAAGAGCGGGCGGGAAAGCGGCGCGTACGTGCCGTCCTGCACCGTTTCCGGCGACGGGGCCACGCACGTGCCGGTGTTGTTATCGACCTGGACCGCGTTCAGCGAGTCCTGGTTGGCCTCGTAGTAGGCCAGTCCGAAGTAACCGAGCGCGTTCACATCGCCTGCCACGCCGGAAACAAGGACGTTGTCGTCTTCGCTCGGGTTGAAGTCCTCGCGGATGTCATCCTCGCCCAGGATCGTCTCGACGAAGAAGTCGAAGGTGCCGGAGTCAGTGCCCGGGCCGTACAGGTTGACGGTATCCGCCGGCCACTCCGGGTTCAGGTCCGCCCACGTGGTGGCCGGGCTCTCCTTCTGCCAGAGCTGCTTGAGCTGATCCACCGTCAGGCAGGTCGCCCAGGTGTTTTCCTTGTTGGTGACGATGGTGACGCCGTCGTAGGCCACCTCGAACTCGTACCAATCCACGCCGGCGTCAGCGCACTTCTTGGCTTCCTCGTCCTTGATGGCGCGCGAGGCGTTCTGCACGTCGGTCTCGCCGGCGCAGAAGCGCTCGAAGCCACCGCCGGTGCCGGAGATATCGACGCTGATCTGGACATTGGGGGCAGAGCCCACGAAATCTTCAGCCACCGCCTGCGTCAGCGGGCCGACCGTCGAGGAGCCGTCAGACTCGATCGTTCCGGTCAGCGAGCCGAGGTCCTGCGCGAAGGCCGGCGAGGCCCCCACCAAAAGGCTCCCTGCCAGCATGATCGCGGCGGCAGCGCCGCGGCTACGCTTTCCGAAAACCAGACTCTTCACCAATGCACTCCTTCTTCCCGGATGCTGCGGCCCACCGGGCGCCTGCCCATGGCCGCCTGCAACACCGGACGCCATCCGTCCGGAATCGCTCGAATTCAGGCGACCGCTCCTGGGTCATGAGCGACTGCGTCGTCGCGCTCCAGTACGAGTTGGTACCCGGCGCCGTACACCGTGCGGATCGCCATGCCGCTCACCCCGGCCTCCGCCAGCTTGCCGCGCAGCCACGAGACGTGGACATCGACCGTGCGTTCATCCACGATCACGTCCTCGCCCCAGTTGGCGTCCAGCAGGGATTGGCGGTCGAACACGCGGCCCGGCTCCATGGCCAGCGTGACCAGCAGCCCGAACTCCTTGGGTCGCAGGCCAATTTCCTCGTCGCCCGCCAGCACCCGCCGCCGGTCGATCTCGATGCGCAGCGAACCCCGGTGCAGCACCAGCGGCGGCTGCGCGGCGGGCGTAGCGCTGCGCCGCGCTCCCGCCCGCACACGGGCCACCAGTTCGCGCAGGACAAACGGCTTGACGATGTAGTCATCCGCGCCGAGTTCCAGACCGTCGATACGGTCCTGCTCCTCGCCGCGCGCCGAGAGCATCAGGATCGGGGTGCGCGTCTCCTTGCGCAGCGCCCGCAGCACCTGCATGCCGGAAATGCCCGGCAGCATCACATCGAGCACGATCACGCCGAGGCGGGGCAGTTCCTTGCGCGCCAGCTCCAGCCCGGATTCGCCGGTCGCCGCCACGTGCACGCGAAAGCCTTCACGCGAGAGCGCGTAGGCGAGCGTCGAGCGCAACACCGGGTCGTCTTCCACGACCAGCACGTGCGCCTCTTCGATTGCGTCAGGAATGGGCGCCAACGGCGCAGATTGGGGGGTTGGCCATGCGTCATTCATCACGCGTCTACGGTATCCCGGCGCGTGTTAAAGGACGGAAATCGGTCTGTAAAATTCCGGAAAGCGTTTTGCGAGGCAGCCTGCGGGGCAGCCTACGGCAGCGGCGTCGCCATGGGGGTCGCCTGGGGTGAAGCGATGGGGGTAGCGGCGGGAATGGCCGGCAACGGCTCGTCCAGCAGCACCGCGATCGCGGTATCCAGTTGCAGATCGCGCTCGATGCCGGGGACGAACGGAACGTCGATATCCGGCACGATGCCCGTTTCGGGGATCGGCGTCTTGTTCGGGGTCAACCAGCGCGCGAAGGTAATTCTGGCGGATGAGCCGTCCTCGAAGTCATGGACCCGCTGCACAAGTCCCTTGCCGAACGTTGGTTCACCAATGAGCTGGCCGCGCCCGTAGTCCTGAATCGCGCCGGACACGATCTCGGCGGCGCTGGCGGTGCCGCCGTCGGTCAGGATCACCAGCGGCGTCTCGAACGTGTCTTCGCCGCCGCCCTCGATGGGCTCTGCCTCCAGATCGTCCTCCTCGTTGAGGTGCTGATCCTGGTAGAGCGCCGGGCCCGTGTCCGCCGGCACAAAGCGGCCAATCATCTCCTGCGCGCTGGTGACCCAGCCGCCGCCGTTGCCGCGTAGATCGAG
>JASGGF010000364.1:0-5371 GCA_047605145.1 Thermomicrobiales bacterium | reverse complement strand
CTTGACGTGGAAATCGCGCCGCGCCTGCCGCCGCTTGTTCGGCAGCACGAAGAGCCCCAGCCCGGCCAGGAGCGACGCCGCCAGAATGCCGGTGACATCCACCGCCACGGTGCTGGCCGCCGCCACCACCAGCGCGCCGAGCCCGACCGCGCCCACTTCCGCTACGGCGGTGGTGGCCACGGCGTTGCGCACCGAATCGGCGAGCTGGTTCGCCTCCGCCTCCACGTCGTAGTGCGCCACCTCTTCCTGCGTGCGCCGCGCCACCGTCTCCAGCAGCGCCCGGCGGTCGTAGCGGAACTGGCCGCCCACCTCGCCGATCACGCCTTCCTCGTACTGGCTGAGGCGGCGGCGGTCGATGTAATCGGTGACGCTTTTCCAGATCTTGAGATCCTGCTCCACCATCCAGTCGATCAACTCGTCGATGACCTGATCGATCTCGGCCTCGGCCCCGCCGACGACATCGCGCTCGAACTCGCTGCGGATCTTGTCCTTGTTCAGCAGGTCGAAGACGCGGCCGATGCGGATGGTGTCCTCGAACCACGCGTCGCCGCGCTGGATCATGCGCGCGATGACGTTTTCCACCCGCGTCAGGTGGTAGTTGAACTGCCGCCGCATGTCCTCCTGATACGTTTCCATCTGGCGGTCGATGTTGTCGATGGTCGCCAGATCGTCGCGCAGCAGGGCGTGGCGCTCTTCGGTGATCTGCAGGTAGCGCTCGGTGATGCGCTCGCCGACGCCGAGCGGGTTGAGCAGCTTGAGGCGGATGCGCCCCTCCTGATCGAGGGTGGCGAAGATGAAGCTCTCCAGCTCGCCGAAGCGGCTGGCGGCCCACAGGCGCTCGCGCTCCTCCGGGTTGCGCGTGCCCAGCGCCTTGGCCTGCTGCGCCAGCAGCGTGGAGACGGGGTACACCTCCGGGCGGAACCCGAGGCTGCGCTCGATGTTGTTGGTGACGAAGTTCACCACCTCATCCACCGACTGCTGGGTGCGCAGCACGTCGATCTTGTTGATGATGATGACGATCTTCTTGCCCCATTGCTGGATGGTGGCCATGAACTCCCGCTCGCTCTCGGTGAACGGGCGGTCGGCGGAGGTGACGAACAGCACCAGATCAGAGCGGGGCACGAACTGCTGCGTCAGTTGCTCGTGCTCGCGGATGATGGCGTTGGTGCCGGGGGTATCGACGACGGTGATCTCGTCGAGGAACTCCGCCGGGTACTCCCGCAGGATGATGCCATCCGCCTGCATGGTGACGGTGGGCTCGGGGCCGTAGCGGAGTTGGTTGATGACCGAGGTGGTGGGGGTGACGCCCTCCGGCATGATGTCGGCGCCGGCGAGGGCGTTGACGAAGGCGGACTTGCCGGCGTTGAACTCGCCCACGATGACGAGCAGGAAGAGCGACGTCAGTTGATCGGCGGCGCGCTTGACGGCGGCCTGATCCTCCTGCGCGGCGGGGTAGCGGTCCATGATGTCGAGCAGGCGGGCCAGCAAGGCCAGTTCCTGCTCGATGAATTGGTGCTGGCGGTCGGTGAGGAGGGCGCCGGCGCTGGCTTGCGTGCCCGGCTTGCGGCCACGGCCCGGCATCTTGAAGAGGCGTTTGCTCATGCTGCTCCCGGTCTGCGGTGTGCGCAGATGGCGCCATCCCGGCGCGTGGCCGGGCGACTGCGTGCGTGCGCCGCAAAGGATAGGCGAGGCTGGCGCAGATGGGCGCAGGAGCCGCTCGGGGAGCGCTTGCCGGAGGGGTCTTCATGCCGGGGCGAGGAGTCGCCCCGGCATGGTTACCCGGGAGGACAGGTGGATTGGAGGCTGGCGGTCGAAGAGCAGGAGCGTGCCGGGGGCCGGGCGCCGCCCGGCCCCGGCCTCCATGCGTCAGGCGTTCACGTAACAGACGGAGCTGCCATTCCGCTTCGGGATGCAGCGCGGCGCGGTCGTGCCGCCCTGATTGCAGCAAATGGAGTCGCTGTTGCAGGGCAGGCAGTTCGGACCGCAGGGAACATTGTCGTTGCAATACTCGCCGAGGTTGCAGCCGCGCGTGCAGGCCCCGCCGCAGCAGATCGTGCCCGCGTTGCTGAGGGTGCAATCCTCGCACAGGTTGCCACAGTGTTTGGGGTCAGTCAGCCGATTGTCGGTGCAGGTGCCGTACGGGTGGTTGTACTGGCAGTTGTAGTGTCCGTCCGGGCAGCCGCAGCGGGCCGAAACGCCGTACTCGACCGTCTCGAAGTGGCAGACGTAATCCCCCGCCCCCGGGCACTGTTCCGTGCCGCCCGGGCAGCACTCGTGGCACGTCCCGCGGCGGTCCGGGAACCGGCGGCAAATTCCCTCTCCCGGGCGGTTGCAGACGCAGCGATCATTGCGGCAGACCAGATCGTTGAAGCTGGGGGCGCCGCAGCCGGCATTGTCGCAGCAGGCGTCCGCCACATCCGGGATGCAGCGGCCTCCCCCGCAGTCGATCTCGTCATCGGCGCACGGCGAACTGCTACATCCGCCATTGCGGCAGGTCTGACCACCGGGGCAGGCGTTCCCGCAGGTTCCACAATGCGCTTCGTCACTCTGCAGGTTGGCGCAGACGTTGCCGGGGCACGCCGTCTCACCCGCCGCCGCGCAGCCGCACGCCCCGCTCAGGCAGGTGAGATCGCCCCGGCAGGGTACGCCGCAAGCGCCGCAGTGGTTCTCGTCGCTGGTGGTATCCACGCAATCGCCGCCACATCGCGCCTGCGCGCCGGGGCACGCGCCCGGCCCGGTGGGTGCGCACGCGCCGCCCACGCAGGCGGCGCCACCCCCGCAGCGGGCTCCGCAGCCGCCGCAGTGCTGGGCGTCGGTCTGCGTGTTCACGCAGGCGCCGCCGCAGAGAACCGCGCCGCCGGCGCAGCCCTTCAGCTTCTTCTTCCTTTTTTTCTTCTTTTTCTTTTTGGCCAGCGCCTCAGGCAGGCGTGGGCCCGCCAATGCGGCCACGGCCGCGGTGATGCCGCCCACGACCGTGCGCCGGGAGGCAATCAGGCGAGAGAGGTCATCGAGTTGGTCGGCGTCCACAGCGAGCTCCTGCCGGTTTCCATCGTTCTGGAACCGAGTCTGGAAGCGCTGTCATTTGGGGACATGGGTAAAACTACGCATTTCGGATTCGGCTATGCGTAACCCACGCGGCTTCGGTGGGGGCGAAGCGTGGCGCCGCGGCCTCGGAGTTGAGAGGGCAGGGGCCTTCCTGCAGACACGAGGGCCTTGGGGGCGCCTACGACACGCATGCACCTGGATGCGGCGTCAGAACGTCGAGGAATGGGAGCGTGGGGCGATGGGGCCGGCGTGGTGCTTCAGTCCTCGACGTCAGGGGGGAACAGCTCGGCGGCGTCCGCCGCCAGCTCGCCGAGCAGCGGCGAGCGCAGGATGAAGGCGACCTCGCCAGCCGCTGGCGCCACCACGCGCTGCACCATCTCACCATCCTCGCCGATGATCTCGATGCTGCCGGCTTCCGGGTCTACGATCCAGTATTCGCGCACGCCGCCCCGCGCGTACAGGGCGCGCTTGCGCACGGTGTCGTGCGTGCGGTTCGAGGGGCTGAGGACTTCGATGAGCAGGTCGGGCGGCCCCTCGATGCCGCGCCGGACACGCCGTCCTCGCCCGCCGGGCAGCAGGGCCATGATGTCCGGCACGACGGGATCGGCCCCGGCGAAGCGGACATCCACCGAGGCGGTATACAACTTCCCGCCCATGCCCTTCACCAGCGGCAATAGCAGTTCGATGAGCGCCATGATGGCCGCAGCGTGCCTGAGCAGTGGCGAGGACAACTCGTACAGCTCCCCATCGATGATCTCGTACCGCTTGCCATCGTCCGGCAGGTCGAGCAGGTCGGCGTAGGTCCATGTGCCGGCGGGTTTGGCGAATTTGGCGAGCGCCATGGTGTTCCTCCGCTAGTGCTTCGCCCCGCCCTCCGGCGTGGGCTCGGCGGTGATCGCCTGCCGCAGGTGCACCGGCTCGTTGCGGGAGCGCAGCCGCATGTTCAGCAGCTCGATGAAGACCGAGAAGGCCATGGCGAAGTAGATGTAGCCCTTGGGGATGTGCTGGCCGAACCCGTCCGCCACCAGCGACATGCCGATGAGCAGCAGGAAGCTGAGGGCCAGCACCTTGACGGTGGGGTGTTGATTGACGAACGCACTGAGCGGCCCCGCTGCCACCAGCATGATGCCGACGGCGATGATGACGGCGATGACGGCGATCTCGATGTGATCGGTCATGCCGATGGCGGTGATGACCGAATCGAGCGAGAACACTATATCCAGCGCCACGATCTGGATGATGACGCTGGTGAAGGTGGCGCGGCCCTTGCTGGCGTCCTGATGGTGCTCCTCGCCCTCCAGCTTTTCGTGGATTTCGGTGGTCGATTTGTAGAGCAGGAAGAGGCCACCGAGAATCAGGATCAGGTCGCGCCCGGTGAAGTGATGCCCGAACAGATCGAAGAGGGGCTGGGTGAGGCTCATCATCCAGCCGATGGAGAAGAGCAGCCCAATGCGCATGAACATGGCCAGCAGCAGGCCGACGGTGCGCGCCCGCGCCCGCTGCTCCACCGGCAGGCGGTCGCTGAGGATGGAGATGAAGACGATGTTGTCGATGCCGAGCACGATTTCCAGCAGCGTCAGCGTCAGCAACGCTGACCAGAATGCTGGCTCGCTGATCAACTCAAGCACCGGGTCCTCCTGAGGGCCACGCCACCACGGCGCATGTTGTTAGCCGCGAACCATCATGGTAGACGATGGAATGTGCCGTTACGGCGGTTTCGGGGATCAGGCTTCGGCGGCGGGCGCTCCCGGGGCCATCTCGACGGCGACGTCCGCCGCCAGCGCAGCGGTGAACGCATCGCCGCTGGCGGCGCGGCGCCCCCACTCGCTGGTGGGGTAAAACGCCAGCTCGATCTCGGGCGTGCCGGCGGCGGCGGTGGCGGCCCGCGCCCGCTCGAAGAGGGCGTCCAGCTCCTCGAGGCCGAGGTCGCCAATGACGACGAGGAAGGGGCGCGCCTGCCGCGTCTGCGGCGGGCCAGTGAGCCACGCGCGCTCGATGCTCGCTACGCCGTCGGCCGCCGCCGGCAGCGATTCCGTGAGTGGCAGCGCCGCGAGGACCAGCGCGGTCAGCGGCTGGATGAGGGGGAAGGCGGGCTCGGGGGCGTAGCGGCGCACATTGCCGGCGCGCTGATCGCGCAGCAACCCGACGCGCATCAGCTTGGCGCACTCATGTTGCAGGCTGCTGACGGGCAGGCCCAGTTCCCGCGAGAGCTCGGTCAGGGAGTACCAACACTGTGGGCGCGCCAACATCTGCGCCAGCACGGCGGCGCGCACTTTGGAGGAGAAGAGTTCGGCGAGCAGGTCATTCACGGGGCGGGGTCCCTGCT
>JASGGF010000363.1:0-5373 GCA_047605145.1 Thermomicrobiales bacterium | reverse complement strand
CTGGTCGCAGGCGAAGGAGATCGACAACCTCGCGCCACCGGAAGGCTGCGTCGAATCGTCCCGAGCAGACGGTGTCGATCCCAACTCGCAGTACCCCGCTGGCCTCACGCTTTGCGCCGTCGATCCCGACGTGATCATCCTCGCCATCGTCTCCGGCGAACTGGGCGACGAGTCCGGCTACCTCGCCGCGGACACGCTCATTGCGCTGGCGCTGGGGGCGGGTGAGGGGTAGGTAAGAGGATCACGCGTTGGCTCCGCATCAGGAGGTCAGGGATGACATTTCGCTGGGAGCAGTTCCAGAAGCTTCAGGCAACGACGCTCAAGACGACCGGGCGCGGAGAGCGCTTTACTGTCCTGTCGGTTGATAGTGAGCGCATCAGCATTGTCGTTGGGCCTCAAGCCAGGCCGCAAACCATCGTTAGGGGCCAATTTGAACGAGCGCACCGCCTCGGTCTGATGACGCCCGATGTCACGCCTTCCCAGCTGGCCATCGTGAACATTGCCGGAGGAAGAACAGCGTACGCGGCGGCAATCATCCGGGCGGTAGTGCAGAACCCGGGCGCGTGATCAGCGCACGACGGCTGGCGTGTGCTGCCCCTCACCCTCCTTCTGGAGGAACGCGCCGACTATCTGATTACGCCGCTCCACATGGCTGCGCGTGAACATGCGATCAACTCTCGAGCGGAGCCTGACCCACGGGCCAAGAGCCTTGTCGCGAAGATCCTGCACCTCGGCCGGCGTAATGCCCCGCAGTTCTGCGTAGTCCAGCATCTCGATGAGCCGTGGTTCGTCTTTCACGGCGCGGCGAAGAAAGCCCTCAAGCTGATACCCAAGGAACTCGCGACCGTCTGGTGAGACGAGGATGTAGCGGGAGCCCCGCACCGGCACGCTGATGGACGGCACATGTTTGCCACGCAGGTGCGTCATCAGCGTGTCGCTGAATCGATCGTACGTCACCACAACCCGGCTGACATCGATCTGCTCGGGGGCCGGGCGCTGGACGTGCGCAAGGTCAAAATCGTCGTCATCCGCTCTACCGACACCCGCTGACGCTGATGGTGGCAGGTTCTCGCGTTCGTCCATGGCCTCGCCTCACCAGTCACCTTCACCCAACGCGCCTCACGTGCGAGATGCTCCCCGTACAGGCTGGCGGCGCGCAGCACGGCCGCAACCTCCCCGGCCCGGAGCGCGCTGAGGGGCGAGCGGTCCTCCAGCCACGCATTCGGCGCGAGGAAGAACCCGGCCTGCGCCCTTGGAGACAGGTCTCGCCGCACCGCCAGCACCTCTGCGAATCCGGGCAAATCCACCTGCCAGACGGGGTAGACGTAGCCGCGCCCATCCGCATCCAGCCCGATCAACTCGCCCCGCTCGCGCCGTTTGTCGACCGCCCGCCGGCTGATGCCCAGCAGCGCCGCCATCTGCCGGCTGGAAACGGCTCCGCCCTCCATCTCAAGGATGCGGCGCTGGACGGCCTGCCCGCGCACTCGCGCCAGCATTAGTGGATCGGTAATCCATGAGCCTGCGGGCAGATTGGGTTGTTCCGGCAGTTCAGCCATAGCGAAGAGACCTCCACGGGCAGCGTACCCGCAGAGGTCTCCAACATGCTGTCTCGTTCGGCGCCGGTCGGCGCGAAGCGAGCTTTACACCCCCGGCCCGCCCTTCTGCCCCGCTGGCAGTTGCAGCGCCTGATTCACCTGCGGCTGGTTGGCGCAGGGGAGCACGCAGGTGCGGTTCACCGCGGGCATGTTGCGCGCTTCGCAGCAACTGGTGCTGTCGAGGCAGACGCGGCCCTGCTCGCAATCGCTCGTGGTGACGCACGGGCGCGGCGCCTCGCAGAAGTCCTCGTCCTGGAAGCAGACCGTCTGGCCGCCAGTGGTGGTGCCGCAGAAGCAGTCGCTGTCATCCACGCTGCAGCGCTGGAAATCAGGGCAGGACTGGAACCCCGCCGGGCAGATATCCGGGCTGAAGCAGCGCCCGTGGATGCACTGCTCGCCACTGGCGCAGACGATGCCGCAGGCGCCGCAGTGGTTGCTATCGGTGTTGGTATTGACACACGCCTTGTCGCAGCGGGTTTGCTCGCCGCTACAGCGCGCCTGCTGCTGGTTCTTGCGGGGGCGGTTGCCCTTGCCCTTGCCCTTGTTCCGCTTCTTGCCGGTCTGATGCCGGCGCTTCTTGCCCGCAGCGGCCGGCAGCGCGGCCAGCAGGCCGATCCCGCCGGCCAGCAGGCCGCCCAGCACGGCGCGCCGCGAGGGGCCACGCTCACTCGCCAGTTCCACAGTCAGGGCATCGAAGGTTTGGGATTCCATGGTTTGCGCTCCCTTGCATCACGTCGAATGGTTCTGCAGGGAGCATGGCGGAAGCAGGCGCCTCCGCCTGTCAGCAACCAGAACGGCCGCGTGTCAATTGGAGAACAGGGAAATGGGCGACACCTGAGTCCAGACAGCCACGGCCAGCGGCACGGCAAAATGCGTAGTTTTACCCATGCCTCTCGGCTCCCACACCCATACGATCCAGACTGTCGGGCAGATCGACTGCCTGGAGATCCACGAGGGAAGGCAGCCATGGAGAAGCATCGCGACGTCGTCCCGGCCACCCAGCCGGTGCCGGGTCACACGCGCCGGCGCACGGTAGGCCTACTGGCAGCCCTTGGAGCCGTCGCCACGCTGACGAGTGGCGCAGAGGCCGGCAAGCGCAAGCGCAAGAAACGCAAGCAGCCGTTCCCCTGCCCGGCGGTCGAACCCTGCCCGGTGGTGGAAACCTGCCCCAATCGCACCTGCTGCGCCTGCTCGGATGGCAGTTGCCGCCACTTGCCACGTGGGACCGAAGACCCCCGGATCGTCTGCAACGCTGAGTGCGCGCGGCTGGGCTTCGCGGCAAGCGGCATCGCCGTATCAGTTACTGGCGCGTCTGGAACCTGCGGCGCCGACAACCAGTGCTTCGTGGCGCGCTGCCCGCTGGTGTAGCGCCAGGCAGCCGGGGCGGCTGACCGAAATGGCGGCGTGATGGCGGTGATTGTCGCTGTCACGCGCCTACAGCGAAATGTCGCAGAGGCCATCCACGCAGACGAGGTTGTTGCAGCAATCGTGATTGACATCGCAGGGCTGGAAGCGACGCGTGCAGCAGTGGTAGCCGCCCAGCTCCAGAACCTGCCCGCAGGCGTTCGGCGCGCAGCACAGGCGCCGCTCGTTGCGCGGGTTGCAGCTGGTGCCGTGAGGTTCGCAGGCGTGGCTGCTGATCCGCTTCTTCCGGCGGCGCTGCCGCTTTTTGCGCGGCTTGCGGTCAGCGGCAGCCGCAGGATCAACTGGGTCAATTGCCAGCCCGAGCGCCGTCGCGAGCGCGCCGGCCACCACGCCGCCAAAGCGCCGCCGGGTCCAGGCATCGAAGCGCGAGCCGTCCATTCTCCCGCGATCTCCTGTGCGCCGCTCATGTGCCCGCACGCCGGGCGTGATGGTCAATCCGGCCGGGGATGATAGCGCATTGGCGGAAGTTATGTTCGTTCTGACGCCACGGCGAACTCCTCGGCGGTGATGCCGTAGAAGAGGGCGTCATGGTGAGCGCCGCCGGTGTACGCAGCGCGCCGGATGCGCCCCTCCAGCTGGAAGCCGAGCTGCTCGTGCAGGCGGGCCGAAGCCGCGTTGAAGCTGTAGACCATCACCGTCGCCTTCTGGTACCGCCGCTCCTCGAAGAAGTAGCGCAGCAGCAGGGTGATCGCCTCGCTGGCGTAGCCCCGGCCGCGCTTGTCCGGGCGGATGGAGACGCCGTAGAAGAACGCGCCCACGCGCGGGTTGCAATCGTGCGTCGAGAGATCGCCGATCACCGCGCCGTGCTCGTCCTCGATCACGAGGCGCACATTGTCGCCATCCGGCGCGCGGGCCGCCTCCGCCTCGGCCCACTGCCGGGCGCGCTCCGGCGATTGCGGGAAATGGATCTGGTCCAGATTGCGGGCCTGCTCGTCGTCGGCGTTCCACGCGTGGTAGGCCGCCCAGTCGTCCGCCGTGAAGGCGCGCAGGCGCACGCGCGGCCCTTGCCACACGCTGGGCATCAGGTTGGCCGCCGCATGGTGACCGGCGCGTCGGGCGCCAGCAGGGCGGCGATCTCGGCGAAGATGTTCCAACTGGCGCGGCTGGAGGTGTTGTTCCCCTCGGCATCGAAGCACGCTTCGGTGAACGTGGTCGCTACGCAGATTGCCAGATTCCGCCCCGGCAGCGCCGCCGCCACCGAGCCGTAGCCAGCCAGCAGCGGGTTTTGCAGAATCCACTTGCCGCTGATCACCACGCCGAGGCCGTAGCTGTAGTCGGCATTCAGAGTGTGGCAGGCCGGGCAGCCTTCCAGCGGCGCGCCGAAGCCGATCAGGTCTGGCGAAATCTGGGCCGCGCTCGATTCCGGCGTCAGCAGCGTCCCTTGCGCCACCGCCAGCGCCGTCGCGGCCATATCGGCCACGGTCGAGGTCTGGACGGCGCCGGGCGCGAGGGTCCACGAGGGGTTCCAGTAGGTGGTCTCCTCAAGGAAGGGGATATCCGCCGGGATCGCCAGCACCGGGCGGCGTTCGGCGCTGTAGGCGTGCAGCACCGGCTCCGGGATCACCGATGTCTCGCTCGATTGCGTGTTGGCGAGGCCCAGCGGCGCCTGCACCCGCGCCTGCAGTAGATCCGCCAGCGGCGCGCCGCCGATCTGCTCCAGCGCCTGTCCCAGAATGACATAATTGGTGTGCGAGTAATCCCAGTTGGCGCCGGGCGGGAAGATGCGCGGGGTGGAAAGGCCGTAGTCGATCAGCTGCTGCCCCGTCCAGATAGCGAAGGGATCGTGGTAAAAGGCCAGCTGGAAGTCCGTGTTCTGCACGAAATCGGGGTAGCCGGCGGTCATGTTCGCCAGCATCCTGAGGGTGACGGCGTCCGCGTCCGGCAGATTGGGCAGCCACTCCGCGATGGAGTCATCCAGCGTGATGACGCCCTCATCGACATAGGTGAGCAGCAGGGTGGTCATCGCCACGATGCTGACCGCGCCGTTGCGCAGGTGCATCTGCGGGGTGGCGGGGATGCCGTTCATGCTCTCGCCGAACGCCACGCTGGTCAGCGGGCCGCCATTGGCGATGACGTGGATGATGAGCGCCTGCAGCCTGTGCTCCGCCAGCGCCTCCCGCCCCAGCTTCTCGATGGCGGCGCGCTGCACCGTAGGCAGGGTGACGCCGGCCACCGGTGTAGCGTCGTCCGCCGCAACTGGCGTGGCGTCCTGCGCGGCGAGGGCGCGGCGGCGGCCGGCCTCCGCGAGGCTGACGCCGGCAGCGCCCATGGCGCCGAGCACGGCGCGGCGGCTGGGCCGGAGCCCGGCCCATCGGTTCAGGGGGTGGGTCATGATTTCCGCTCCCGGTGGCGC
>JASGGF010000362.1:0-5414 GCA_047605145.1 Thermomicrobiales bacterium | reverse complement strand
AGGGGTTGGGGTGAGGGCTCGTCGGCGTCGTGAAGCCGCCCATTCCTCAATACCTCCCCCAGTCAGCCGATGCGCGGGAGAGGGGAGCTGACCGGCAGCGCCGGGGTGGACTTTTGAAGTCACCATGCCGAATCTGGCGCCGTTGTCCGGGACGAAAGCCCCTCTCCCGTGCATCGGGAGAGGGGCTGGGGGTGAGGGCTTCCCAGGTGATTCGGGCTTCTCGGGCGTAATTCGCTCCAAGAGTGAGAGACACGTGGGTATCCGCTAACGCGGAGTCCCCGTCAGCGCATCCGCCAGCGCGCTGAGGGCGGCGCCGGCGCTGCCGCGCACGAGGACGCTGGCGAGGGGATCGAGCGGTGTCGGTTCGTTGTTGATAATCGCCAGGTTGCCGCCAGACGCCACGGTCACTTCCGGCAGGCGGGCGGCAGGTTGCACGATCAGCGTGCTGCCGATGGCCAGCATGAGGTCAGCATCGCGGGCGGCGATGACGGCGGCCTGGAGGGCGTCCTGCGGCAGCGATTCGCCGAACAGGACGGTGGCGCCGCGCAGGCGGCCGCCGCAGACCTCGCAGGCGGGGAGCGGCTCAGTTTCGAGACGGCGCTGGATCTCCTCGGCGGGCCATGTCGTCCCGCAGTCGATGCAGCGCACGCGGTGGGCCGTGCCATGGAGCTCGATGACGTGTTCCGGGGCGATGCCGGATTTCTGGTGCAGGCCATCGATGTTCTGGGTGATGACCATGCTCAGCAATCCAGCGTCCTGTAGCCGCGCGAGCGCGAGGTGCCCAGCGTTCGGCTGGGTGTCGCGTAGGGTCGGGTAGCGCTCCTTGCGCTCGCGCCAGTAGGCGGCGCGGGTCTCCGGGTTTTCGCGAAAGTCGCCGATGGTGGGCGGCGCGTTCTTCTCCCACACGCCACCGGGGCCACGGTAGTCGGGGATGCCCGATTCGGTGCTGATGCCGGCCCCGGTGAAGGCCACGATGTTGCGAGCCGGCCGGGCCAGCGCAATCAGGTCGTCGATGTCGCTCAAGAGAACTCCCGTTCGTAGGGCGAGCTACAGCGCTCGGGTTGCCACGGCGTCACTGCGCGTCTTGTGTCCGTACAGGCCAGATGGTACGATGGCGACTCTGGATCGCTCCAGAATCCCCGCCATTTCGTTGAAAGCTCCTGCCCCGGCCCGCACCCGGCAGCGTCGTTGTCACGCCATGTCCTGGACACGCAGGCACTGGTCGCCATGCATCACGCCCGAGGCCGCGCCATGATCATCACGCAACCCGCGCTGTTCTGCCTCACGTCATTCTGGAGCCGTCTGGCTGGCCGCCCGGAGTTTCCCCAAGCTGGCCCTGCTCCCGCTCCGTTGTCACCCGCCGGCAAGGTGGCCGTGGCGCCCGCGCGACCTCCCCGGGCCGCTGTCGCGATTGAGCCGATGGCGCCGGCGGCGGTGCAAGCGCCATCGGCAGTGGTTGCGAGTGAGCCAGAGCCGGCAACCACCGCGCCTGTTGCGACGTCCATGGTGACTGGCGATGACCCGGCGCCCACGACGCCACAAGCGGGTGCGCCCCTGACGGCGAACGAGCGCCGGGCGCGGGCAGCGGCTCTGCGTGCGCTGGCCTTCAGCCGTGCGCGGTGCTTCGACGCCGCGCAGGCAGCGTTCACTGACGCCGCCCGGCTCGATCCTGAGCTGGACCTGACGCGGGTTCCATCCTTCTGGTCGCTGGAGCGGTCCGCACACGAGGCGGCCATCGCGGCCTACGTCGCGGCGGACCGCGCCGGCGACGCGGCGGTGCTGCGGGCGCGAGTACACAGCGTGTATCGGCCGAAGCCGCTCCGCGTGCGCCCGGCGGCCGCCGCTACGTCGTAGCCTGCTCCCCACCGGGCGCCAGCCGCGCCCGCGAGCTGCGGGAGGTGAGGGCGCCCGCCAGAGCGTCCAGCCGGTCGCTGCTGACCGCGTAGTATTTGGAGCCACGCCGCGCTGCCACCGTCACGATCCCGGCGCGCTCCAGTTGCGCCAGGTGGCGGGACGCGGCGGATTGCGCCACCCCCAGCCGTGAGACGATCTCCTGCGCGTAGAGTTCGCCTTCCAGCAGCAAATCGATGATTCGCAACCGCGTCGGGTCCGCCAGCGCGCGCGTCGCTTCCAGAAAGTCCGCTGGCGCCACGTCGTGGTTGCTGGCGCTGGTGGGCACTGGCGACAGGCGCGGCAGATTCGGGATATCGCGCGGCTCAGTGCGCTCGATGAGATCCGGCGCGGAGAAGAACACCACCAGATCGGGCTCGAACGCGATGTAGCTGACGAACCCCCCGAGGTGCGCCGACGGGCAGAAGGTCACCTGCGAAATCGTGTGCGGGGGGTGGTTCAGCACATCCGGCACGCGCTGACCGGTGAGTGCCGAGTAGGCGTCCCCGAAACTGCGGTCCACCAGCGCCTCACCGCGGTCAGTCGCCAGCAGCAGCATCGGGAGTTCGCGCTCGCGGGCCTCCCGTACCACCAGCTCCCAAACCGAACGGTACATGTCGATAGTGCGGCGCTTCAGGTCGTCCGGGTCGGCCAGCAGCGCCATGACCGGTTCCAGCTGGGCGCGGGTCAGCGCCGGGGTGAGGGCCTTGCGCCAACCGGCGTCATCGTCCGGTGGCGACCAGCGCCGATCAAAGCCGGCGTGAACGCGGCGCACCGCGTTGGCCGCCATTCCCAGATACGCCTCCGCCGGCAGGTCCTCCAGGAAGGCCAGCAGGTCGTCCATGGTGGCGTCGTGCCGGGGCCATTCCAACGGCCGGAACCGCATGACTGGCTCCTCCGGGTAGAGGAGCATGCGGCCGGAGAAGCCGTGCAGCAGATCGAGATTGTCGCGCACATCTTCCGGAAGCCCTTCGCGCGCGGCGATGAGCCACGGGTCCAGCGTGCTGCCCGGCACGGCCCGGTGCAACAACGCCAGTGAGGACACCATTTCCAGGGGAAGGCTGGTCGTGCAATCAATACGCAGCGCCGGTTGACCGGCGACGAGTTCACCCATGCAGTCCGTTTGCCTCTCGTCAGGAGGTCGCCACCATTACGACATCATCATATCGCGTTAGTGTGCACGGCGTCAGTAACCTCATGTCACAAATGCAGCGAAACACCGATACTACGCATCACAGGAAACGGCCTGTTCATGAGCCTGAGCGCAGCCCGGGGGAGCGCATGAGCGAAGATCCATTCTGGTACAAGGACGCGGTCTTCTACGAAGCGCCGGTCAAGTCGTTTTTCGACTCGGACAATAACGGCGTCGGTGACTTCCGGGGGATGACCGAGAAGCTCGATTACATTCGAGACCTCGGCGTCGATTGCATCTGGCTCCTGCCTTTCTACCCCTCGCCGTTCAAGGATGATGGGTACGACATTTCGGATTTCGGCAGCATCCACCCCGATTTCGGGACGGTGGAGGACTTCAAGGCGCTGCTGGACGCCGCCCACGAACGCGGCCTGAAGGTCATCGTCGATCTGGTCATGAACCACACCTCTGACCAGCACATGTGGTTTCAGGAGTCTCGCAAGGACCCGGACGGGCCGTACCGCGATTACTACGTCTGGAGCGACGACCCGACGAAGTACAGCGACGCCCGCATCATCTTCATCGACACCGAGGTCTCGAACTGGACCTTCGATCCCATTGCCAAGCAGTATTTCTGGCATCGCTTCTTCTCCAACCAGCCCGATCTCAACTACGAGAACCCGGCCGTTCAGGAAGAGATGCTGAACGTCATGCGGTTCTGGATGGAACTCGGCATGGACGGCTTCCGCTGCGACGCCGTGCCCTACCTCTTCGAGGAGGAGGGGACGATCTGCGAGAACCTGCCGCGCACCCACGAGTTTCTGGCCGTGCTGCGGCGGACGATGGAAGAGGAGTTCCCCGGCAAGATCCTGCTGGCTGAGGCGAACCAGTGGCCCGAGGACGTGGTGGAGTACTTCGGGGATGACGAAAACCCCGAGTTCCACATGGCGTTCCACTTCCCGCTGATGCCGCGCATGTTCATGGCGATCCGGCGCGAGGACCGCCTGCCGATCATCGAGATCATGGAGCGCACACCGGCCATCCCGGAATCGGCGCAGTGGGCGATCTTCCTGCGCAACCACGACGAGCTGACGCTCGAGATGGTGACGGACGAAGAGCGCGACTACATGTACGCGGAGTACGCCAAGGACGCCGCCATGCGGCGCAACGTCGGCATCCGTCGCCGGCTGGCGCCGCTGCTGGAAAACAGCCGCCGCAAGATCGAGCTCATGAATTCGCTGCTGCTCTCGCTGCCGGGGGCGCCGGTGCTCTATTACGGCGACGAGATCGGCATGGGCGACAACGTCTACCTCGGCGACCGCAATGGCGTGCGCACGCCGATGCAGTGGTCCGGCGACCGCAATGGCGGGTTCTCCCGCGCGGATCCGGCGCGGCTGTACGACCCGCTGATCACGGACCCGGTCTACGGCTTTCAGGCGGTGAATGTGGAGGCGCAGGAGCGCCTGCCCACCTCGCTGCTGGAATGGATGCGCCGCATGATCCGCGTGCGCAAGCGGTTCAAGGCGTTCGGGCGCGGCACGCTGGAGTTCCTCAATGCGGACAACCGCCGGGTGCTCGCGTATATCCGCGCCTATGAGGATGAGGTGTTGCTCTGCGTGGTGAACCTCTCCCGGTTCGTGCAGCCCGCGCAGCTTGACCTGAGCGCCTACGACGGTTGGCAGCCGGTCGAGATGATCGGGGAGACCCCGTTCCCGCACATCGGCGAGCTGCCGTACTTCCTGACCCTGGGCCCGCACAGCTTCTACTGGTTCCGGCTGGTGAAGCCCGAGGCGGAGTAACCCGCATGACCGAGCGTACGGAGCTGATCTCGCTCCTGCAGATGGCGATGCTCGTCGCTGGCCGCAGCGACGGCTGGCTGAGCCGGCAGCGCTGGTACGCCGACAAGGGGCGCGTCATCACCTCCACGGAGGTGGTGGCGCTCCGCGTCGAAGAGGCGCCAGAGGGTGGGCTGGCGCTGGCCATCCTGCAACTCCGGTTCGCCGAAGGCGGCGCCAGCCGATACTTCGTGCCGCTGCAGCTGACGGAACTCAACGAAGGCAGCGCGCCGCTGGTCGGGGAGTTCGGCGGCGTGGCGCTGCGCGATGCCGTCGCCACGCCGTGGTTCGGCGAGTGGCTACTGGCGGCCATGCAGCAGGGGCAGGACGACGGTTGGCCCGCCGCGCTGGGGCCGGAGAGTGCGGCGTACCTTGCGCGGGCCGCTGCGCACCCGGCGCAGGTGCTGCGGGGCGAGCAGAGCAACACGTCGATCCGTTATGGCGACGCGGTGATCGTCAAGCTCTTCCGGCGCTTGCAGCCGGGGCTGAATCCCGACGAGGAAGCGCTGCGGGCGCTCTCCGGGCAGGGCTTCGCGCACGCGCCGGCCTTCGTTGGG
>JASGGF010000361.1:0-5426 GCA_047605145.1 Thermomicrobiales bacterium | reverse complement strand
CAGGAATCCCTGTCCCGGAACGGACAAGCGCTCAGCCGCCGCCGCCTGTTGCAGGCGGGCGCCGGGCTGGCCCTTGCCGGCGGCCTTATCGGGCCGGGCGCTGCTCGCGCCGCGCAGGATGCGGAGCCGAAGGATGGCGGCGTGCTCCGCTACGGCCTCTCGACCGACCCCTCGAACTTCGAGCCGCACGTCTCCACCGGCGCCGCCTCCGGCACGGTCAAGATGATGGTCTACTCCCAGTTGCTGACCTACTCCGACGAGGGCGAGTTCATCGGCAATCTGGCCGAGGAGTTCGACTGGGTCGATGACCTGACCTACCGCGTCAAGGTCTACGACGGCGTCACGTTCCATGATGGCTCGCCACTGACGGTCGATGACATCATCTTCAGCTTCGACCGCATCAAGAACCCGGATACCGCCGCCTCCATGGCGGGCCGCCTCGCCGATCTGGAATCGGTCGTGGCCGGGGAAGGGGAGAACGAGGTTCTCTTCAAGCTCTCGCAGCCGAACGTGGTGCTGCCGTACGCACTGGCGGACCACAGCACCGCCATCGTCTCGAAGGCGTGGATCGAGAGCGGCGTCGACCCCAAGACGACCATGATGGGCACCGGCCCCTTCAAGTTCGTCGAGCGGCAGCCGGGCATCGTCATCAAGCTGGAGAAGAACCCGGACTACTTCATGGCCGGGCTGCCGCACCTCGATGGCATCGACTTCCAGCCGATGCCGGATGACAACGCCCGCGTCACCGCGCTGCGCTCCGGCACGGTCGATTTCATCGACTACGTGCCCTACACCCAGATGGACACCATCGATCAGGATGCCAATCTGGTCTTTACCTCGGACAGCGTGCTCGGCTTCGGCTGGATCGGGTTCAACCTCGACCTCGCTCCAGTCAGCGACCCGAAGGTGCGCGAGGCGTTCGCCTACGGGCTGGACCGCGACCGGATGGTGAAGATCGCCTTCTCCGGCCACGGCGCGCCAATCACCGGCGGCATCATTC
This sequence comes from Thermomicrobiales bacterium, assembly GCA_047605145.1. GTDB lineage: Bacteria > Chloroflexota > Chloroflexia > Thermomicrobiales > UBA6265 > JACCXM01. The sequence goes on along the minus strand of JASGGF010000361.1, from coordinate 4,426 downwards.
CGGAGGGCTGGATCGGCTACGCGCCCGATCTGGAGGGCACGTTCATGCCCGACCCGGCGAAGTCGCAGGCCCTGCTGGGCGAGGCGGCCAGCAACCCGCTGAACATCGATATCGTCAGCACCTCCACCTACACCGTCATCTCCCGCCCGGCGGAAGCGGCGCAGGCGGAACTGATGAACGCCGGCATCAACGGCAATCTGGTGATGCAGGAGTGGCTGACCTTCCGCCAGTCCGTGACGGATGGCACGTACCCGGTCCACGTCTGGGGCTCCTCGCTAGCCTACAACGACCCGGACGCCATCAGCGACTACGTGGCCTCCAACGGCGTGCTGGCCAAGCAGTTCCGCTTCTCCGACGAGCGCATCGACGCGCTGCTGGTGGAAGGGCGCCAGACCTCCGACGAGGCCAAGCGCAACGAGATCTACCAGCAGGTGCAGGTCCTCGTGGCCGAGGTCTTCCCGCTGATCTTCACCATCCGCCGCACGCAGGGCGAAGCCCACTCCACGAAGGTGAAGGGCTACAACCACATCGCGGCGGGCGGCTGGACGCAGGTCAACCTGCGGAACGTCTGGCTGGACCAGTAGCGCATGGGCCGCTACGTCGCGCGGCGGCTCCTGATTCTGGTCGGGCAGGTCTTTCTGGTCGCCACCATTGTCTTTCTCCTGATCAGGTTGGTCCCGGGCGATCCCGCCCGGGCCATCCTCGGGGAATCGGCGGGGGAAGAGCAGGTCGCCAAGGTCCGCACGCAACTCGGCATTGACCGCCCGCTGCCGGAGCAATACGTGCGCTGGCTGGGGCGCACGGCCCAGGGTGATCTGGGCGTCTCCATCAGCAGCGGCCGCCCAGTCTCGCTGGATATCCAGCAGCGGATCGGCAACACGGTCGAGCTGATCGTGCTCTCCATTGTTGTTTCGCTGGTCATCGGGATGCCGCTGGGCGTGCTGGCCGCGTTGCGCGCCAACCGGCCCACGGATTACGTCATCAGCAGCGTGGCGGTGCTCGGGTTATCGCTGCCCAGCTTCGTGGTCGGCACCATCATGCTGCTGGTGTTCGGCCTGCGGCTGGGCTGGCTGCCGCCTAGCCAGTTCGTGCCGTGGCAGGATGATCTGGCGCAGCACCTGCGCGTGGTGGCGCTGCCGGTGCTGGCGCTCTCCGCCAGCACCATCGCGGTGATCATCCGCATGACCCGCTCGGCGATGCTGGAGGTGGTGCGGCAGGATTACATCCGCACCGCCCGCGCCAAGGGGCTGGCGGACCAGACGGTGATCTGGCGGCACGCGCTGCGCAACGCCCTCAACCCCGTGGTCAGCATCGTCGGGCTGGAGGTGGCGGCGCTGCTGGGCGGCACCGTGATCGTCGAGACGATCTTCAACTGGCCGGGGCTCAGTTCGCTGCTGATCGCCGGGGTGCGCGCCCGCGACTACCCGGTGGTGCAGGGCGTGGTGCTGCTCATCGCGGTGCTGACCGTGCTGATCAACCTGATCGTGGATCTGGTCTACGGCTGGCTCGATCCCCGGATTTCGTACTCATGAGCGCGGCAGCAACCACCACTGCCGTGCCCGTCCGCGGCGCCACGCTGGCGGCGGCGCGGGAGGAGCCGCGCGGCGTCAGCACGTGGCAGCGCCTGCGGCGCAACCCGCGCGTGGTCGTCAGCGCGCTGGTGCTACTGGTGATCGGGGTGGCCTCCTTCGGGGCGCCGCTCTTCGCGCCGTTCAGCTACAGCCAGCCGCTCGATATGCCGTTGCTGCCACCCGGGGCGCCCTATCTGCTCGGCACCGACGACTTCGGGCGGGACGCTTTCAGCCGCCTGCTGTACGGCGGGCAGGTCTCGCTGGGGGTCTCGGTGGCCTCGGTGGCGATCGCCACGGTGCTCGGCGTCTGGCTGGGCCTGCTGGCCGGGTATTACCGGGGCTGGGCCGACACCGCCATCATGCGCACGATGGACCTGCTGCTCAGCTTCCCGACGATTGTGCTGGCGATCGCCATCGTCTCGGCGCTGGGCATCAACCTGCGCAACGTGATCATCGTCATCGCCATCGTCTACATCCCGCGCTTCGTGCGCGTGGTGTACGGGGCCACGCTCGGGGTGCGCGAGAGCGAGTACGTGCTGGCGGCGCGCGTGGTGGGCTGCGGCGATGGCCGCATCCTGCGCACCGCCATCCTGCCGAACGTGACCGCCACCATTCTGGTGCAGACCTCGCTCAGCCTCGGCTTCGCCATCCTGATCGAAACCGGGCTCTCGTTCCTCGGCCTCGGCGCGCAGCCGCCGCTCCCCTCGTGGGGCAACATGGTCTCTGCCGCGCGCAATGTCATGGAGATGAGCCCGTGGCTGCTGATCGCGCCATCAGCCGCCATCGGGGTGACCATTCTGGCGCTCAACACGCTGGGCGATGGCCTGCGCGACGCGCTCGATCCGCGCCTGCGCGCCTGACCCGCGAACCACCGCGTTTTCTCGCACACGTATCTTCGAGGAGGACACATGGGAACCCGACGGACGGTTGAGCTTGGCCGGATGAGCTTCGCGGAAGTGGCCGCGGTCCTGCCGGAGAAGCCGATCATCCTGCTGCCCATCGGCACGGTGGAGCAGCACGGCCCGCACCTGCCGAACAACGCCGACAACATGGTCGCCAGCTACGTGGCGACCCACGCCGCCGCGCAGACGAACGCGCTGGTGGCCCCGAACATCAACTACGGCGTCTCGCCGTACTTTCTCGCGTTCCCCGGCACCATCAGCGTCAAGCCGGAAACGCTCGCCCAGATCGTGCGCGAGGTCTGCCAGTCGCTGATTGCGCAGGGGCTCTCGCGCATCATCTTCGTCAACAACCACGGCGGCAACGAGGCGGCGCTGGAGCAGGTAGCCCGCGAGCTGAAGACCGAGCACGGCGTGCTGATCGGCAACATCTACCCGTGGGGCCTCGGCTACCAGCTGATGCGCGACACCTACGAGGATGTCGCCGCCGCCTACGGCCACGGCGCCGAGCCGGAGACCTCCGCCATGCTGGCGATGTACCCGGAGGACGTGGTGGAGGAGTTGCGCGAATCAGGCGTGCTCTCGCCTGCCTTCGGCTGGACCGCCTCCGGCTACTCCAAGGTCGAGGTGGAGGGGCAGCCGGTCGCTGCCACGCTCTACCTCGACAGCGACGACCTGACCACGAACGGCGTCACCGGCGATGGCAGCGTGGCCACGCAGGAGCGCGGCGAGGTCTGGATCGAGCGGGTGGTCGGGTTCGCGGTCGCCTTCATCAACCAGTACGACCGCCTGACAACGGACGCCGCGTGGGCGAATATGCCGCCAGCGCGCCAGTTGGTCGGCGTCAAGTAGCCTATTCCCTGTACGAGGAGCACCCATGAGCCCCAGTACGAGCACATCAACCACCCTCCGCATCTCGCGTGATCTGGCCGTGGGCGGCCAGCAGATGGTCGCCGCCAAGCACGAGCTGGCGGTGCAGGCCGGCAACGATATCCTCGATGCCGGCGGCAACGCGGTGGACGCCGCGGTGGCCGTGGCCTTCGCCATCGGCGTGACCGAGCCGTGGATGAGCGGCATCGGCGGCGTCGGCTTCATGACCATCCAGAAGGCGAACGGCGAACGCGCCGTCATCGACTACTTCGGTGTGGCGCCGGGCGCGGCGAAGCCGGACATGTACGAACTGACCGCAGATTTCGGGCACTCCGTGGTCGGGTTCGGCGGCGTCAAGGGGCAGGAAAACGCCTACGGGCCGAAGTCCGTGGCGGTGCCGGGCATGGTGCGCGGCATGGAGCTGGCCCTGCAGCAGTTCGGCACGAAGACGCTGGCGGAAACCACCGCCTCCGCCGCCCGCTTCGCCGAGGAGGGCTTCGAGGTCGGCTGGTATCAGGGGATGCTGCTCTCCTCGCAGCAGGACACCATCAAACGCGACGCCGAGACCGCCAGCATCTTCCTGAAGGATGGCAAGCCACCGGCGCCGCTCTTCGGCGAAGCCTCGCCACGCATCGTGCAGCGCGATCTGGCGCAGACGCTGCGCGCCATCGGCGAGCAGGGGGCTGACACCTTCTACGAGGGCGAAATCGCGCGCAAGATCGCCCGGCACATGGCAGCCACCGGCGGGCTGATCACCGAGGCCGACCTCGCCGCGTACCGGGCGAAGGTGGTGGAGCCGCTGGTGATGCCCTACCGCGACACGGAACTTACGTTGATCCCGTATCAGGGCGGCGGCGTGACCATCGGGGCGGCGCTGCGCATCCTCGATGGCATCGACCTTGGCGCCACTGGCTGGAACTCCGCCGTCACCCTGCATCACATCGCCGAGGCGAGCCGCCGCGGCTACGCCGACCGCTTCGCCTACGTTGGGGACCCCGAGTTCGTGGATATCGACTGGGCGCGCCTCACCTCCGCCGAGTACGCCGCCGAGCGCCGCGCCGACATCGACCCCGCCCGCGCCTCGAA
>JASGGF010000360.1:0-5464 GCA_047605145.1 Thermomicrobiales bacterium | reverse complement strand
AGCCCTCACCCCCAGCCCCTCTCCCGATGCGCGGGAGAGGGGAGCCGATTGGCGGCGTCAGGACGGACGTGCGGCGTCACCATGCGGCGGCTGGCACGAAGCCGGGGGCAAAAAGCCCCTCTCCCGCGCATCGGGAGAGGGGCTGGGGGTGAGGGCTTCCCCGGAGGGCCGAGGGCCGTTCCCGGAGGGCGTCACCCTCGTCGTCACCCACGCGCGGCGGATGTCCCGCCGCGCGCACACCACCCACCATGCAACGACCGCATGGCGTGTTTCGCAGGAGAACCGGCAATGACGGACGCATCACTCGCTTCACTGAACCGTCGCAACATCCTCAAGCTGGCCAGCGCGCTCGGCCTCGGCCTCGCGCTGCCGGGGGCGGCGCTGCGCAACGCGCGCCTTGCCGCCGCGCAGGACGATGTCTGGGCGGGCGCGCCGGATGTGGAGAAGGCCGCCGCACAGGCCGCCGATTTCCAGACCTACGGCATGCCCGATGACTGGGCCAACTACGGCGGCGTGCTGAAGGCGTTCAGCGAGAAGTACGGCTTCCCCGTCAATCGCACAGACACCGACATGACCTCCATGGAGGAGATCACCAAGTACGACGCCGAAAAGGGCAACCCGGTCGCGGTCAGCTCCGACATCGGCATCATCTACGGCCCCATCGCCGAGCGCACCGGCGTCGTGCCGCCGTACACCCCGCCCAGCGCGGAGAGCCTGCCGGCTGGTCTGAAGGGCGCCGAAGGCGGCTGGGTCGCCACCTTCACCGGCGTGCCCTCCATCATCATCAATACCGATGTCATCTCCACCGTGCCCAAGACGTGGGACGACCTGCTGGCCCCGGAGTTCGCCGGCAAGATCGGCATGCGCGACCCGCGCACCGCCGGCGAGGGAGCCACCTCCTTCCTCGCGTGGGCGTACGCCAACGGCGGCAGCGAGACGGACCTCACCCCCGGCATCGAGTTCGCCCAGAAGCTGCTGCCGCAGTTCGGCCCCAAGCAAGGTAACGCGCAGGAGTTCGAGAAGGGCGAGGTGCCGGTTCTCATCAAGTACGACTTCAACGCCATCGCCATTGCGGACACCGTCAAGGAGAAGGGCGTCAACGCCGAGGTGATCATCCCCGGCGTCTCCATCTACGCGCCCTCCGCCTTGATGATCAACCGCTACAACACCGAGAAGGCGGACCTCGCCAAACTGCTGCTCGACTTCGTCCTCTCGGACGAGGCGCAGACCGCCTTCGCCGAGTTTGGCGCCCGCCCGATCCGCTCCGTCCTCGGCGAGCTCGAGCTGCCGGAGAGCGCTCGCGCCAAGTGGCTGCCGGACGCGCAGTACGCGGACGTCAAGCAGGTGGCTGACTGGACGAAGATCGACGCCGACATCATCGCGGAAACGTGGGATGTCGAGGTGCTCGGTGGCTAGCGCCCGTTTGGGCGAACAGAGCGGCACGGTGGAGCGGGCAGACGCCCGCTCCACCGGCGGGTTTGGCGCCCGCGCGACGGATGCGTTCGTCGCGTGGGCTCCCGCCGTGCCACTGTTGCTGCTAGCGTTGGCGCTGCTGGTGCTGCCCACCGCCATGGTGGTGGTGCAGAGCGTGCGCGGCGACGCCGGGCAGTTCACGCTGGAGTTCTGGGGCGAAACGTTCGCCCGGCGTGGCGACCGCGTCGCCATCGTGACCAGTCTCTCGCTGGGGGTGGCCTGCGCCACCCTCTCGCTGCTCATCGGCGCGCCGCTGGCGTGGTTCCTCTCCCGCTCCGGCGCGGTGGCGCGCACCAGCTGGCTCTCGCTGCTGAACGTGGGCGCCAACTTCGGGGGGATCGGTCTCGCCTTCGGGTTCATGGCCTCGCTGGGCACCTACGGCATGGTCACCCTGCTGGTGCAGCAGACCGGGCTGGCCTTCATCCCGCCCGGCCCGGCCACCTTCCTCGGGCTGCTCCTCGTCTACCTGTACACCAATGTGCCCCTCTTCGTGCTGCTCACCCTGCCCGCCATGGGCGTGGTGGAGCCGGACACGCTGGAGGCCGCCGCCACCCTCGGGGCCACGAAGACGGAGACCACGCGCTACATCGGCCTGCCCGTGCTGGCGCCCTTTCTGGCCGCCGGCTGGCTGCTCATCTTCACGTGGAGCATCGGCATCTACGGCCTCGCCTACGCCCTCGCCGGCAACGCCGCCACCAGCCAGTTGCGCCTGATGACGCTGCAGATCGGTCTCGCGCTCAACTCCGCCGCCGGCAGTCAGGGCCGCGCCGCCGTGATGGCGACGCTGCTGCTGCTGATCGCCACCTGCTCCCTGCTCGCCTACCGCGTCACCATGCGGCGCGCTGTGCGGTGGCTGGCATGACCCGGCTGGCGCGCGCGGGCATCTTTGCGGTGGTGGCCGTCTACCTGCTGCTGCCCCTGCTGGCGATCTTCCTCTATTCCATCGCCACCGCGTGGACGGCCCACGCCCTGCCGGATGGCTACACCCTCGCCCACTGGGGGGAGGGGCTGGCGGACCCGCGCATGCTGCGGGCGCTGGGCCGCACCTTCGCGCTGGCGGCCGGAGTGCTGCTGCTCGATCTGGCGCTGGTCATCCCGGTCGTCTTCTGGCAGCGCGTGCGCAATCCGCGCATCCGGCCGCTGGTGGAACTGGCGGCGGCGATCCCCTTCGTGCTGCCCTTCATCGTGATCGCGTTCGGCATCCTCAAACTCTACGGCGTGTATCTGCCGCAGGCGCTGGGCACGCCGTGGCTGCTGCTGCTGGCGCAGGCCGCCGTGGCCTTCCCGTTCCTCTACTGGGCGATTGACGGCGCGATGGCCAGCATCGACGTGGTGACGCTGGACGAGGCGGCGCGGATGTGCGGCGCGAATGGCTGGCAAACGCTCTGGCTGGTGGTCGTGCCGCAGATTGGCGCGGGCATCGCGGCGGGCGGGATGCTGGTGTTCGCGCTCAGCTTCGGCGAGTTCGCGCTGGCGCAGATCCTCGTGGGCGCGCGCTTCGAGACGGTCGCGCTCTACAGCCTCGACCTGCTGAACCTCGCCAACTCCGATTTCCCGCGGCTGGCGGTGATGACTGTGCTCAGCATCGTGATCCTGACGCTCGTCTCGGTCGGCGTCGTCCTCCTCAACCGCGACAACGCCCACGCGGCGCCCCGCGCCGCCTTCACCACGCGGGAGCATCTCGGGGATTGAGGGGGCGCCGCTTCGCTCAGGGGGTGGCGCCTGCGGCTCAGGGGGTGTAGGGGGGTGAAGGAGGACGACGGGACAAGGCCGGCATCATGCCCGCTCCCTGCCTGTTGTCCCGGCCTCCCTACCCCGATGTCATTCCGAGCCCGCAGGCGAGGAATCGTGCACCCCCAACTAGAGGGTCACACCCCTCTCTCCGCCTGTCACCACCGCGGTGGCAGGCGGAGAGCTGGTTCGCGGTGGCCAAGTTGGGGGTGCACGATCCCTCCTGCGGTCGGGATGACATCGGGGGGGCGAGGCGTCGCGGTGGCAAGCGGAAAGCTGGGGGCGGGCGTCGCGCTGCGTGGCGCGTGTTGCCGGCCCTGCCGCCGTCTTAGCCCCCTACGCCGACCTGGTGGTGGCGGAACTCCGCGTCGTCGCGCAGCGCGGGCGGCGTCTCGGGCGTCTGCGTGGTGGCGGTGGGATCGGGTGGGAGCGCGGGCAGGCCCGGGGTGTAGAGCCAGAGCTGGAAGAAGTCGTCCAGTTGCTGCCCGGAGAGCTCTTCCGCCAGCGCGATGAACTCCGGCGTGGTCACGTTCTGGCCCCGGTAGCGGTCCACCCACTCCCGCAGGATGCTGTAAAACGTGGCGTCGCCGACGGTGCGGCGCAGCGCCTCCAGCGTCAGGGCTCCCCGGTTGTAGACGGTGACGTTGAAGACCTCGGCGGCGCCGGGGTTGCCGGGCGGGATATTCATGCCCTCGTAGTAGCCGAAGTACGGCGAATCGCCCGCGAACACCGCGCCGATGGGCAGGCCTTTCGATTGCGCCACCCACAGCAATTCGCCGTAGGTCGCGAACCCCTCGTTCAGCCAGATATCCTCCCACGTCTCGGGTGTCACCAGATCGCTGAACCACTGGTGCGCGATCTCGTGAGCGATGAGCTGCGGGAAGTACGGGTCTTTCAGCATCTTGCGCACGCCGGGGTACGTGGGGCGGCTGGCGGCCTCCATCGCTTCCGGGCGGCCATCGATGGTCACGATGGCCCCGATGGAGGAGTACGGGTACGGCCCGAAGTAGGTCTCCAGCGTCGCGATGATCTCGCCCTGACTGGCGAGATAGCGGCCAAGCTGCTTGCCGCTGCGGGCCGGAACCGGGCCGCTGTTGCGCCGCTGCTTGCGGCTCCCCTTGCCGTGGCGCTTCCCGGCCTTGCTGGCCTTCACGCGCTTCGGGAAGGCGTTGAGCACCGGCAGGCCGGAGGCCGTGACCTCGGGGTGCAAGGTGAAGCGCCCCACCGCCACCACCGCCGCGTAGGTGGGGAAGGTTTCCGCCTCGCTCCAGCGGAAGCGCGTCCATTTGCCCTCGCGCATGGGGTTGCCCTGCTGCAGGCCGTTGGCGAGCGCCACGTTGCCGCGCCGCGTGGTGAGATCAAAGGCGAAGGTGGCCTTGTCACTGGGGTGGTCATTGCAGGGGAAGAGGCGGGAGGCGCCGGCGGGCTGCGGCGCGTAGAGCGCGCCCCCGCCCTTGTACCAGTACCACCCGCTGAGTTCCGCGCCGCTCGGCTTGCCGCTGTAGGTGACGCGCACGGTGGCCGGCGCGCCCTGCGGCAGCGGCTGCGCCGGGGTGACGCGCAGCTTGTCCGGCGGCCGCTCGAACCCGGCCGCCGCGCCGTTTACCTCCACAGCGGAGACCGCGAAGCCGACGAAATCGAAGGTGAACGAGAGCAGATCGACGGTCGGCGTCAGGGTGATGGTGGTTGTGCCCTCAACCGTCTTGCGTTTGGAGTCCAGACGCAGGGCGATATCGTAGTGCTGGGCATCGTAGCCGGAGTTGCCGAGATAGGGGAAGTACGGATCGCCGACGCCGGGTTCGCCGTTAACCGGCGCCTGCCACGCGAAGACGTCGGTGATGGTGGCGAGCGGCAGGAGCAGGCACAGGGCGAGCAGTAGTGCCTGCTGGCCCCGGTGGTTCCCGGCGGCGTTTTCTGGACGCGGTATGGCGAACCTGCGCATTGCGTGCCTCGCGGGTGAACAGTCCGGGCTCACCGGGAGGCTAGGGCGGCGGTGAGCTGGCTGTCAATCCGGCGCGTCATCCAGCGCTACCCCCGCCACCGCCAAACCCGCGAAGAAGCTGCCCAGAAAGCGGGAGGGCTGCGCCCCGATGCGTTCGACCGTGGTGAACCCCGCCTCCTGCGCCAGCCGGGCGAAGGTTGCGTAGGAGAGCGCGTAGGGCACCCACTGGTTGCCTTGGTCCGTGTCGTACTCCACCACGATCAGGCGGCCGTTCGGGCGCAGGAAGCCGCGCCAGCGGCGCAGCAGCGCGGCCTGATC
>JASGGF010000359.1:0-5472 GCA_047605145.1 Thermomicrobiales bacterium | reverse complement strand
CTCCTGGATCACCGTCTGGTCGCAGGCCTGCCCGGCCTAACGGCCCCGGCGCCGGGTGGGAATGACTCCCACGCGGCGCACGCTTCCCTTGCGGATTCGTACGGCGGCACAGTGAGCGCGTCGCGTGAGCACCACGTTTGGTTCTCCTGCGGCGAGCGAGGCGCCGGTGTACGTGACTGGTCGCGGAGCAGCGAGGCTCCATCGCGCGCCAGGCTCGGCGTACTTCCAGCGTGTTCAGTAGCCGGTGGGGCTCTGAACGTACGTCGAAAGAGAGCGAGACCGCGCGATGTCCAGGGTGCGTTTCCATCGAGTGTTGCAACTGGCGGGAGACCGCCGCGAGTTGGTGCGAGGGCTGGCCACGCTGCCGCTGCTAGGTGGCGCCGGGCTGCTGCTCGAGGAGGCTGATGCCGCCGGGCGCGGGCAGAAGGGGAAGGCCGCGCAGGCCGAGAAGAAGAAGCGGAAACTGTTCTGTCTGAATGGCGCCCAGGTCAAGGCGAAGCACAAGAAGAAGAAGCGGCGGCTGCAGCGGCAAGGCGCGACACGGGGCAAGTGCCCGACGATACCCTGCACGCCAGACAGTTTTGCCGTCACCTGCGCCGCCCGCTGTGGGACGGTCAAGAACAACTGTAGCCAGAACGTCGATTGCGGCTTTGCCACCGTCCCGCCCGTGACCGCGAACGTGGCCACCTTTGGCGCGTCCGGCTCCGGACCCAGCGACCTGGACGAGCCGTATTCGATCACCCTCACCGCCGATGAGTTGCACGCCTACATCAGCGACTATGCGAACAACCGGGTCTCCATCTGGAGCCGGCCGTCGACCACGAGCGTGACGTGGAGCAACCTGACCACCATTTCCATGTCCAGCACCGGACCTGATGGCGTGACGTTCTCGGCGGACGAACTCACGATGTACGTGGCGTACGGCGACGCGGACAGCATCGGCATCTGGACCCGGCCCAACACCGGCAGCCTGGCCTGGACGGAGCAGACCACCATGGGCTCAAGCGGTTCCGGGGCAAGCGACTTCAACTTCCCGGGCAAGATGGTGCTCTCGCCGGATGAGCTGGTCATGTACATCGACGATTATTTCAACGACCGGATTTCGGTCTGGTCCCGGGCGAATGCCAATACCAACACCTGGACCAATCTGACCATCATCGGCAGTTCTGGCTCCGGGCCCGATGAGTTGACCAACCCGGCGGATCAGTTGCTGACGGCGGATCAGCTCACCATGTACATCGCGGACCAGGGCAACAATCGTATCTCCTTCTGGTCCCGGCCCGATACCAGCAGCCAGGCCTGGAGCAACGTGACGACGCTGGATGCGGACGCCGGGTCAGGCCCGTACGGGCTCGCGCTCGCGGACAACGAACTGACCATGTGGGTGGCGAACTACGACGGCCACTCAGTTTCTGTCTGGTCACGGCCCTCCACAGAAAGCCTGGACTGGGCGATTGTGGAGAGCTTCGGCAGCTTCGGCTCAGGGAACGATGAGTTCAACAATCCTGCGACGGTCGATCTCTCCGCCGACGGGTCGCTCCTGTATATCGCCGACAATCTGAACCACCGCATCTCGATCTGGTCGCAGACCTGCCCGGCATAGGGCGCAGATCGCGGCGGCAATGACGCGGGGGGTGGGGCGAACACTCGCCCCACCCCCCGTCGTTTGCCGGGGACCGGCGTGCCGGTCCTGTAGCCGCTGGTCAGCTGACCAGCGTGTAGCCGTACAGGGACTCGCCCGCCGTGACCCAGATCACGCCATTCGCCGCCACCGCGATGCTCTCGGGCTTGATCAGGTTGCCGAGGCGGTCCGTGGTGGTCCACTGGAAGAGGTAGCTGCCGTCGGCGGCGTCCAGCGCCTGCACCCGCCAGTTGTCCGTATCGGCGATGTACAGGCGGCCGCCCGCCAGCGCGATGCCGCCGGCGTTGTTGAACTGGCCGTCGTCCGAGCCGACCCCGCCCACGCTCCAGTCGACCGGCACCGGGATGCTGTTCACCTGCGAGAAGGCGTAGACCTTGCCCATCGTGTCGCCGCTGGCGCCCGGGTCCGGCACGTTTCCATTGACGACATAAATCTTGCCGCCGCCTGCGGCAATGCCGGTGATCATGTCGAAGTTGTAGTCACCGCTGTGGGTGCCAACGGCATTCCAGTAGTCGTTGCGCACCAGTGTGCCCGGGACAATTTGGTTCATCCAGTACCAGTCCGCCGAGAAGAACCGGTCGTCGCCGGCGGCGACATTGCGCGAGTAGGTGGTCCAGTTCTGCACAATCTGCGAAGCGGAGCCAGTGGGGGGAATCACCGTAACGTAGCCGAATGCGCCACTGCCGGCCCCGAGATCGGCGATGAGGTACGTGCCATCTGCCGCCACCGCGAGATCGAGCGGCTGCTGCATCTCGCCAGCGGCTGTCCCGAACTTGCCGACCGTGCCGACCTTGTCGCCGCTCGTGGTCAGGATCAGGATCTGGTACTTGGTGGGCGAGAGCATGGCGAGGTTGCCATTCGCCAGCACATTCACGCTGGTCACCGGCCGCCCGGCGCTGATCTGGTTCGTGATGCAGGCGGCATCCCCGCAGGGCACGGTGCAGACGCCGGCGGCGCAGATCTGGCCGCTGGCGCAGAAGGTGAAGCAACTGCCGCAGTTGCTGACGTCCGAGTTGGTGTCCACGCAGGCGCCGTTGCAGATGGTGTTGCCGGCGGCCTGGCAGTTCCTGTCCTTCTTCTTCTTGCGCTTCTGGCGGCGCTTCTTGTTCTTGTTTTTGGTGTTCTTCTTCGCGTCGGCCTCGGCGGTCAGCGAAAGGGCCGCCAGCCCCAGCGCCCCCGCGAGCGCCTCGCGCCGGGAGAGCCCCTGCCGCAGGGCATCGAGCAGCGAAGATCCGGGGAAATCGAGCACGGAACACCCCTTCGCGCGAACCACGGCGCCTCTGTGACACGGATCATTGCAGGCCGCGAGTATAGGCAGCGGGCGCGTTATGTTGCGAATGCGACACCTGTGGCGTCCGAGCGCGTGGGCCGGCCGATCCCCCTGCGTGCTGATACGACTGGTTGAACAATCCGGTTACATGAGATATTGTCTCAATAGAGATGCGTTGGTCTCGTGAGTTTTCGCTGGCGGCGATCTGCGCCGAGCGTGATATCGCCGTGCGCGTTTCGCCCCCGGCGTAGAGGCAAGGGTTCTTGATGATTGAGCAATCGCACGCGGCGCTACGCGCCTGGATTCCGCGCTGGGACCGGCAGCAGGAGGTGTACCTCCCGCACCGGGAGGAACGCTACGACGCCATGTTCGCCGTGCTGCGCCAACTCGTGGCGCAAAACCGGCTCCAGCCAGCCCTGCGCGTGCTGGATCTCGGGTGCGGCGCGGGGGCGATCGGGCAGCGGTTGCTGACGCGCTTTCCCGAGGCAAGCTACGTGGGCCTCGATGTTGACGCGGCGCTGCTGGAAATCGCCAGATCGCTGCAGCCGGAGTTTGGCGAACGGTTTGCCGTGTTGCCGCGCGATCTGGCGCGCGATGACTGGGCCGCCGGTCTGGCTGATGGCGCCTTCGATGTCGTCACCTCCAGCACCGCGCTCCATTGGCTGCATGGCGATGCCATCGATCCGGTCTTCCGGGAGTTGGCGCGCCTGCTGCGCCCGGACGGGGTCTTCTTCGACGCGGATAATCTCGCGTTCTCGTCCGGGTACTGGCAGGATGTCGCCACCGCCATCGACCGCGAGCAGCAGCAACTCGCGGTCGCCGAGGGCCGCGAGGACTGGGACGCCTGGTGGGCCGCCGCGCGGGCCGATGCTCACCTGTCCCCGTTCGTCGCGGAGCGAGACCGCCGGTTCCCCCCGCTCGCAACTGACGCCGCCGAGGCGCCCCCGCCGCGCCTGAGCAGCTACGTCGCCGCGATGGAGCGCGCCGGGTTTGTCGATATCGACGTGCTCTGGCAACGGCTGGATGACCGCCTGCTGGCCGCGCGGCGGCCGGCGTAGCCGTGACCTTGACCGCATCTGGCGAGCACGTCATCCCGGGAGCGATGGCTCGTGCCCGGGCGTGACCCGGCGCCGCGCTGGCTCAGCGGCCTGGCGCTGGCGCTGCTGGTTTCCATCATTTTCGCCATCGGGTTGGGGCCCGTCTTCGTGGCGCCGGAAGAGGTGGTCAGGATCGTTGGGCATCACCTCGTCGGCTGGCCCGCCACGCAAACGTGGCCGGTCTCCAGCAACGCCATCATCTGGGAGGTGCGCACGCCCCGGGTGCTCCTCGGGGCAGTCGTCGGCGCCACGCTGGGCGTCTGCGGCATGACCCTGCAGGCGCTCACGCGGAACCCGCTGGCGGAGCCGTACATCCTCGGCGTCAGCGCTGGGGCATCCACCGGCGCAGCGGCGGCCATCCTCTTTGGCTTGGGCGCCGCGCTGGGTGGGCTTTCCACGTCGATGGTCGCGTTTCTGGGCGCGCTGGGAGCCATGCTGCTGGTGATGCTCATTGCCCAGACCCGCGGCGTGGTCACGCCGGGCCGGCTGCTGGTGGCGGGCGTGGCGGTGGGCTATCTGCTCAGTTCGATCACCAGCCTGCTGATCCTGTTCGCGGATTCCGCCCAGAGCGCGCAGGCGGTGGTGTTCTGGCTGCTGGGGTCGCTGGCGCGCGCCGAGTGGGCCACGCTGCCGGTGGTATCCCTCATGTTCGTGGCCGCCTTCAGCCTGATGCTGCTTTGGCGCCGCCGGCTCGATCTCCTCGCCCTCGGCGATGAATCCGCGCGGGCGCTGGGGGTAGACCCCGGGCGCACGCGCACCACCCTCGTGGTGGCGGTGGCGCTGTGCGTGGGGGCAGCGGTGGCGGTCTCCGGCGGGATCGGCTTCGTGGGACTGGCCATTCCGCACATGGCCCGGAGGTTTGTCGGGGTCACCCACGCGCTCGGCGTGCCGGCGGCGGCCATGCTGGGGGCGGTGGTGCTGGTGTGGGCCGATGTGGCGGCGCGGCTGCTGTTGCAACCGCGCGAAATGCCCATCGGCGTTGTCACCGGGCTGATCGGCGCCCCGGTGCTGGTCGTGCTCGTTCGTCGTCTGCAATCGATCGAGGGGTAATCCCCCAAGGAGGTGCGTCGTGAGGATGCTTTCCCGAACATTCGCCGTGCTGTGCAGCGTCGTGCTGTGCGCCGTCATGCTGGCGGTCGTCGTTACTGGCGCGCTCAGCCCGCGCGCGCTGGCGCAGGAGGCGACGCCAGCCGCCGCCACGTCGTATCCGCTGACCATCGAGAACTGCGGCGTCGATCTCACGTTGAGCGCGGCGCCGCAGCGGGTTATCGTGATGGAACCGGCGGCGGTCTCGATCCTCTCCGAGATCGGCGCGCTTGATCGCGTGGTGGCGAGGATTGGCTCGTACCCCGCCGCCTATTTCAGCGATGAGGTCAATGCCCAGATCGCGGAGATCCCAGAACTGACTGCCGAGAAGGGGCCGACCGGCGGCGCCGTGATCTCGCTGGATACGGTGCTGGCCC
>JASGGF010000358.1:0-5506 GCA_047605145.1 Thermomicrobiales bacterium | reverse complement strand
AGCGCGCGCCGCTGGCGCAGCAAAGCGGCTTCATTCAGGGTGGGCGCTGGGACGAGACCGCCAATTTCGGCCTCGCGCAGCGCGCCGACCCCGCCGCGTACATCACCTTCGCCAGCGATTTCCCCTTCGACGCCGTCGCGCCGAGCTGGAGCGGCGAGGCGGACCCGGACGCGGTGGTGGAACTGCTGTGGAGCCCGGACGGCGTGACGTGGTCTGAGCCGCTGTGGATCGGCAAGGCCGGGCACGGCGGCCCGCCGGACCGCGATGGCCGCCACATCGGGGAGCTGACCGCCACGCCGCGCGGCACGTTCCTGCAGTACCGCACCTACGATGGCGCCGGAAACGTGGCGACGCTGCCCGGGTTTCAGCTCGATTACATCGACGCCGCCGCCGGGGCCACACTGGAGCAGGTGGCCGATCCGGCCACGAACCCGGTCCTCGCCATGCCGCCGGTGATCAGCCGCGTGGGCTGGGGGGCGGATGAATCGCTGCGCTTCGACAAGCAGGGGCGCGAGATCTTCCCGGTTGAGTATCAGGCGGTGGAGCACGTCATCATCCATCACGCCGATACCGCCAATTTCAACGACCCGGTGCTGGAGATGCGCTCCATCTACTACTTCCACGCCATCACCCGGGGCTGGGGGGATATCGCCTACAACTACCTCGTCGATTTCATGGGCAATGTCTATGAGGGGCGCGTGGGCGGCGAAAACGCCGTAGGCTGCCACGCCGAGGGGTACAACCACGGCAGCGCCGGCATCTGCCTGATGGGCCGCTTCTTCGAGAACGACATCACCCCGGAGATGCACAACGCCATTGTCTGGATCGCGTCTTGGGCCGGGCGAAATCTCGACCCTACCACCAGCGCCGCCTTCTACGATATCCCGGACCTACCGAACATCTGCGGACACCGCGATGTCAACAACACCACCTGCCCCGGCGAGGACTTCTACCTGACCATCCCGACCGTGCGCACCGAGATCCGCAACGTCCTGCGCGGCGAAGACGATCCGGAGCCCGCCGCGCCGCAGTGGCTCTCCGGCGCCCGCGTGGTCACGAATGTGGACGCGGTGCAGCTGCGCGTGGGGCCGGGGGTAGAGTTCGACAAGGTCGCCAACGTCACGGTGGGCGAGCGGCTGATGGTGGTGCAGGGCCCGACCACCAACGAGGACACGGTCTGGTACAAGGTGGAGGGCCCGACGCTGACCGGCTGGGTGGCGGGCGATCTGCTCTCGCCGGACCCGAACCCGGACGCTCCGTGGCCAACGCCGCAGCCCACCCCGCCGCCGGTGGACGCTGGCGCTGCCCCCCCCGAATCGACGCCTGTTCCGGCAGACGCCGGCGTGGGCGGCGTTGGCGGTGGCGGGGTCGATCAGGAGCGGACCGGCGGGGGAGGCGGCGGCAACAACCGGCGGCGCAAGGAGCGGCGGCAGGATGCGTGGCTGCTCACGCCCGGCGCGCGCGCCGTGGTGGCGGCGGCCTCGCTGAACCTGCGCAGCCAGCCCGGCCTGTGGGGCGAGGTCGTCGCCGAGTTGCCGGCGGGGCAGGCGCTGACCATCGCCAGCGAGCCGGTGGAGACCGACGAGGCCTACTGGCTGCAGGTGGTGACGGACGATGGTCTGAGCGGCTGGTGCGACGAGGCGTATCTGCAACCGGGCTGACGAATCGGCGCACATGGGGCATGATGGGCAGCAGACACGCCGCCCTGCCCGGAGATCGCCCATGTCCGCGCCCGACGCCGATATCCCTACGCTGCACCGCCGCCGGCTGCTCACCGCAGCGGCCGCGTCCCTGCTGGCCCTGCCGCTGTTGGCGGAGCCGGGTGAGGCGGCAGCGCCGCGTTTCAGCTACGCGGGGAGCTGGGGCGGGACCGGCACAAGCTCTGGCCGCTTCGATGGCCCGCGCGGGGTGGCGGCGCGCGGCGACGCGGTGTACGTCGCCGACTCGTACAACAACCGCATCCAGCAGTTCACGCGCAGTGGCGCCTTCGTGCGGCGCTGGGGGAGCTACGGCTCCGGCAGCGGGCAGTTCAAGCGCCCGCGCGGGGTGGCGATCAGTCCCGGCGGGCAGGTGGTGGTGGCGGACACCCTGAACAACCGGGTGCAAATCTTCTCCAGCAGCGGCGGCTTCGTGAAGCGCTTTGGCGGCAAGGGAGCCACGAAGGGGAAGTTCAGCAATCCGTGGGGCGTCGCCATCGGGCGGGGCGGGCGCATCTACGTGGCGGACTCCTCCAACAACCGGGTACAGGTCTTCAGCCGCATGGGCCGGTTCCTGTTCAGCTTCGGCGGGCGCGGCAGTATCTCCGGCAAGTTCAACTACCCGCGCGGCATCGCCACAGACCGCAAGGGGCGGGTGTACGTGGTGGACGGCGGCAACAACCGGGTGCAAGTCTTCTCGGCGAAGGGCAAGTTCCTGCGCAAGTGGGGCCGGCAGGGGAACACCAGCGGCGCCTTCAACGACCCGCGCGATGTGGTGATCGACAACCGCAACCGGGTGGCCGTCACCGACACGCTGAATCGCCGCGTGCAACTCTTCAGCCTGGCTGGCAAATACCTTGGGGTCATCAACTACAACAACGTGGCCCCCTACGGCTTCGACCCGATGGGCATCGGCGTGGACAGCTCCAACCGCCTCTACGTGGCGGATTCGGACAGCGACCGGGTGGATATTTTCACACCCGTGAACTGAGGGAGGGCGTGCGCCCGCAGCCTGCTGAGTGGCGCATCCGCTCGCCGCTTCTGCACCATTCGCTACAATGCCCACGCTCAATCGGCAACATCGACGCCAACGTTGGCACGACGAGGCGCCACGTGACAGACATCACCCCGAAGACATGGCTGGCTGAGGTGTGCACGCGCCTGTCGCGGCGACAGGTGGTAGCCGGCCTGCTCGGGATGACCTCCGTTGCCGTGCTGCATGAGGCGGACGCGAAGAAAAAGAAGAAGAAGCGCAAGAAGAAGGGCAAGCCGGTCCACCCAGGCCCCGGAACGGTGCAGGATTGCCCCGCCGGGCAACGTGATTGCGATGGCCAGTGCCGCGACATCAGCACCAACGCGACGCATTGCGGCGGGTGCTGGATGAGCTGCAACGCGAATCAGATCTGCGACGGCGGCATCTGCACCGTGCCCTGCTCCGAGCACGCCTGCCTGAAGGAGTTCTTCACCGCCAGCGATTCCAGCGGCAGCGGCATGACGCTGACGGCCGATGGTGACATCGCCGGGCTGACCAACGGTCAGGTCACCATCTATTCTCCGGCAGGGGCGCTGCTCCGCGCCTACGGCGAGTTCGGCGACGATGATGGCGAGCTCCAGAACCCGACGGACATCGCGACCGGTCCGGACGGTGAGCTGCTGGTCTCGGACGCAGGCAACGGGCGCATCCAGATCATCTCCACTGCCGGCGCCTTCACCGTGATCCCGAATCAGCAACCGACTGCGTTGGATATCACGCCCGGCAATCGCCTGTACGGTGTTGGCTCGCTGGGCTACCGGATCGACCGCATCCTGAGTGACGGCCAAACATCCTATTCGTGGGGACCGGACGGAACCTCCCAGACACAGTTTGCCTACGCTCAGGATCTCGCTGTCGATGCCGCTGGCGATATCTACGTGCTGGAGTTCAGCACGAACAAGGTCTATCGCTTCAGCGACAACGGCTCCGGCTCAATCACGGTGCAGTGGGTGGCGGGCGGCATTGGCGTCGATCCGGGCGAGTTCATATACCCGACGGCGCTGTACATCGCCAACGGCCGGGTGTTTGTCGCCGACGGTAACGCCGGAGCCGTGCACGTGCTGGATGCGGAGGACGGCACGTTCCTGTTCCAGTTCCCCACGACATACCGTTCCGGGGATTCTTTCGGGGCGCAAGATCTGGCGGCGAACACGCAGGGGCGCGTGTTTCTGCGCAGTGGCCCGCACTACGCGGTCTACACCCTGAAATCCTGACCCGCCCCGGCGAATGGCGCAGCGCACCGGCGCCCGCGCTACCCAAACAGCAGGTGCCTCCCCCACTCGTCGTCGAGGCAGCGCACGGGCACGCCGAAGACCGGCTCGAGGATGGGCGGGGTGAGCACGTGCGCCATCGGGCCGGCGCAGGCGATCCGTGTGTCATGCAGCAGGATGATGTGGTCGCAGTAGCGGGCGGCGAGGTTGAGGTCGTGCAGCACGACGATGGTCGCCATGCCGAGCGATTTCACCAGCGCCAGCACCTCGTGCTGATACCGGACGTCGAGATGGTTCGTGGGCTCGTCCAGCAGCAGCATGCGGGCGCGCTGCGCCAGACAGCGCGCGATGATGACCCGCTGCCGCTCGCCCCCGGACAGCTCCCCCAGCCGGCGCGTCGCCAGATGCCGGGCGCCGACGCGGTCGAGCACATCGTGCGCCAGCGCATAGTCGTCGCCGGTGTAGCGCGCGAAATCCCCGAGTTGGGCGTGGCGGCCCAGCAGCACCATGTCGATCACGCGCAGCCCGGCGCCCGCAACAGACTCCTGCGGCACGACCGAGACGCGTTGCGCGACATCCCGCGCGGAGAGCGTGGCGATGGGGTCGCCGTCGATCAGCACCGCGCCGCTGCCCGGCGTGAGCGCGCCGTACAGGCAGCGCAGCAGCGTCGATTTGCCGCTGCCATTGGGGCCGATGAGGCCGATCATCGCGTTGGGGTGGGTTTCCAGACCCACCCCATCCAGAATCAGCCGATCCCCCAGCCGCACCCGGATCTCGCGTGCGCAGATCACCCGGCCAGCAGTTCCGCGAGGCGCGCCAGCCCATCGACCGCCAGCGGGCTCGGCGGTTCGCTGTAGTTGAAGAGCACCGGGTAGATGCGCCCGTTCTTGACGGCGGAAATGGCGCTGGCGCCGGGCAGCCCTGTGACGATGTTCGTGATCTGCTCCGGGGTGGTGGCTGGGTCCGAATAGAGGACGATTATCACCTCCGGGTCGCCGTCGATCAGCGACTCCATGCTGATTTCCGGCACACGCTCCGGGAGATCGGCGTAGATGTTCGTGAGGCCGAGGGCCGTCATCTGCACATCGACCATGCCAAGCCGCGAGTATGCGTAGACGGTGCTGCCATCGGCGGCGATATACAGGGCGGCCGCGCGCTCGCCGTGCGCCACCGGGCCCCCACGGCCGCGGCCACCTGCTGCTCCAGCCGCGTTGCCGCCGTTTCGGCGGCGTCCGCGCGGTCGAACATCTGCCCGTAGCGCCGTACTTCCGCGTAGACGCTCTCGAAACTGACCGCCGGGGACGCGTCGCAGTACGAGGGGAGGGCGTACAGCCCCACGCCAAAGCGCGCCAGCGAGTCCCGCGTGAGCGTTTCGGTTTCGTAGCCGATGATCAGATCGGGCTGCAGGGCCAGCACCGTCTCCAGCGAGATCACGGCGCCGCCGGTCGGGCCCTTCTCGGCCGCCAGTTCCGGAATCGTCGCGATCTGGGCGTTGACCTCATCGCTGAAATAGAGCAGGCTGCATATTACTTGCGCCTGAGTGGGAAGCCACAGTGGGCGTAGAA
>JASGGF010000357.1:0-5508 GCA_047605145.1 Thermomicrobiales bacterium | reverse complement strand
GTGCTGAGCCCGTTTACGAGCAAGCAGATGATCCGGGAGAACGTCTTGGCGTATCGTTCGGCGTTGGAGGCAAGTGTGACTGAGACAGCCGGGCCGACGATTTCGGCCACCATCAATGGGAAACCAACCGAGCTGCTAGCGGGAACGACGGTTGCGGAGTTTCTCACCGGGCGCGAGCTCCACGAACGCCTCGTCGTGGTCGAGCGCAACGGGGAGATCATCAAGCGCGCGATCTTTCCTGAGGTGATCATCGAAGAGGGAGACCTGCTCGAGATCGTCCACTTCGTCGGCGGGGGCTGAGTCCTCGCCTGGAATCCAATGGCAGCGCTTCATGTCGACGGTGTATTCGTCAACAAATGCACGCCCTCAGCTACCAGCCGCTGCTTCATGATCTCAGGATGGCCGAAGGCCCACCCTCCACTCAGGAACCCTTCCCGATTCACCACTCGGTGAAGGGAAGATCGAGACCCTCGGGCGATCCGGCAATCGCCCAGCCAACTTGACGCGCTCCACGCGGATCGCCCAACGCCCGCGCGATGTCGCCATAGGACGTCACGCGGCCATGGGGAATCTGTCCCACGATCGCGAAGACCTGATCGGCCAGTCTGACGGGTTCGACATCTTCGAGATTTGGGGCATCCATATGACAATCAAACGCTCCATGCTTGCGGCCGTGAAACCGGATGGGTTGCCCGCGACGCTATACTTTCCGGTGCGGCGATTGCAGCGCCGTCCAACCATTCCGACTGACGATCACCACCTTAAAGGTTTGACCTCCAATGCGATCACTGCTGAAGTATTCGGCTGACTCAAGACAAGAATGTCAGCAAACTTTACCCCCTACTCGATGAAATCAACGGTCTCGAACCGCAGATGCTCGAAACCTCGGATGAGGAATTCCGGCAGGCACGGCTTGTTTTCAATGCCCGCTATCAGAATGGGGAATCGCTCGACGATCTCTTGCCGGAGGTCTTCGCCTCGGTGCGCGAGGTCGCGCGCCGCGGAATCGGGCAACGGCATTTCGATGTCCAGCTGATGGGCGGCATGGTGCTGCACCAGGGCAAGATTGCCGAGATGCGTACTGGTGAAGGAAAGACGCTCACCGCGACCACGGCAGTGGCGCTGAATGCCATCACCGGCGAAGGCGCGCATCTCATCACTGTCAACGACTATCTCGTTCGCCGTGACACGCAGTGGATGGGCCGGATCTACAGCCGGCTTGGACTTTCGGTGGGCTGTATCCAGCACGACGAGGCCTTTGTGTTCGATGCGGACTGGGAATCCCCGATCCGCGTCTCGAGTTCCTGCGCCCGGTCGAGCGCCGCGAAGCCTATGCCGCCGACATCACCTACGGCACGAACAACGAGCTCGGGTTCGACTACCTGCGCGACAATATGGTGCCAACCGCCGACCGCATGGTGCAGCGCGATTTGGTCTACGCCATCGTCGACGAGGTCGATAACATCCTGATCGATGAAGCGCGCACGCCGCTCATCATTTCCGGGCAGGCGGAGCAGGCGACCGACAAGTACTACCAGTTCGCGCAGTATGTGAAGCAGCTGCGTGAAAAGCGCGACTACGAGGTCGATCACAAGCACAAGTCGGTGGCGCTGACGGAAGAGGGCATCGATCGCATCGAGCAGCTCATGCAGCTGCAGCCGGGCGAGAGCATCTACGATGAGCGGTACATCGAACTGACCCACTATCTCGAACAGGCGATGAAGGCGCAGGCCACCTTTACTCGAGACAAGGATTACATCGTCCGCGACGGCGAGGTGATCATCGTCGATGAGTTCACCGGCCGCATGATGATGGGCCGGCGCTACTCCGAGGGCCTGCATCAGGCGATCGAGGCGAAGGAAGGCGTGCGGGTGCGGCGTCAGAACGTGACGCTGGCGACGATCACCTTCCAGAACTACTTCCGCATGTACGAGAAGCTGGCGGGGATGACCGGCACCGCCAAGACCGAAGCGGAAGAGTTCCGCCGCATCTACAGCCTCGACGTGGTGCCGATCCCCACCAACCGCTCGATGGTGCGGCAGGACAACGGCGACCTTGTGTTCAAGAACGAGCGCGGCAAGTTCAACGCCGTCATCACCGACATCAAGGAAAAGCGCGAGGCCGGGCGGCCAGTGCTGGTGGGCACCACCTCCATCGAGACTTCCGAGCGGCTCTCGGATGAGTTGAAGCGGCAGGGCATACCGCATCAGGTGCTGAACGCGAAGCAGCACGAGCGCGAGGCTGCCATCGTGGCGGACGCCGGGCAGGCGCAAGCGGTCACCATCGCCACGAACATGGCGGGGCGCGGCACGGACATTGTGCTGGGACCGGGCGTCAAGGAAGCGGGCGGGCTGCACATCATCGGCACCGAGCGGCACGAGGCGCGACGCATCGACAACCAGCTCCGCGGCCGCGCTGGCCGGCAGGGTGACCCGGGGTCTTCGCAGTTCTACGTCTCCCTCGAAGACGAGCTGATGAAGCGCTTCGGGTCTGACCGCATCTCGAAGATGATGGAACGCCTCGGCATGGAAGAGGACGTGCCCATCGAGCACGGGGTGATCACGAAGTCGATCGAGAACGCGCAGGTGAAGGTCGAAGGGCACAACTTCGACATGCGCAAGCACGTGGTGCAGTACGACGACATCATGAACAAGCACCGCGAGGTGATCTACGCCGACCGCCGCCTGCTGGTGCAGGGCGAGGATATTCAGGAACGTATCTGGGAGATGGTCGAGCGCGAGATCGAGAAGATCGTGGCGGCCAACATCGGGGACGGCAAGGATCTGGAGCGGTACGACGACAAGCTCTTCGAGGCGTACAAGGGCCTCGTGCCGATGAGCGAGGTGACGCAGGACGACATTGCGTCGTTCGAGCGGGCTGATCTCGTGGACTTCCTGATCGAGGACGCTGAGACTGGATACGATCAGGTTGAGGAGCGCTTTGGCCCCGAGGTGATGCGCAAGGTCGAGCGGCACGTCATGCTAACGGTGATCGACAAGCTGTGGGTCGAGCACCTAACGGAGATGGACGAGCTGCGCGAGGGCGTGGGCCTGCAGGCGTACGCGCAGAAGGACCCGCTGGTCGTCTACAAGACGCAGGGGTACGACTTCTTCCAGCAACTACTGGCCAGCATCCAGCATGACGTGGTGCACACCATTTTCCGGGTGCAGCCGGCGGTGGCGCAGCAGCCAGTGCGCACGGCGGTGACCGAGGAGTCGGACCAGGCGCCCACGGCGGCAGGTGAGCCGGATTCCGAGGCCATCGTGCAGCGGAAATCCCGCAAGGTTGGGGCGAACGAACAGTGCCCGTGCGGCAGCGGCAAGAAGTACAAGCACTGCCACGGGGCGCCGGCGCGAACGGCGCTGGTCTAGCGACCGCTATCGACGCTTTTGGACGTCACGAGACCTTCCGGGGCACTCCGGAAGGTCTCGCAGCGTTCAGGCCTCCAACGGTTCAACTGGTTCGGACGGCTCGGTCGTCGAGACGGAATCCAGCACGCGCTCGATGCCGGCGGTGGCGCGTTCGTAGCCGACGATCAGGGCCATAATGGCGCCTGCGTGGGCGGTGAGCGCCGTGAGCGTGTCGAGGTCGCGCGGGCGCTCCTGCGCGGCTTCAGCGGCGGCCTGCAGGTTGCTGAGCGCATCGCCCTCCAGCGCAGCGGGCCGGGAGAGCGCGTTCCGGAGTTCCTGCGCCAGAAGATCGCGGTCCACGGTCGAGGCGCCGGTGAGCTCGTCGATCACGGTTCGCAGTTCGTCCGCCAGCGACCGGGCCCGGGCGCGCAACGCGCTGGCAATTTCGCTATCGGCGGTTTCGTCCACATCATCGACGCTGAACTCTTCGACGGCGACGACCGGCGCCTCCTCGACTTCAATCACGGCCGCCACCGGCGCTGGTTTCGGTCTGGTGATGGCTGAGGCGGCAATTTCGGCCCACGTCAGGCCCTCGTCGTCCGGATTGGGGTCGCTGGGGGGAGCAGGCCAGCCCCCGCTGGATGCCACTTCGGGTTCAGGCTTTGCGCCCCATGATCCAGTTGCGGCAGCGCTGGCCGGTGGCGTCGCCCACGGAGACACGGTCGAGACGGGAGGCGCCGGCCACCCGCCGCCGGAATCGCTTGCAGGTGCGGCGACCTCGCCAGCAGCGGGTGAAGGCTCGCTGGCGGTTGCTGCAGGTTCGTTGGCGGGAAAGCGGGCGCCGCAGGTCGTGCAGAATCGCGCGGCGTTTCGTCGCGGCTCTCCGCAGACAGGACAGCGTTCCATGGGCGAGTATCCTCCCCTTTCCGGTGGGTTGCCCACCGGCCGAATGTCCGCGCATGGTACATCCGTTGCGCCGTGCGGCAGGTTGAGGCCCGGCAGGGTGGCCTGCGACGGGCGACACTGCGACAATCTCCCGGAGCATTGCGGCAGGACCGCGCAAGGACTGGCGCGGGCCAGAACACGGCGAAGGAGCACCCAGGGGTGAGCGATCTGCTGAACAGCAAGACATTGAGCAAGGCCCGCCACGTGCCGCCGGGCGTGGCCGAGATACTGACGGTGAAGGCCGGGCAGTATGTGCAGATTCTGACCATCGAGGGCAAGCAGGTCGCGGACTTCGTCGCTTTCAACGCGAACGACATGGGCGAGTTTGTTTCGACCTCGCACACCCGGGCGGCGAACATGAATGTGGTGCCGCAGTTGGGGATGAGCCTGTATTCCAACCGGCGGCAGCCGGTCCTCGAAATCGTGGAGGACACCGTCGGGCGGCACGACATGCTGATTGCGGCGTGCGATCCGAAGCGCTACGAGGATCTGGGCGCGCCGGGCCACGCCAGCTGCCGGCAGGCGTTGTTCAACGCGCTGGCCGAGTACGAGGTCGCTTTCGACCACGTGCCGGACCCAATAAACTGGTTCATGAACGTGGCGATCAAGCAGAAGGGCGAGCTGGAGGTGCGGCAGCCGCTGGCGGAGGCCGGCGACTATGTGCTGCTGAAGGCGCTGACCGACATGGTGGTGGCGGTTTCGGCCTGCCCGCAGGACCTGAACGACACCAACGGCGGCAAGCCAACGCCGCTGCGGATTGCGGTGTTCCGCGATGAGGCGCTGCCGGAGGATGTCGTCGTCCCGGCAGTGGGCGCGGCCGCGCTTGCTGCTGCTGCGTTGATGGCGGAGCCGGAGGCGACGGGCAAGGGCGACGAGTTACTGGCCGAGCTGGAAGCGGGCGCCGAAGAGGACACGATGATCGCCATCGAGGCGATTGCGGAGGACGGCACGCCCGAACCGAACCCGGTGCTGGTGGAAGAGGCCGTGATCGTGGTGGCGGACGAGCCTGCTGAAGCGCAGGTGGCTGTCGCAGAAGCGCCAACGGCGTCGCCCGAGGTGGCGGAAGCGGCGGTCGCGGAGGACGCGCCCACTGCTGACGACGCGCCTGTAGCGGACGGCGAGGCGGGCGAGCAGCCGGCCGAAAGCGCGGCGCATAGCTGATACGCGGGATACCGCGCGGTTGAATGTAAAGCGCCGACGGCCGCCAACAGGC
>JASGGF010000356.1:0-5530 GCA_047605145.1 Thermomicrobiales bacterium | reverse complement strand
CCCGGCCCCGGCCGCAGCGGCGGCTCCTGCCGCTGCGCCTGCGCCTGCTGCCGCCCCGGCGGAAGCCGCGCCTGCGAAGCCGGCGGCGCCGATTGCTGCGCCGGCGGGCCGCCCGGCGGGCATTCCGCACGATCTGAGCAAGATCCGCCGCACCACCGGCCGCCGCATGTCTGAATCGAAGGCGAACGCGCCGCACTTCTACGTCACGGTGGAAGTGGACATGATCAAGGCGGGCGAGCTGCGCGAGATGATCAATGCGCAGGCCCCGGACGACGGCAAGGTCTCCTTTAACGACCTGATCGTGAAGGCGGCGGCGCTGGCGTTGCAGGAGTTCCCGAACCTGAACTCCTCGCTGGAGAATGACCAGCTGATCGAGCACCCGAATATCGACATCAACGTGGCGGTCGCGATTGAGGACGGCCTGATCGCGCCGTTCATCCCCGATGCGGACAAGATGGGGCTGATCTCCATCGCCCGCATGACGAAGGACCGCATCGGGCGCGCCCGCAAGGGCGGGCTGCTGCCGGACGAGTTCCAGGGTGGCACCTTCACGATCTCGAACCTCGGGATGTTCGATGTGGAGGAGTTCATCGCCATCATCAACCCGCCGCAGGCGGCGATTCTGGCGGTCGGCTCCATGAAGGACGTCCCCGTGGTCAAGGACGGCGAGATCGTGCCGGGCAAGCGGATGAACATCACGCTCTCCGCCGATCACCGCGTCAGCGACGGCGCGGAGGTTGCGCGGTTCCTGCAGGTGGTGAAGCGCTACCTGGAGAACCCGCTGACCATCGCGTTCGGGTAGGCGAGGGGAGAACCCTCACCCCCAACAGTAAGCCCCGCTCCCTGTGCTCAGGGAGCGGGGCTTGCACTTCGGGTACTTCGGTGCGGAGGGCAGGCGACGAACCGGTAGAACTGCCGGCGAAGGTGTTCAGGCAGCCGATGGAATGGGTTCGTTGCTGAGCACTTCGCGCAATTCGGCGCGAAACTCATCTTCCGTCAGCAGCTTGTCAGAGAGTTCCGCGAGCGCCAACTGCACGGCATAGATACGATCCGTCAACGCATCTTCCTGATCCGGGGGTAGGCTCCAGATCGCATCGACGATCACTTCAGTTAGTTGGTTGAGAGATACCTGATTCGCCAGATACCCTTGCAGGTGGCGCCGAATTGTCTGGTCAAGATCGGCCATCGTTAACTCCGAAGGCGCAAGTCACGCCGGATCTGCTTCGCCTCTGCTTCAATTCTAGCGACCTTGCCGGGCGCGCGGCGAATGGAACGCTCACGACCCGCATCAGGCGCCGCAGCGTTGTGCCGCCCGCACGATGTCTTGCGCGTGCATTCCCTGTGGGTACGGAAAGTCAGACCATCGAGTATTACGACGGCATGACGCGTTTGGCGGTCGCACACCAGTATGTTGGCCCGTCTGGGGCGGTTATGGCTTCTGGCAAACCCGATCCCAAGATGATGCGCTGTTGTCGCGTGGTCTTCTGGGTCTCATCCGAACCGTCGTGATCGGCCTTTGACATGACGATGGACGTCGCGCAGTTCCTGCAGGTGGTGAAGCGCTATCTGGAGAACTCGCTGACCATCGCGTTTGGGTAGGGATCGCCCAGCGCCCAGGGAGAGGGGTTGTAGGGTGAGGGCGCCTCAGTCCCTGGTCTCGAATGAGAAGACCAGCTCCTCATCGGAAGCGTAGCCGCGCATGCTGTTGGCGTTTGATGAAGGGGTGAGTCGTTCGACAGACGAAGGCTCTGCCACAACAATCGCACAATCTCCAGTAATTCGGGTTTCTAGCGTAGACGAGCCGGCGCTCGACCCAGCAATGCCATATGAAACCGGGTCAAAGATGCAGACCTCTGCGCCTTCAACCTGTTCAAGGCGCCCCTGTCCTATGAAGGCGCCTGGCGCAGCATGTATCTTGCCGCTCGCGTCAACTGGAAACTCAGTTGCTCTGGACTGCTCTCCACTCGCAGCGATTGGAAGGGTAATCAGTATCAACACGGTAAGCGATGCAAGCCGGGTTTTTGTGTTCATGATCTGCGTCTCCAAGTCCTGAGGCCTTGAGTCCAAACCGCCGAACTGGCCGGCCAGCGGAGGTTGTGGATCTTACGCGTTGGTGCGGGGAGTCTTGCCAGAAGCCGTTCCATACGACGAAATACAGGCGATACCTCCGATGCTCGCGCCGACCAAGGCAAGCGCCAGGATGCCTGCCGAATTCGTGACTACTCCGCTTCGGCACTCAAGGTTTGTCTCTGCGAATGACCAGCCGCCATGTGCATCCCAGCACATGGCGGCCTTCCCGAGGTAGAGCGCGCAGAGCGCGCCAAAGAAGCAAAGCGATAGCCACAGTGCCAGGACGATCTCACTGCGGCTCATGCTAACGCTTGACGGACTTCGACTCTGCCACCAGGAAGCTAGCAATCCAAGCGCAGCAGCGCCAACGAGGAATCCAATCCCGCTCGCAAGTGTCGCAATGGCGATCGTGAGCGCAACCAGGCCACTCGCCAACCAGATCGGTCGACGAAAGGGCCGCAAGGATGGGTGAAGTGCAGCCAATCCTGCCAAGAATGGCGCGGTGAGTGCGAGGACGAGCGCAATAGCCCCAAGACGTGTTGCACCAGCAGCATATTCGTCCAGTTGGAGCGCTCCCGTCGAGAACAACGCTGCGAGCAGCGTCACCAGCCCCAGAAGGCATGATCCAAGCGCGAGTACGCTGGCATCTCGCTTTGAGCCGGATTCGTCAGCGTAGCCCATTGCCCTCTTCCTCTTAGAGACTTCGCAGGGTTCGCGCGATCTGCTTGCAGCGTGGAACAGGTGCTATGGCCGCGCGAGAGTTTCTGGTGTGCCTTACCACAACGGAATGTTGCTCAAGGGACAGTTTGCCCGCTCAGCGTGCAATAGACTGCCCAGTCGTTGCCGGGCCAGTTATAGACGTCAACCGCCAATGAATGAGGATAGCTACCGCCAATCCATGCGAAACTGCACTGTTTCCATACCCAGATGGTCTTCTTGGAGGCGCTCCAGTTGCCGAGCGTTCCAGTGCCAAACCACCCGTCGCGAGCATTCGTGCAGTACGTGACCTGCCCAGAGGCGTCGGACACGGTCTTGCCATCGTCTCGATACTCAATGTGCGCGTACGATTCGGTCAAAAGGATCCCAATAACTTCCATGTGATCATGCTATCCGCCGGTTTGTCGCTTTACGTCCTTGGCTGCCTGCGCACTCACGTTTCCAGCTCGGGATTGCATTGCCAATGGAACAGGTCCGCCGATTCCAGCATCTGCAACGATGAGGTCGCAGTTGTCCGTGACAGCGAGCGTAATGTCAGCAGTGTTCGCACCAGAACCCTCCATCCCATAGGGGCCACGGCGCGCTTTGTGGCGCCGCCAGTCGCTGGGGTGGAGCGGGCAGGCGGTGGCATGCGGTGGTAGAGGGAGAACTGGAGCCGTGACCTTGGAGCTGGCGGGGCGCGGCCCCTCGTCTGCGGGCTCGGGACGACCGGTGGGGGGCGACGGCGCGAGGGCTGACGGACACGCGGGCGATGGTCGCTACAGCAGGTTGAAATCCCGCAGCAGGTAGCGATCAGGCTGCCCGATGGGCGCCGTTGCCATGTAGGGGTATGCGTACTGCGCGCGGAACCCCCACGCCAACAGCGTGGCGAGAGCGGCGTGGTTCTCCCCCGGCACAAACGCCCGCCATTCGGCGGCAGGGCGGGAGGCCGCCTCGCGCAGGGCGGCGGCCAGCACCAGCGGCATTGCGGCGGCGGCGTTCGCCGCCACCGGGCCGACTCTGCCCACCTCACGTTCGTCCCGCAGGAAGGCGTACCCGGCGGGGACGCCACTGAGGCGGTCTACCAGTAGCAGACCATCGCCCTCCTCCACCCAGCGGCGCAGATCGTCCATGCGGCGCACCCCCCGCACCGCCTTGTCGATGTCTCCGGCGGTGTTCAGGGTCGCCTCATCGGTGATCGGTTCTGCGCGCAGCGGCGAGACCGCGCTGGCCGCCGGGTTCGGCGGCGTCAAACGCGCGGCGACAAGGAACAGGTGCGGTGGCTGCGGCCACAAGGCGTGCTGCAGATAGTGCGTCATGGCGCGAGGGTCATCCGAACTGTACAGCGAGAGGATGTCGCAACCGTGACGGCGGCAGGCGTCCAGCAGCGCCGTGAAGAGCGCCCGCCCGAGGCCGCGCCCTTGCCGCGCCGGGTCCACGAAGTACGCCACGATGTGCGCATGCCGCCCGCGCATGACGGCGGCGGCCATGCCACACACGACCTCGTGGCCGATATCGCCCGCCGTTGCCACCCAGACCTGCTCCGGGTTCTCCGCCCGCAGTTCCGTGAACAGCGCCAGCGCAGCGGCCGTTTTCTGCGCATGATCCGGCTCCCCGATGCCCAGCGCCGGGTGGGCGCGAAGGTTCATGTCCACGCTCCCCGCCGCCTTGATGCTGGCGGCGGCCGGGAGATCCGCGAGCGTGGCGGGGCGGACGATAGGCGTCATACCGCCGGCACGCCCGGCCCGCTGCGAGTGGCGCGCACGACGGTGCGCTGCAGGTACTCGCCGTTCACGTAGTCGAAGGCCCCGCCGCAGGTGATCAGCGTCAGGCTTTGGGCGCCGGTGGGGCCGGTCAGTTCGTCCAGCGGCATGTTGTCGGAGTTGAACTGCTCCACCCACTCTACCGTGAAGGGATATTGCAGGCCGTCATCCCCCGCCACCGTGATCTCCTCGCCCGGCTGCACCCCGGCGAGGTTGTAGAAGACCGATGGCCCGACGTTCCAGTAGTCGATATGCCCGGCCATCACGACGTTCCCCGGCGCGCCCAGCGCCCCGAGGTTCTCGTACCACGCCACCTCCCACGGCCCGGAGGGGTCCTGCATCGCGCCATCGACCACGCGCAGCCGCTCGATGCCGGCGTCCACCCCGGCGCTGGCGATGGTCAGCCCCACCGGCGCGATGACTGGCGCCGTGGGCCGCCCGCGCACAAGGTTGACCGGCCCCGGCCGGCTGGCCCCGGTCGATGGCACCGAACCCACGCCGGTCGGCCGGATGATGCCGCTGCCGGCTTCCGGCGTCCCGACGGCGGGCGCGGTGGGCGTGGCAGCCTCTGGCGTTGTCTCCTGCGCGTGGACGATGCGCGCGCCGAACGCAAGCAGGCCGCCGCCGGCGGCGGCAACGAGCTGGCGGCGGGTGGGGCGGGGGGGCTGATTCGGATGTTCGGAATGAGTCATGCGCGGTGCTCCCGGGTGCGTTGGGCTGAGCGTGGCGGGCAGGGCGCCGGCGTGTGCAGACTCCCTGCCGTCAGAGACGCGCGCGGGGGCGAAAAGGTATCGCGGTGGAGGGAAACCCTCGCCACCAAAGACCCCTCGCCCGAACGCTGGAGAGCCCTCACCCCAACCCCTCTCCCGATGCGCGGGAGAGGGGCTCTTGCCCCGCGAACTCGCGCCAGATGCAGCGTGGTTCCGCCGGAAACCCGCTCCGCCACCGCGAATCGGCTCCCCTCTCCCGCGCATCGGCTGACTGGGGTAGGGAGACGGATT
>JASGGF010000355.1:0-5538 GCA_047605145.1 Thermomicrobiales bacterium | reverse complement strand
GGCAGACGAGGCGAAACCATGGTATTCCTAAGGGGCGCCCGGTGCTGGCCGGCTGCTGCGTGACAGGAGATGCAGAAGCGCTTGGTCGAGTCTGGCGGAAATCAGGAACGGGAGTCGTGGGACCAGGGTACGAGCGCCGCTGGCTCTACACTCATCTATTGTGGCCTCTGTGGCGCGTTGAACCCGGCGTCCAACCATTTCTGTGCAGCCTGCGGCACAACACTGGTGGATGCCTTTCACGCCACGGAGGGGCTTCGCGTCTTCGAACGGCCTGATCCTGCCGCCCGGCTGATCGAGATTGTGCCTTCTGGCCGTGATCTGGAGGTGATCGAGGATCTGTCCGGTCCGGCAGACTGGGTCCGCATTCGTCTGCCATATGGCCGGTTGGGCTACGTGCGCGTCGCTGATGCCGCAGCGGCCGCCGGGCCGGTTTCGGCGCTGCCGGTTCGCCCCCCGGATATCAATACGAATGCCCGGGGCTGCGTCTCGACCTCGGCGGCGCTCTGGGCGCTGGCATTGCTGGTGGTGACCGCGTTGTTTGGCGTCGTCATCATCTGGCGGGCGCGTCCGGAAGATGCCGGCCTGCTGGCGGTTGTATTCTGCATCACGCTCGGCCCCATGATTCTGCTCACCATTGGCGCGTATGTGGCGGCACGCACACGGGAGGACCAGCTAGCGTACGAAGAATCGCAACTGGCGGGAGACGCCAACTCGCAAGCCGGAACGCCGGAATGATCGACGTAAAGGAGCACAGTCCGACGATGAGCGAGATGCAACAGGAAATCGCGTTGCGTGGCGTCAAGACCTGGGGCCTGCGGCTTGGCGCCGTGGCGGGACTGGCGGTCCTCCTGACCGCCTGCGGCGGCCAGCCGGCCCCCGCGCCCACCACCGCCCCGGCGGCCACCACCGAGGCCCCCGCCGAAGCGACCGAAGCGCCGGCTGACGAGGCCACGGCCGAGGTTGAGGAGACCGCTGCGCCCGCCGCCGAGGAGACCGAAGAGGCTGAAGCCTCGCCGGCCGCCGGTGTGGCGACCCCGGTAGCGGCGGCCTCGCCTGTTGCCGCCATGGCGACTCCGATGGCTGCCGCTGAAGCCACCCCGATGCTGGCGGCTGAGGAGGCCACTCCAGTGAGCGCCTCCCAGGCGATGGAGGATATCGAGGAGATGGCGGAAGCGAGCCCGGAAGCCTCCCCCATGGCCTCCCCGGAGTCTGACGCGACCCCGGCGAGCTAACCAGCTCTCCCGCTGATTGGGCGGGACGCAGTGGGGCAGGCGCTTGCCGCCGCCTCCGCCGCGTCCCGCCCATTCTTTTTTCTACTCACGATCCAGCCGGGCCTGCGGGAGCCCCGGCGGAGGAGATTCTCTGCGTGGTATTCCAGACCCCGAGATTCGGCCGCCGCCGCCTGCTGCAAACCGCCAGCGGCGGAGCCGCCGGTCTCCTGCCGGCGTCGCTCCTTCAGCGACGCGCCGAAATGGCTCAGACCTCGTCCCCCAACATCATCCTGATCCTGACCGATGACATGCGGGTGGATGATCTGGCCTACCTGCCGGCGGTGCAATCACTGCTGGTGGAGCAGGGGACCACGTTCACCAACTTCACGGCGACCGCTCCCGGCTGCGGGCCGGCCCGCGCCAGCATTCTGCGCGGGCAGTACCCGCACAGCCACGGTGTGTTGCGCGGTCAGGGCGAGTTCGGCGGGCTGGACCGGTTTCGCGAATTCGGCAATGAGGCCTCCACCATCGCGACGTGGTTGCAGGATGCCGGGTACCACACCGCGCTGATCGGCAAGTACCTGAACGGCTACGGCTCCACCCCGGAGCTGCTGACGATTCCGCCCGGCTGGGACGATTGGTACGGGGCCAGCAAGGCGGGCTACTCCCGCTTCACCCTCAACGAAAATGGCGAACAGGTGCGCTACACCTCGCGCAGGCAGGAAGTGCATCTCACCGATGTGCTGGCGGACAAGGCCCAGCAGGTGATGACCGAGGTGGCGCCAGCCGGAAAGCCGTTCTTTCTGCACATCACGCCCCGCGCGCCGCACGAACCGGCGGAACCCGCGAGTTGGCACGCGGACGCCTTCGCCGACGCCATGTTGCCGGATCACCCCGGTATCAACGAGGCCGATGTCTCCGACAAGCCGAACTGGGTGCAGATCTTGCCCCGGCTTTCCGAACAGGAGATGGCGGAGGTTACTCAGCACTTCCGCGCGCGTCTGCAGACCCTGCTCTCGGTCGATGAGCTGGTCGCCAAGCTGGTGCAGACGCTGGAGGAGCAGGGGATCCTGGATCAGACCTTCATCGTCTTCAGCTCCGACAACGGCTTTGGGCTGGGCGAGCACCGGGTGGCGCAGGAGAAGGGCTCACCCTACGAAGAGGCGATCAGGCTTCCCCTGGTGATCCGTGGCCCCGGGGTTCCGCGCGGCGTCACGCTGGACGTGCTGGCCTCGCAGGTGGACCTGGCGCCCACGTTTGCGGCGTGGGGCGGCGCCAGCGTTCCAGACTTCGTCGAGGGGCGCTCGCTGGCGGGGATCCTCGCCGGGGAGCCGGTCCCGGATGACTGGCGCCAGTTCGCGTTCATCGAACACTTCCGGGCCATCGGAGACCGCCCGGACAAGCAACCGGCCTTCGAGGCCCTGCGCACCGCCGGCATGGCCTACGTGATCTACGGGACGGATGAGCAGGAGTTGTACGATCTGCGAGTAGACCCGCACCAAACGGCAAATCAGGCCAGCGCGGCTGATCCGGCGTTGCTGGCGGCCTACCGGGAGCGGGCGGCAGCGATGCTGGCCTGCGCCGGCGCCACGTGCCGCGAGTTCGATCAGCAGCCGTTGCCCATCTGGCCGCCAGCGAACGGGTAACCTCATGACTGCCCGCAACGCCCGTCGCAAGGAGAGAGACTGCGTGACACCCCAAACCCCCGACCTCAGCCGCCGCCGCCTGCTGCAAACCGCCAGCGCCGGCGCCGCCAGCCTGCTGCTCGGCCCGCTTAGTGGCCGGCTCCCTGCCGCCGCGCAGGAGACGCCCCCGAACATCGTCCTGATCCTGACCGACGACATGCGCGCCAGTGACCTACCGTACATGGCCACCGCGCAGTCGCTGCTGGTGGAGGAAGGAGCCACCTTCCCCAACTTCACCGTGACCTCGCCGGGCTGCGGGCCAGCCCGCGCCAGCATTCTGCGCGGGCAGTACCCGCACGGCCACGGGGTGCTACGCGGCAAGGGGGACACTGGCGGCGTCGAGCAGATGCGCCGGGGCGACAACGAGTCCTCCACCATCGCGACGTGGTTGCAGGATGCCGGCTACCACACGGCGCTCATCGGCAAGTACCTGAACGGCTACGGCTCCACGCCGGAGCTGCTGGCGATCCCGCCGGGGTGGGACGACTGGTTCGGCGTCAGCAACGAGGGCTACTCCCGCTTCACCATCAACGAAAATGGCGAGGCCGTGCGCTACACCTCGCGGAAAGAGGAAGTGCACCTGACCGATGTGCTGGCGGATAAGGCCCAGCAAGTCATCACCGCCGCCGCCACCGCCGGCGACCCGTTTTTCCTGCACATCAGCACCCGCGCGCCGCACGGCCCGGCGGAGCCCGCCAGCTGGCACGTGGGCGCCTTCGCCGATACCCCGCTGCCGGATAACCCGGCCATGAACGAGACGGATGTCTCCGACAAGCCGAACTGGGTGCAGATTTTGCCGCCCCTGACCGAGCGGCAGATGGCGGAGGAGGAGCAATACTTTCAGGCCCGGCTGGAGACGCTGCTCTCGGTGGATGAGCTGATCGCGGACATCGTGCAGACGCTGGAGGAGCAGGAGATCCTCGACGAGACCTACATCATCCTCACCTCGGACAATGGCTACAGCCTCGGCGAGCACCGCGTTTCGCAGGAGAAGGGCTCGGCCTATGAGGAAGCGGTGCTGGTTCCGCTGGTGATCCGGGGGCCGGGCATCGCCCCCGGCGTGACGCTCGATCTGCTCGCCTCTCAGGTGGATTTGGCTCCCACGTTTGCGACGTGGGGCGGCGCCGAGATCCCGGCCTTCGTCGATGGGCGCTCTCTGACGGGCGTGCTGGCGGGGGAGCCAGTCCCGGCGGACTGGCGGCAGTTCGGGTTCATCGAGCAGTTCGTCAACAACCCCAGCCGCACGGACAAGCAGCCGGCGTTTCAGGCGCTGCGCACCGCCAGCATGGTTTACGTGAACTACGGCACCGGCGAGCAGGAGCTGTACGACCTGATCGCCGATCCGTACGAAACGGAGAACCGGGCCAGTGCAGCCGACCCGGCGCTGCTGGCGGCCTACCAGGAGCGGGCGGAGGCGATGCTGATCTGCGCCGGCGCGACCTGCCGCGAGATCGAGCAGCAGCCGATCCCACGCTGGCCCGCCGCCGGCGCCTCAGCCACCCCCGTCGTGTCGTGACAGGTCGCCCACGCTGATGGCATCGTACGCACTGCTGTGGTGGGGAGCCCTGCGCCCGCTCCGGCGTGGAGTCCTGAGCCCGCAGGCGAAGGACCTCGGCCCAGCCTCGAACCGGCAGAGGTCCACCAGCCCAGCCTTGCCCTAGAGCGCATTGCGATGAACGTGGCCTCGTGAGCGCCCCTCGTGTCTCGAGCGCAGTCGAGAACGCTTGCTGTGAATTTGCTTGTGCGAGGCTTTCTGCACCGGAGAAGTCCTCACCCCAACCCCTCTCCCGAAGTACTTGCGCGGCTGACTGGGGGAGGTATTGGGGATGGGCACGCCGCCGCAGCAAAGAACCCTCACCCCAACCCCTCGCCCTTCGCAAAGGGCGAGGGGCTTTCGGCGGCGGAATAAACGGCCATCCGGGGAAATCCGGCGGCGTGCAGCCACGTTCCCACGCCACCGCGCATCGGCTCCCCTCGCCCCCCACTTTCGCAAAGGGAGAGGGGTTTGGGGATGTCATCCCGACAGTTAGCGAAACGCACGTCTACCGGGGCAGCTAGCGGGGTTCGGGGGTGGGATACATGGCGTCGCGCCCGGCCCGCTGGGGGCTAAAGACCTCCAGCTACCCCACCGAAAGGCCCATAAATGGGCCTGCGATCAAACCGAGGAGATGACGAAAACTCATCGCGTTATCGTAGGCCACTATCGACATCTCAGCCCTATTCATAGGGCTTTCGTGGGTGATAGCTGGGGGTCTTTAGCCCCCAGCGGCAGGGTCGCGGCGCCGCATTTCCCACTACGCAGCCCCCAACAGCGTGCAAAACGCAATCTGTCGAAATGAAAAGGATCTGGGGGTGAGGGTTTCTCCGGCGCTTCGAGCTTTTCAGGCGCAGTTGACGCCAAGCGTGAGAGACCTCGTTCGTTCGTATCGAAAAACGAGGTCTCTCGACTGTGCTCGAGACACGAAGACGTGCCGGAGACGGTCACGTCTTTCGCAATGCGCTCTACAAATCGATAGGCGCGGCGCACCCGTCCGGTTGAGATGGATGGCGTTGACCCGGAGGTTCTTGCGGGTTCGAAGCTGGGCCGAGGTCCTTCGCCAGCGGGCTCAGCAAATCACTCCCGGGGGCGAACGCAGGAAAAT
>JASGGF010000354.1:0-5554 GCA_047605145.1 Thermomicrobiales bacterium | reverse complement strand
GGCGGCGCAGGATGACGAGCGCGGCGTCCTGATCCTGAACGGAACCGGCTCCTCCATGCCGGAGAACTTCAACCCGCTGCTGACCGATAACCGCGTCTGGCTCTACGACGGCCTCGTCCGCTTCGATGAGGAGATGAACCCGATTCCCGATCTGGCCGAATCGTGGGAGATCTCCGAGGACGGCACGGTCTACACCTTCACCCTGCGTGACGACGTCGTCTTTCACGATGGCACGCCGATGACGGCAGACGATGTCATCTACACCGCCGAACTGACGCTCGATGAGAAGAACAACTCGCCGTACCGCGGCAAGTTCATCATCGATGGCGAGCCGGTGGTTTGGGAGAAGATCGACGACCACACCGTGCAGGCCACCCTGCCGAAGCCGTTCGGCCCCTTCCTCGCCAAGACCTCCCGCGCCGACGAGATCTTCTTCACCATCCTGCCAAAGCACATCCTTGAAACCTGCGACGACCTCACCACCTGCGACTTCAACCTCAACCCGGTCGGCACCGGGCCGTTCAAGTTCGTGGAATACGTTCCCGGCCAGCGCCTCGTGCTGGAGGCGCACGATGCCTACCATCAGGGCAAGCCGGGCGTGAAGCAGGTCGTCCGCCTCGCCTACCCGAACGAGCAATCGGCGCTGGCCGCGCTGAAGGCGGGCGAAATCGACGTCACCAGCCTGCGCGAGGCCGGCAACGTCAAGGCAGCGGAGGAAGACGCGAACCTCACCGTCCACCGCTACGACTCGAACTGGATCTTCGCCGGGCGCATGAACATGGACAGCCCGGTGTTGCAGGACAAGGCCGTGCGCGAGGCGATTGTGCACGCCATCGACCGCGAGAACCTGATGAAGGCGGCGGTTTCGCCGACCGCCACTGTCGGCAACTCGCCGATCAGCATCGGCTGGGCCGCCAGCCCGGATGTCCCCGTCTTCGGCTACGACCCGGAGCAGGCCAAGGCGCTGCTGGAAGAAGCGGGCTGGACGGGCGATGGCATCCGCCAGAAGGATGGTCAGCCGCTCAGCTTCACGCTCACCATCTACCCCGATTACGCCGCGCCCGATATCGCCGCCGGGATGCAGCAATTCCTGCTGCAGGCGGGCATCGACATGCAGATCAAGCAACTCGAATCCGCCACCTTCGAGACCGAGGTCTACGAGAACAAGAACTTCGACATGTACCTCGACTGGCAGGGCTTCGGCGTTGATCCGGACATCGCCTCGCGCTGGCTCACCTCGACCGCGGAAGAGGGCACCTACCTCGCCAACCCCTCCAACTACTCCAACCCCGAGGTGGACGCCGCGCTGAACGCCGCCGCCCTCGCGCTGACGCAGGAGGAGCGCGCTCAGCACCTGTGGGAGGCGCAGAACCTGCTGACGGCGGATGTCCCCGCGATCTGGCTCTACCTGTGGCAGGCCCAGATGGCGACTGGCCCCAACGTCGGCGGCCTCAGCCTGCCCGCCTCCACGGCGGACATGGACAACACCGGCATCTTCCGCGAGCCGTGGATGGTCACCTCCGCCCGCACGTAGCCGGCGGCCGAGGGGACGCCCTCCGGGGAGATGCCCTCCGGGGAGACGCCCTCCGGGGTGCCCTCACCCCCAGCCCCTCTCCCGATGCGCGGGAGAGGGGAGCCGGCAGGCAGCATCGCGGTGGACATATGGCGCTGCCACGCCGAATTTGGCGCCAGTGTCTGGGGCAAAAAGCCCCTCTCCCGCGCATCGGGAGAGGGGTTGGGGTGAGGGCCTCTCCGGTGCAACGGGTCTTCGCCGTAGCCACTGCACACCACGCGTTCTCAGGGAGTCCTCGTGTACCAGATCCTGCTCCGCCGCCTGCTGCTGGTCATCCCGACCCTGCTGATCGTTTCCATCATCTCGTTCGCCATCATGCGGGCCGCGCCGGGTGACCCCGTCCAGATGTACGTCGCCGGGGGGCTCTCCAAGGGGAACCCGGAGGATATCGAGCGCATCCGCCAGAACCTCGGGCTCAACGACCCGCTGCCGCTGCAATACCTGCACTGGCTGGAGCAGGCTGTGCGCGGCAACCTCGGCTACTCGCTGGCCAGCCAGCGCCCGGTGCTCGATCTCATCACAGAGCGGCTGTTCGCCTCCCTCTCGCTGATGGGCATCTCGCTGGTGCTGGCGATGGTCGTGGGCGTCACCATCGGCGCGCTGGCGGCGATCAAGCAGTACACCGTGTTCGATTACCTCACCACCACGCTGGCAGTGCTGGGGAACGCGCTCCCCTCCTTCTGGATCGGCATGATCCTGATCTGGCTCTTCGCCGTCCAGTTGGGTTGGCTGCCCACCGGCCAGATGGAGACCTTCAACAGCAAGGACCCCATGTGGCTGGACCGCCTGAAGCACTACATCCTGCCCGTGTTCGTCACCTCGTTCGTCAGCCTCATCTACTGGGTGCGCTACCAGCGCGCCAGCATGCTGGAAGTGCTGCACCATGATTACATCCGCACCGCCCGCGCCAAGGGCATCAGCGAGCGGCAGGTGATGCTGCGCCACGCGTGGCGCAACTCCCTCATCCCCATCATCACCCTGCTCGGCTTCTCCGTCTCCAACCTCGTCGCCGGTTCCTACGTGATCGAGGTGGTCTTCTCGTGGCCGGGCATGGCCCAGTTCGGCTTCGAGGCGATCCTCAGCCGCGATTATCCGGTCATCATGGGGGTGACCCTCTTCTCCGCCATCTTCATCATCGTGGGCAATCTGCTGGCGGACCTCGCCTACATCGTGGTCAACCCCCGCGTGGCCACCCCGGCGCGGGGCAGCTGATGTCGACGGCTTCCGCTATGACGCTACCCATGACCGGCCTGCCAGTCCCCCGCCGCGAGCAAACGCAACTGGCGCGCGCGTGGATGCTCTTCCGCCGCAACCGGTTGGCGGTGTGCGGGCTCATCTTCCTGCTGGTGCTCGGGTTCATGGCGATCTTCGCGCCGTGGGTCACCCGCTACGACCCCAACGCCATCAACCTGCTGCCGGATCAGGTGCTGCAACCCCCCAGCTGGGCGCACCCCTTCGGCACCGACGAGCTGGGGCGCGATGGCTTCTCCCGCGCCATCTACGGCGCGCGCATCTCGCTGGCCGTCGGCATCATCGCCAGCGTCGTCGCCGTCTCGCTGGGGGTGCTGGTCGGCGCCACGGCGGGCATGGCGGGCGGCTGGGTGGACGCCTTCCTGATGCGCTCGGTCGATATCCTGCTCTCGGTGCCGCTCTTCTTCCTGATCATGATCTCGCAGATCGTGTTTCCGCCCAGCATTTTTACCTTCATGATCATCATCGGGGTGGCGAGTTGGATGGACATCGCCCGCCTCACCCGCGGCGAGTTTCTGGCGCTGCGCTCCTCCGAGTTCGTCGCCGCCGCGAACGTCGTCGGCATGCAGCCGTGGCGCATCGCGTGGCGGCACGTGCTGCCGAACGCCAGCGGCCCCATCATCGTGGCCGCCACCCTGCGCATTGCGGAGGCGATCATTCTCGAATCAACCCTCAGCTTCATCGGGCTGGGCATTCAGCCCCCGAACGCCAGCCTCGGCAGCATGTTGCAGAAGGGCCTCACCCGGCTGCTGGATGCGCCGTGGATGGTCTGGTTCCCCGGCCTGCTCATCGCGCTGACGGTGCTCGCCTTCAACTTCATCGGCGACGGCATCCGCGACGCGCTCGATCCCAAACGGCTCCGGTAGCGCATGATGACGAGGGCCCTGCCCCAACGAGAGAGCCCTCACCCCCAGCCCCTCTCCCGAAGTACTTGCGCGGGAGAGGGGAGCCGATTTGCGCAGGCGACGCGGGTTTTCGGCAGAACCACGCCGAATCT
Source organism: Thermomicrobiales bacterium (assembly GCA_047605145.1). Taxonomy (GTDB): domain Bacteria; phylum Chloroflexota; class Chloroflexia; order Thermomicrobiales; family UBA6265; genus JACCXM01. The sequence continues at coordinate 1,733 of JASGGF010000354.1, read as the reverse complement.
GGCGCGAGTGCGTGGGGCAAAAGCCCCTCTCCCGCGCAAGTACTTCGGGAGAGGGGTTGGGGTGAGGGCTTCTTCGCGATCCGGAACCTTGCCAGAACCTGTACACACTAACCACAAGAGACCTCGTTCGTCGTCTTGCGGACGCCAACGACGAGATCCTTCGACTTCGCTCAGGATGCCACGAGGTGGGCACGATACCCATCACACGACATCGACAAGGAGACGAACACCATGACCACCCCTGACACCGCCACCCTCGACCGCGCCCGCGCCCTGCACGAGCGCGCCATCATCATCGATGGCCACTGCGACATCCTGATGGCCATCGCCGACCGCAAGATGCGCCTCGGGGAGCGCGTCGAGCTGCCGGACCCGGCGACGTGGCAAGCCCCGCAGGGCTGGGCGGAAACGGAGGAGACGCAGCTCTACAACTTCTCCCCGCACACCGCCTACTTCCAGACCATGGGCCAGTACGACATTCCCCGCTTCCGCGAGGGCGGCCTCACCTCGCAGGCCATGGCGATCTTCATCGACAGCCCGCACCTTGACCGCGCGCTGCACCGCACCATGGAGATGATCGCGTGGCTGCGCCGCGAGGCGGAGGAGAACGCCGACTTCGCGCTGGTGCGCTCCGTCGCCGACATCGAGCGCGTCAAGGCGGAGGGGATCACCAGCGGCTTCCTCACCTTCGAGGGGTTCGAGTCGCTGGAGTGCGACCTGAAGCTGCTGGAGGTCTTCTACGATCTCGGGCTGCGCATGGCCAGCATGACGCACAGCCGCCGCAACTTCTTCGCTGATGGCACGCAGATGGGCGTGCGCACCGGCGGCCTCAGCAAGCCGGGGCAGCAGGCGGTGGCCCGCATGAACGAGCTGGGCATCGTGATCGACCTCGCGCACCTGAACGTGCCCGGCTGCTGGGAGGTGGTGGAGCGCAGCGCCGCCCCGGTGCTGCTCTCGCACACCAGCCCCGGCAAGTATTTCCCCGCCGACCCGACCGCCAGCCCCCTCTACCCCGACATCCTCACCGACCAATCGCGCCCGCTGCTGGACGCCATCGCCAACACCGGCGGGCTGGTCGGGATCATTGGGTACAACCAGCCTGATCTGGCCGCCTTCATCGACGACATCGACTACGTCGTGCGCGCCGTCGGCGTCGATCACGTCGGGCTCGGCACCGATTTCTTCGGCATCGAGCGCGCGCCCACCGGCTTCACGACTATGGCCGAACTCCCCAACCTGACCCTCGGCCTCGTCGAACGCGGCTACACCGACGACGACATCCTGAAGATCCTCGGCGGCAACTACCTGCGGGTGTTCCGGCAGGTTTGGCGCTAGCCCGGAGCCCGCCCGGAGCGTGGTATCGTGTCGTTCCGGGCCCCGGCGCGCGCCAGCGCTGCCTGCTGGCTGGAACCGCGGCATCCTGAACACGGAGCACGGGCATGAAGGTCGTCATCCTTGCAGGCGGTTTTGGCGCCCGCCTCTCCGAGGAGACCGATCACCGCCCCAAACCGATGGTCCAGATCGGCGGCCGCGAAATGCTCTGGCACATCATGAAGGGCTACGCCCACTACGGCCTCAACGAGTTCGTCATCGCCCTTGGCTACAAGGGCGATGTGATCAAACGCTATTTCCTTGATTACCACGCCCTGAACAGCTCGCTCACCGTCGATCTCGCCACCGGAAACACCACCGTCATGGATGGCGAGCATCTTGACTGGCGCGTGCATCTTGTC
>JASGGF010000353.1:0-5586 GCA_047605145.1 Thermomicrobiales bacterium | reverse complement strand
GCTCGCCCAGATCGTAGGCGAGGTAGCGCACGGAGGATTCCAGCGCCGCCTTGGCCACGCCCATCACGTTGTACTTCGGGAACGCGCGGTCGGCGCCGAGGTGCGTCAGCGTCATGATGCTGCCGCCTTCGGTCATCAGCGGCGCGATGCGCGCGGCGGACGCCACCAGCGAGTAGCAGCTGATATCAAGCGCCACCTGAAACCCGGCCCGGCTGGTATCGACAAAACGGCCGGCCAGCTCTGCGGCCGGCGCGAACCCGATGGAGTGGACCAGCGTATCGACCTTGCCGAAGTCGGCTTTCAGGCCCTCGGCCAGCTTGTCGATGTCGGCATCCTCTGCCACGTTGCAGGTGTAGCCCTTGCCGCCGTACTTCTCCAGCAGCGTGTTGGCGTCGCGGCCAGCGCGGTCATCGATGTAGGTCAGCGCCAGCGTGCCCCCTGCCTCGGCCAGCGCCTCGGCGATAGCGTAGGCGATGCTCCACCGGTTCTGGATGCCCATCACCACACAGACCTGCCCCGCCAGCAGCCCGTTTCCCGATTCACTCATACATGGATTCCTTTCGGCGTGCGCAGGTGCGCGCGAATCGCAGCCATGTGGTGCATCATACCCGCCAGCGATTCGACTCTCGCGAAATTCAGGAGGTTCATCCGTCCGTGACCACGACAACTGCGGCAACGCCGATCACGATTTCCACGGGCATTCCCGTCTTTGACGGGCACAACGACACGCTGCTCGATCTGCCGATCAGCAAGCGCACCTTCTTCGAACGCTCGGAGACGGGCCACCTCGATCTGCCCCGCGCTCGCGAGGGCGGCCTTGGCGGCGGCTTCTTCGCCGTCTTCATCCGCGACCCGGAGGAAGTGGAAGCCGCCGCCACCGCCGACCCGGCCGAACTTGCCACCACCATCTCCAGCCGCTACCTGAGCGCCGACAACTTCCCGCCACAGATGGGACTGGCCTACGCCCAGCGCGAGGCGATGGCGATGGTGGCGCGCCTGCTGCGGCTGGAGCGCGAATCCGCCGGGCAGGCGAAGATCGTGCGCTCCGCCCGCGAGATCCGGCAGTGCCTGGAGGATGGCACGTTCGCCATGGAACTCCACTTCGAGGGCGCGGAGGCGATCGACCCGGAGTTCGACGCGCTGGAGGTCTACCACGACCTCGGGCTACGCTCGCTAGGCATCACGTGGTCGCGGCCAAACCGCTTTGCGCACGGGGTGCCCTTCCAGTACCCGGCCTCCCCGGACACCGGCCCCGGCCTGACTGAGCTCGGCAAGGAGTTGGTGCGCCAGTGCAACGCCCTGCGCATCATGATCGACCTCTCCCACCTCAACGAGGCCGGATTCTGGGACGTGGCGACGCTCTCCGACGCGCCGCTGGTGGCCACCCACTCGAACGCCCACGGCATCTGCGCCGCCACCCGTAACCTGACCGACAAGCAACTGGACGCCATTCGCGCCAGCGAGGGGCTGGTCGGCCTGAACTACAACTGCGGCTTCCTCAGCCCCACCGGCGAGCGCGGTTCCAATCTGGAGCTGGGCGTGATGGTCGATCACCTCGATTACCTGATCGCTCGCCTCGGCGACGACAAGGTGGCGCTGGGCTCCGACTTCGATGGCGCCACGATGCCGGATAACCTGAAGGATGTGTCGCTGCAGCAAAACCTGCTGGAAGCGATGCGCGAGCGCGGCTACGACGAGGCCACTATCCGCAAGGTCGCCTACGAGAACTGGCTGCGCGTGCTGGAGCTGACCTGGGGCGAGTAGGCGCCAGCTCGTGTCTCGGGCGCAGCCGAGAATGCTTGGCGCCAGCGAGCCTTTGCGGGGCCTAATAGCCCCGAAGCGCCCTCACCCCAACCCCTCTCCCGCGCAAGTGCTTCGGGAGAGGGGCTAAGGGTGAGGGCTTCTCCAGCGCGCCGGACCGTTACGGCCACTCGGAAACTGGCACGTCCATGAATTGGCTGAGTTGGCGGACAGTCCCTTCGTAGGTCGTCCGCTCCTGCTGGAACTTGGCCCACGCCGCGTCGTGGTCCGCCGTCACCGGCGCATTGGCGCGAGCCAGATCGTCGCAGGCGCGGTCGAACTGCTCCCGCGTAACGGTGGTGGTGTGGCGCGGCCGGCGTAGCCGTAGCATGGGGTGGTCCAGATGGGTGGCCATGCCCTGCAACGTGTCAGCGCCTTCCGCCAGGCAGCGCGTGGCTTCCGGATCTGCGGGCAGATCGAACGCCGTGTTGCGCAAGTTGGCTGCGTCCAGCACGGTCTGGGCATCGGCGACCCAGCGGACATGCATGCCGGGCGAATACGCCAGCAAGTACCCCTCAACCGTCGTCAGGGCCGCCCTCGCCTGCACGAACTCTCGCGTCCAGTCCTGCCAGACGATGGTGGCGGTGGCGAGACCGGAGCCCTTCACCGCCCGTTCCAGCAACTCCGGCCCGGACGCGACGGCGCCGATGCGCGTTTCGATGGTCCGCAGTTGCGATTGCCGCTGGCTGACCGAGCTGTTCATGTTGGCGAGGTACGAAATCAGCAGCGCGACGAAGATCGGGCCGGTGAAGGCCTCCGCCAGCGCCAGCGTCGATTGCGTCAACGTCGATGGCAGCCCGCCGAAGCCCAGGACCGAAAGGGAAGAGATGCTGTTGATATACGACGTCCGCAGGCTGTCCGCCGACACGCCGTAGAACACCAGCGTGTAGCCAGCCAGAATCTGCGCAATCGCCAGCGCCACAATGGTCAGCAGGCTGACCGAAACGTACAACGCCCAGATCTGCTGCCGGCGTTTACCGAACAGGGGCAGGTTGCCCAGCGCGAACATGACTGACCGCACTGCCCGGAACACCAACCGGGCCATGGGCGGCGGCTCGGCGCCCTTGACCGTCAGCACCTGCATGGCCCAGCCAAAGGCCAGCACAATCAGGGAGACCCCACCGAGCGTCGCCAGCATGCGCAGGGGCGTCACGGACCACTCCTCCACCGGCGGCGGACTCGCCGCGCGTCAGGCTTTCCGCAGGTCCGGCGCCGGCGCCCCAAGCAACGCCAGTCGCGCCGCGTTCCACGCCACAGTGCGCGCCCGCTCCACCAGCGCGGCGGAGTGCCCAAGGATACGCACCGAGACACCGCACCCATTTGGCAACTCGCTGACGCCCGCCACGGTCCGCCCTGTCAGGCGGGTATCCGCCGCCAGCGCAGCGCGCAGCGTGGCAACCAGCTCCGCCAGGGGCCGTTGCCGCGAGAAGATCGACAGCAGCCCGAACGCATCATACGGGCCGAGCAAGCCCGGCCCGGCCAGATCCTGCGCGGCCGGCTCCAGCTTGACGGTGTCAGCGGCCAGCAGCGCGCCATCAAGCGCGTAGGCGTTCGTCTGCGAGTAAAAGATGTCGAAGGCGTGCTGCTCGCCGTGGGCGACACGGCCGGACGCCAGCGTATCCCCCACGATCACCGTCGCCTCGGGATCGATCCGCAGGTCCATGCGCTGAAAGAAGCGCGAGCGCCGGTACGGAATGGTCACGTCCGGGAGATACTCGACCACGCTGCCCGCCTCGGCGGTGATGTACACCATCTGCGTCGCAAAGTTGTCGTCGCACTTGTACAGCTTGGTCGCCGATTGGCTGGTGACATGGACCGCCGCGTTCTCCCGGCAGGTGATATCGAGCCGGTAGCGATCCCCCTGCAGCAGACCGCCACCCTGTTGCAGGAGGACGATGAACGGCATGTCCCGCCGCGCCGCGTCCAGATAGAGCGGCTGGAAAAACTGCAGCGGCGCCCGCTGGTAGCGGCGCACAACTCGCGACACGCCCTCTCTCTGCGCAACCTCCAGCTCGACCAGCCCAACTTTCCCGGCCGCCCCGGCCCCGAGGCCCTGCACCGGCGTGTCGTACTGGCGGAACTCGCGCGGCAGATCGTCCGGGAGCGCGTGCTGCGGGTCATCGCGCCGGGCCTGACGCGCGGCGGTGCTCATGCGCGGGGGTCACCCTGCCAGGTGCCCCGCAGGTCGCCCGCCTGCTCGATGAAGGCCAGCACCTCGGGCAGCCCTTCACCCGTGAGGCAATCGGTCATGATGTACGGGCCACCACCCGCGCGGGATTCTTCCGCGCCCCGGCGCATCACGTCAAGATCCGCCCGAACATAGGGCGCCAGATCGATCTTGTTGATCACCAGCAGGTCTGAACGGCAGACGCCCGGGCCCTTCTTGCGCGGAATCTTGTCCCCCTGCGCCACGTCGATCACGAAGATATAGGTATCCACCAGCGCCGGGCTGAACGAGAGCGTCAGGTTATCCCCGCCACTCTCCAGAAACACCAGATCGGCATCGGGAAAGCGCTCGGTGATCTCTTCCATGGCGGCGAGGTTCATGGTCGGATCGTCGCGCACCGCCGTGTGCGGGCATGAACCCGTCTCCACCCCAATTACGCGCTCCGGATCGAGAACACCAGCCAGCGTCTCGCGGACATGCTCCGCGTCGAGGTTGGTGAAGATGTCGTTGGTAATGACCAGCGGCGAGAGCCCCTGAGCAATCGCCATCGGCACAAGCGCCTCGATCAGCGCCGTCTTGCCGGACCCCACCGGCCCCCCGACTCCTACCCGGAACGGCCGCGCGTGGCCATTGGTCGTCTTTGCCGAGCTCATGGTTCGCGTTCCTTCATCTACTGGTGTGGTTATGTCACAAAGAGCCGAAGCTCCGCGGTCTCGTGCCGCATCGCCATAACCTCGGCGAAGGGAACCGAGCCGCCGATCTCGTGCAGCGAGCGGCCGACCGCATCGTCTGCGGCCGCAATCACCACCGGCGCCAGATCCCGAACGATACGTTGCGCCTGCCGGTGATCGATGCGCGTCATGCGCAGCGCGGCCCCAGCGCAACCGGCAGCGAAGGCATACAACTCGCCCGCCACCGCGTCCCAAACCGGGATGCCGGCCGCCGCGCGCAGGAAACCCATCGCCACGGCCTGATTCCCCGGCAATCCTTCTGCTCGCACGCGGGTAAGGTAGGCCGCCGCCTCCGCATCGTCGAACACATCGCGCGACAACGCGAGGATCTGCCGCCCCAGCCGGATCGACGCCTGCCGCGGCTCGCGCGCCAGCTTGACGGCGGTGAGCCGCTGGTCCGTCTCCGCAATCAGGTCGAGGTCGCCGGAGCCTGCCGCGCGGGCGGAGATCCCCAGTGCCACACCATCAGACGGCCCCACGCCGTACCGAAGCATGTCCGCCACGATCCCGGTCAGCGAATCCGCGTTGAGCAGGCCGGCCTCGGCGTAGGACTCCAGCCCGTGCGAAAGCGTGTACCCGCCGCCGGGGAAGAAGGAATCCGCCAGTTGCAGGCTCGCCAGAAAGGACGCGGCGTGATCCCGGCCACTCCCCCGGGCATCGTCCTGATGGGTCACAACCACTCCCCAGACGCAGGCCAGCCGGGCCACGTGTGGCCCGGCTGTTCGAGGTCACTAGGCAAGGTAGTAGAGCTGGGTCAGGGGCAAGCTTTCCGCCGGCTCGATGTAGGCGTGCTCGCCGTTCACCTGCACCTTGAACGTTTCCGGGTCCACCTCAATCTCGGGGGTCTGGTCGTTGTACGGCAGGTCGTACTTCGTCACGTCCCGGCAC
>JASGGF010000352.1:0-5613 GCA_047605145.1 Thermomicrobiales bacterium | reverse complement strand
GGCGCCAGTCGGCGCCGCCCTCCGTTCACTCGTGCTCGCTGCGGCGTGCTTATTCGCCGGCAGCGCCCGCCATCGCCGGAGCCACGATGCCGAGGCCAGCGGCTACTCGCGCGCCGTACGCGGTGTCGCACTGCGTGAAGTGCGCCACCATTCGGTCCTGAATCTCGCGGTTGCACTGCTTCAGGTTATCGACCAGATTGTTGATCAGGTCGTCGCGCTCCCAATCCTCAATGGCCCGGAAACGCTCGCCCGCCTGCTGGTACGGATTCGTCCGCTCGATGGCGTGGCGCATCACCTTGCCTTCGACAAACGGCTCCGCCGCCGGGTAGACCCGCTCCGCCTGCTTCACGCCGCCCAGGCTGTTCGGCTCGTAGTTGACGTGCGGGTTGGTCGCGCCTGCGCCGTCTACGTACGCCGCCATCGCGCCGTCACGCTGGTTGGTGTTGACTTCGCGCTTGGGCTGGTTGATCGGCAGTTGCAGGTAGTTCGGCCCAACGCGGTAGCGCTGGGTGTCCGAGTTCGAGAGCGTGCGCCCTTGCAGCATCTTGTCGTCGGAGAAGTCGAGGCCATCGACCAGCACGCCGGTGCCAAACGCCGCCTGCTCCACTTCCGCGAAGTAATTGACCGGATTGCGGTCCAGCACCATCTTGCCCACCGGGCGCAGGGGGAATTGGTCTTCTGGCCACAGCTTGGTGTCATCCAGCGGATCGAAATTGAGCTCCGGGTGGTCGTTGTCTTCCATGATCTGCACGCAGAACTCCCACTCCGGGAACTCCCCGCGCTCGATTGCCTGATACAGATCCTGCGTCGCGTGGTTGAAGTTGGTGGCTTGAATCTCGTTCGCTTCCGGCTGCGTCAGCGACTTCACGCCCACCGTCGGCTTCCAGTGGTACTTGACCAGCACCGCCTCGCCCGCCGCGTTCACCCACTTGTACGTGTTGACGCCGAAGCCCTCCTGATGCCGGTAACTGGCCGGGATGCCGCGCGGGCTGAACAGCCACGTTAGCATGTGCATCGATTCCGGCGTCAGGCTCATGAAATCGAAGATGCGCTGCGGGTCCTGGATGTTCGTCACCGGGTCCGGCTTCAGCGAGTGAATGACGTCGGGGAACTTGATCGCATCGCGGATGAAGAAGACCGGCAGGTTGTTTCCCACCAGATCCCAGTTGCCATCTTCGGTGTAGAACTTGACCGCGAACCCGCGCGGATCGCGCAGCGTCTCGGGCGACGTGCCACCGTGAATGACGGTTGAGAAGCGCACGAACACGGGCGTGCGCTTGCCCTTCTCCTGAAACAGTTTCGCGCGTGTAAACGTCGCCACGGGCTCGTCACCCACCGTGCCGTACGCCTCGAAGTACCCGTGCGCGCCGGCGCCCCGCGCGTGCACCACCCGCTCGGGGATGCGCTCGCGGTCGAAGTGCGCGATCTTCTCAATGAACTGGTAGTTCTCGAGCGTGGCCGGGCCGCGATCGCCCACGGTGCGCGTGTTCTGGTTATCCACCACCGGGTGGCCCTGCCGCGTGGTCAGGGTCTGGCGCGCGTCTGGAGCGTTTTGGCTGTTGCCGTTCGATGACTCGTTCGCCACGTAGTGCCTCCTTGCCAACCTGGTTGCGATTGCGATCAGTCGCTGGACGATGAGCCACCCTACCCTACCGTTCCCGGCCACTCGTTCGCAACCATCTAATCGTGGGATATGTCGTGTGGACGAGTCGCTCCGCCGGAGATCGCCTCTCGCGAGAGTTGACGGCGGTTCCCCATGCACACAAAATTGTCGCGCGTTCAGGTGCGGAAATGCGCTCGCTCTTGCGGAACCATCCTGCGCGGGCCACGTTCCCTGCATACCAGGCAGGCATTCCGTGCGAGCGCGACAAGGAATCGGCGGCATGAGCACGAGCGAGATTGCTTCTGGCGAATCAGGCGCACGGCCATGGTGACCGAGGCTGACGCGCGCCCGTTTCCGTTCCCTGGCAGCCCACCAGTTGCCCGGACGGCGCTCATTGGCCGCAGCACGGAGCGCGCCACGGCCCGCAGGTTGTTGCTGGACGACGCAGCGCCGGTGTTGACACTCTCCGGCCCCGGCGGGTCGGGCAAAACGCGCCTCGCGCAAAGTCTGGCAACTGACCTCACCCTGGGCGAAGGGCGCCGTGTGGTCTGGGTCGATCTCGCTCCGCTGGTGGACGGCGCGCTCACCACCCACAGCGTCTCGCAGGCGCTGGGACTCGCCCCGGCGCCCGGGCTCGAGCCGGGCGTGCAAGTCGCTGCGGCGCTGCAGACGCAACCGACCATTCTCATTCTGGACAACTGCGAACACGTGCTGGAGGCGGTGGCCAGCCTCGTGGCGTCGTGGCTGCCCGCCTGTCCTGACCTGCAAATTCTGGCGACGAGCCGTTCCCCGCTGCGACTGCGCAGTGAACGCGACCTCCCGGTCGAGCCATTTTCGCTTCCCGCCGCCGATGACCCACCAGCCACCCTGCTCCACAACGACGCGGTGCGGCTGTTTGCTGAGCGCGCGGTCGCCGTCAGTCCCCGGTTCTCTCTGGATGAAGGGAATGTGCAGGAGATTGCCGCGATCTGCCGGGCTCTCGATGGCCTGCCGCTGGCGATTGAGCTGGCGGCGGCGCACATGCGCTTCCTCTCGCTTGGCGTGTTGCACACCCAGATGGCGGACCGCCTGAACCTGCTTCGCGGCGGCGCGCGCGATCTTCCTACGCGGCAACGCACCATCGCGGACACCATCGCCTGGAGCTACGCCCTGCTGACTGCACCCCAGCGGGCGCTCTTCCGGCGGCTGGGGGTGTTCGCTGGCGGGTGGACGCTGCCCGCCGCCCTGGCGGTCGCGGCCGGTGCCGAGGACGAGGAGCCGGTCACGATGCATGACATCACCGCGCTCCTCGACCAGAGCCTGATCCGGCGAGACTACGACAGCGCCGGACTGCGCTTCACCATGCTGGAGACCATCCGCGAGTTTGCGCTCCGGGAGCTGACGGCGTCCGGGGACGCCGCCGCTACGAGAGACCGGCACGCCGCGTGGCATCGCGATCTCGTCGCCAGTCTCGATCTCCACCTGGCGATGCAGGGAGATACCGCCCGAACCCGCCAGCTCATACCGGAGCAGGACAATCTGCGTTTGGCGCTCGCGCAGTTCCACGAGGTTGGTGACGCCGTTGCGCTGAATCGCCTGAGCGCAGCGCTGGCCAAGCTGTGGTTCGACCTCGGCCAGTACGGCGAGGCGCGCCACTGGTTGGCGCAAGCGATTGCCCACAGCGAGGGCGTCGATCTGCTCGACCGCGCCCGGTCGTGGAACAAGGCCGCATGGTTGGCCATGTGCCAGGGCGACCTCGTGCAGGCCGCCGCGCTGCGCGAAACCGGCCTGAAGCTGGCCCGGGACGCAGCAGACCCATTCTTGCTCGCGGAAGCGGTCTTTGAAGCAGGCATTCTCGCGTTCTGGCAGGGCGAACTTGGCGCAGCAACCGCGCTGTTCGACGAAGCCCAGACGGCACTGGCCGCTGTTGAGGCGACGCACGCCTCCGCGCCGATCAAGCGGTGCTCGATGGTGAACCTGCTGGGCGGAATCGCCCTGATCAGCGGCGATTTGCCCCTGGCTCTGGAGCGGGGCGAAATGGCGGTGGAGATGGCCCGCGCCCTTGGAGCAAGCTCCGATCTCGGCTACTCGCTGTGTGGGCTGGGGTATGCGCTGCTGCAGGCTGACCGCATCCCGGAGGCTACGGCGTGCCTGCTCGAGGCGCTGGCCGACACTTGGCTGCGCCAGGACCTCCCGTTCCTGGCCCGGTTGCACTGGGCCTTTGCCGCAGTCGCCCTGCACCGGGAGCAACCCGAGACGGCGGCGCAACTGGTTGGCGCGGCAGACGCGCTGGATGCCCGCACCGGCAGCGCCATGTGGCCGAACGACCGCGTTCTCGCCACCTGGTGTACTGAGGCTCTGGACGCCGCCCTACCCAGCGAGGAACTGGCGCAGTGTCGCCGTAACGGCGCCGATCTGCCCCTCGAAAGGGCAGTGCAGCGCGCGTTTCAACTGGCGTCGAACGTACTCGGCGACGAGCCGGCAGCCGCGATCTGGGCGCAGGGCAACGGGCCAGCGCTTCCGCTCCTCCTCGATGAGAGTTCCGCCGTCCAAGAGGACGCGGGCTCCGCGCTGGATGGTAATGGCGCGAGCCGCCTGACCGGGAGAGAACGCGTGGTCCTTGCGCATCTCGTCGATGGGTGTACGGACCGCGAAATCGCGGCGCTCCTGTTCATCAGCCGGCGCACTGTCTCCAAACATCTGGAGTCCGTGTTTGCCAAACTCGGCGTGCATTCACGTGGCGCAGCAGTGGCTGAGGCGCAGCGGCTCGGCTTCACTGGCGCAGGCGCCCGGCAGCGCTCGCCTGAACTGCTGACCGGTGAAGGAGAGCGGATCACCGTGCTCCCTGTCGGGGACGCCCTGTAACGACCAGGGGCGCATTCCCGTAGCCGCCGGGACCGCCCCAAATACGTACATCTGTCGCGCGAAATACGGAAAACTCCCCATGCACAGGTCCGCCGGGGTTCGCGATCCTTGTGGTCTGCGCATCCGTCCGGTTCACGGCAGCAGCCCGGTGTTGTGCGCATTCCGCTGCGAAAGGGAGTTTCCATGGACCAGTCGCAATTCGACGAGCTCGCCGCGCGGCTGGCCGCCCGGCTGAACCGCCGCCGAAGCCTTGCCGTCATTGCCGGCGTGGGCCTCCCCGCCGCCGTCATCGAGGCGACGAAAGCTGGCAAGAAGAAAAAGAAGAAGAAAGTCACACTCTGTTTCAAAGGTCAAACGGTCACGGTCCCCAAAAAGTCCGTGGCCAGCCTTATCCGACAGGGTGCAACGCAGGGCTCCTGCCGCTCAACGACGAGCTCTCCGAACGATTGCCCAGCCGGTCGGAAAGCGTGCGGGAACCGCTGTATCCCGAACTCGAACTGTTGCGCTGATCGCGACTGCGGATCTGGGTTCGGGTGCGAAGCCGGATTGTGCGTCGCCACAACAGCGCCACCGCCGCCACAATGCGGCAACGACGGCTTCTGCACCGTCTTCGTCACGTCGGGGACGTTCACCGGCGCCCAGGTCAATGGCTTGGCGGGCGCAGACCAACTATGCCAATCGGCAGCCGACACAGCTGGCGTCGATGGCGTTTACAAGGCCTGGATTTCCGCTGGCTCGCAGTCACCGGAAACACGCTTCACCGCCAGCACCATCGCGTCCGGCGGTCCGTGGCGGCTGCAGCCTAATGTCGTGGACGGCGTCAACCTGCCACCGGTCGTGGCCACGAATTTTGCCGATCTCCTCTCCTGCACGACCAATTGCCTGCAGCACGCCATCGACCGGACGGAACTCGGCGACATCGCCGCAGCCAGCGTCTGGACAGGCACGTTTTCTGACGGCGACGTCAGTACGGACACCTGCGCCGGGTGGACGAGCAACAACATCTCGAATTCCGGGCTTTTCGGAAACGCATCTGCCATTGATCCAACGTGGACTGGATCAAGAACTTCGACAGTGGTTTTCGGCTGCAATACGAGCTTCTCGCTCTACTGCTTTGAGCAGTCGGTGTAGTGTGCCGCAGCCGGCGCCGCAGTCGGCGCACACGA
>JASGGF010000351.1:0-5619 GCA_047605145.1 Thermomicrobiales bacterium | reverse complement strand
TGGCAGCTGGCCCAGGACCCCACTCCCGATCCCTAAAATGTGGGGAATGCATAGCCCGCGCATCGGGAGAGGGGCTGGGGGTGAGGGCCGTTCGACGTCACAACGCCCTGAAACCCTCTAGCTCCCCTGGTCAGCCGCGAATAGACGCAGGGCAAGGGGCTGGGGGTGAGGGCTTTCCTACGCCGCCTTCAACCCGAACTTCGCCTCCGCCAGCCCAAGGATGTGCTTGCCGATGGGGATGGCGGAAGTGGCCGCCGGCGAGGGCGCGTTCAGGACGTGGATGGTGCGCGCGGTCTCGCCGATGAGGAAGTCGTGCACCATCGTGCCGTCCGGCAGCACCGCCTGCGCCCGCACGCCAGCGCGGTAGGGCTGCAGATCGCCCAGCGCCAGCTCCGGGCAGTAGCGCTGGCAGAGCGCGAGGTAGCGCGCCTTCACCAACGCGCCGGCCATCTCCTGCACGCCCGATTTCAGATTCGCCTTGATCACCTTGCGGAAGCCGGGGTAGCGCGCCATCTCCAGCAGGTCCTTCGCGTTCACCTCGCCGAAGGTGTAGCCCTCCCGTGCAAAGGCGAGCACGGCGTTCGGCCCGACGGTGACGTAGCCGCCGATCATCCGGGTCAGGTGAACGCCGAGGAAGGGCAGATCCGGGTCGGGGATGGGGTAGATGAGCGACTGCACGATGTCGTTCTTGTCCTCTCCCAGACGGTAATACTCGCCGCGGAACGGCACGATGCGGAAATCGGTTTCCACGCCGGCCATGCGCGCCAGCCGGTCCGCCTGCAGGCCCGCCGCGCTGATCACCTGCCGCGCCCGGATACGGTCGCGCGCGGTCTCCAGCACCACGCCGGAGGGCGCCTCCTCGATGTGAAGCACCTCCGTGCCGGTCATCACGGCGCCGTCGGCCTCCCGCACCACATCGGCCATGGCGCGGGCGATGCGCCCGTAGTCGACGATGCCGGTGGTGGGCGACCACAGGCCGCCAAGGCTGCGGATGCGCGGCTCGCGCCGCGCGACCTCCATCTGATCCAGCTTCTCGATGACGATGCCGTTCTGCTTCGCGCGCTCGTAGAGGGCGTCCATGCGCGGCAGTTCGTCGCGGTCCGTCGCCACCAGCAGCTTGCCGCACTGCTCGTACGGGATGCCGCGCTCGTCGCAGAACGCCTCGGTGGCGACGACGCCCTCGCGGCAAAAGCGCGCCTTCAGGCTGCCGGGCTGGTAGTACACGCCGGCGTGGATGACGCCGCTGTTGCGGCCGGTCTGGTGACTGGCCAGCTCCGGCTCCTTCTCCAGCACCGCCACGCTCACGCCGGGGTATCGCTGCGTCAGCTGCATCGCCGTCGACAGCCCGACGATGCCGCCGCCAATCACCACCACATCGAAATCAGCCACACCGCGTCCTGTTCCTGCTGCTTGTCGGAAGGTCCATCATGGGGATTGTTGTAGCTGTGCGAAGGCGGGATGGCAAACCGCGATGATCGTGCGCTTCTGGCGTTGAACGACTTCAGCTACTTGTCGTCGAGGATTGCGTGCGCCACGGCCAGCACATCTGTCGTGGGATGAGCGTCTGCAACTTGCGTCGAGCCGCCAATGCGGTACACGAACGGCCCATTCTGCACGTACAGCACCGTAAGCGGTACATCGCCCGGCGTGCCGGTCAGCAAGCGGGCGCTCTCGCCGATGGCAGGAGGCTCCTGATCCTGCAGTCCCTGATTAATCACCACGTAGTCCGCCCAGTAGGTCAGCGCCTCCGCAGCCGACTTCGCATTGGATAAGCGGTGCACGCTGACATTGAGGAAGGTCGTGCCCGTCGGACCCGGCTTCGCGTCCTGCGGCAGCACGAATTCGCGGTAGGCGTTGCCCGACCAGCCCCAGTCATCCAGCAGCGAGAATACCTCTTCGGTGCCGCCTAACGATTCCGCAACCGCCCGCTCGCTGCGTTCAGCCTCGTCAACCAGAAACAGTCCGGCCGGCACCTGATCCTGCGTGGGCAAGAGAGCAAGCAAAGGCAAGTTCTCAGACGAGATGTCGCGATCAGTTCCGACCGCAACCGCAGTCGGCGTCGGAACACTGATGGATTCAGGCGTGCTAGTTGGCGCGGGCGTCGCGGTAGGTTCGGGCGTAGCAGTCGGGCGCGGGGTTGGCGTGGGCGTCGGAGGGACCTCCGCCGCCATCAGCGCGGACTCCTGCACCCAGCCGGACCCGATGCCCTCGACATCGACCGGCCACCATGTCTCGCCCTCGCGTTCTTCCGATGGCCCGGTGACGCGCCCCGCCGTGCCCGCTACCGCCTTGCCGCGCACTACGGCGGCGCTGGAGGGTGCGGCGCGGACGGTGGCGAACTCGTCCGCGATGAGTACCTTCAGACCGTCGGAGATGGGGACACTTGCGCGCGCGTCCCCAAGTGCGATCAGCCTGCCATCTTCCGTCGCAACATAGATGATCCCATTCGCGACAATTGCAGATGCAAGACCTGGACAGCCAGTCGTCACCCGGAGGGATTCGCTAGTCCCGGTCGCCAGCGAGACATCATATAGATATCCGCACATGCCGCCAAGATAGAGCGAGTTGGTCGTTGCAGCGATGCCGGTAAACAGTGAGTATCCCTGCACTTCATCCACCAACTGGCCGGTGGCGAGATCGAGCACAAAAACCCTACCTGCGGTGCTACCGACGTAGAGCCGCCCATCAATACTTGCCGGCGCGAGCCCAAGTGAGGCTCCCATTTTGAAGCGCCAACGCTCGAGCCCGGAACTTGCATCAAGCGCATACACCGTACCGTCTAATGTCACAGTAATTGCCAGATGGCCCTGGACGATGGGAGTGCTGCCAAATCCACTCTCCGCACTGAATCGCCAGATTTCTTGCCCTGTGGTCGCACTGACTGCATAGACAGTCCCTCGTGCATCCTTGTTCTGACTATCGGCAATGTAAACAATTCCATCGGCAAGCGCCGGGGAAACTACCGGGGAAAAGCCTGTGTACGAGAATCGCCACTCTTCCAACAGGAATTGGTCAAATCCAATGAGCAATCCTGAAAGATCAGACCATGAAGTCACTTCACCGGCATCGTCTGATTTAGCACACCCGAAGCTGGCGAAAACGAACTCTTCGCCAACCACAGGGCTTGATCCCGCGCCACACCAGCTACCGTTTTGCTCAATAGGCCTGTTCTGGATTTCGCTGCCATTAGCGACACTTAGCAACGAAATCGCATTCGTGCCTGAGGTGTAAACGAGAACTCCGCTTGTCACTGCCAGAGACGAAAGCGTCGCCTCTCTCTCTATGCGCCAGAGTTCTTTTCCGGTGACGGCGTCGAACGCCGCGACAATACCCCCTTTCTCCCAATCAATGCCCGCCGCGACGTACAGCACCCCATCGACCAGTGCAGGCTGGCCCCACATCCCGTACCCAAGGTCCACCTCCCATAGCACGCCCAGATCCCCAGCCGGGGCGGGGCCGGGCATCTCGCCGGTGCGCTGCGCATTGCCACGGTACATCGGGACGTCGCCGGAGGAGGCGGAGGAGGCGGAGGCCGTCTCCGCCGGCGTCGGGGTTGGCGCCGGCGTGGAGGTCGGACGGGGGGTGGCGGTCGGTGACGGGGCGACCGTAGCCGCCAGCGTCTCCTGCTGCGTATCAGCGGGGAGCGCGGCCAGCGTCACCCCGGCGTCCGCCAGCATCGGGCGAGCCAGATCGATGGGGCGCAACTGGCCTATGGAGCCGCCGGTCGGGATGCAGCCGACATCGTCGGCGGTGATATCGCCGTCGCCATCGGTGTCGCCGGGTCGGCAATCGAGCGGGCCGCCCTGCGTCGGCACGCCCACCAGCTCGCCAGCGGCGTTCACCGCCGCCCCGCCGCTACTACCACCGGAAACACTGGCATCCGTCGTGATCCAGACTGCACTCTCAGAGTCGGGATCAAAGCCAAAACCACTGACCACGCCGGTGGTGTACTGCAGCGTGCCGCCGCCAATCGCCGGGTAGCCGAACACGTGCAGCGGGTCGCCCTGCCGGAGCGCGCCCGAATCGCCGAGTGGCACGAAGGGCAGCGCCAGGCTGCCCGCATCCACTGGGTAGCCGTCTGCATCGCTGATAATCTGCAGCACGGCAAAGTCCAGCGCGTGCTGTTCGGCAATGACCGCGGCGCGAAACGCGGGAATCGGCGCGCTGATCCCTTCGGTGCGCAGGATCAGCACCTCATCCTCGATGAGCTCGATCTCCAATGAATGGCCGTCTTCCTCGGCTTCGGCTTCCCAGCGATCCAGCTCGGCCCGGTGGGCGGCCATATCGACCACGTGCCAGTTCGTCAGGATTGCGCCGTCCGCCGAGAGCACGGCGCCGCTGCCCATGGTGATGTACTGCGACGACGGCACGCCGTCCTCATCGACGTCCACCATGAGGGCGATTTCGATCACCGCGGGGAGGACACGGTCGCGCACATCGGCGCTGATCTGCGCCAGCGCGTGGGGCGCCACCAGCGCCGGGGTCAGCCCCAGCAGCAGCCCGAGCAACAGCACTCCGCGCAGGACCCGTGTGTGCATCGATGCCATCCCTGATCGGCAATGACCAAGGCGCAATGGCCCGGTGGTCGGCGTCTGGACAGGTTGTGGAGCGTCAGTCGATTGAGCCGTCATCATAGCAAGTCAGTGCGTCAACCCGGATGCCGCCTTGCGCCGTCTCACACCGGCCCGGACCGGGCGTCCTATCGACTCGCGACCGGCAGCGGCGACCGGCCACCGACGAATCGGAAGGATGCCCATGGACGAACACGACGTCATCGCGTGGATCAGCGCGCTACCGGGGATTGAGGTGGTGGCGGATCAGGGGGATCACTACTTCTTCGCCGATCCCACCCAGCCGGCGAACAACCGCCTGCCCTTCGCGACGGTGATGACGGCGGACCGCTACGACCAATTCTCCCGTTTGGACCGGCCGGGGGTGTACCGGCTGAACATCGGGGTGCGGCCAGCCACGTACCGCGCCCGCTTCGGCCCGGAGGCGTTCCCGGCGGACCCGGCGCAAAGCGGCCACGATTTCGCGGCGCTGGATACCGTCATGCCCCACCCGGTGTACGGCTCGATGTTCTGGCTCTGCGTCCTTAAACCGAGCGCGGCCACATTCGCCGGGGTGCAGCCGCTGCTGGAGGAGGCGCGGGTGGTGGCGCTTGAGCGCGCTGAGCGGGCGCGGCGCGGGTAACCTGTCGCCATGACTGACGCCCTCCCCTCCCCCGATCCTGCCGCCTACCCGCACGCCGTCGCGCTCGCGCTGCCGTACCAGCCGCCGCTGCCGCTAGCGGAGCTACTGGCGTTCCTTGGGACGCGGGCGGTGGCCGGAGTGGAGGCGCTGCACGATGGGACGTACTGGCGCACGCTGCGGCTGCCGCACGGCCCCGGCATCGTGGCGCTGGGGCCGCCGAGCGCCGACGGCGACGACGCGGTAGCCTGCCTCCTCTGGTTAGCCGATGCGCGCGACGAGGCAGCGGCGGTTGCGCGCTGCCGCCACCTGCTCGATCTGGACGCGAACCCCACCGTCATCGACGCCCACCTGCGCGCGGACCCGCTGCTGGGGCCGTACGTGCGGCGCACGCCGGGGCTACGCGTGCCCGGCGCGGCGGCGGGCGAT
>JASGGF010000350.1:0-5655 GCA_047605145.1 Thermomicrobiales bacterium | reverse complement strand
TCGCCAAGTACGCCACCGGCGGCGCGCAACCAGTCGATGGGCTGGCGGGCTCATTGCAGGCTGAGGTCTCCCGCGATGGCCAGACGAAGACGCTGCCCTTCGTGCCGATGGGCGACGGCAGCTACGAGGCGGCTTTCGTGCCCTCCGCCACCGGCGACTACACCTTCCGGGTGTTCGGCGAGATCGATGGCGCCGCCGTCGATGAGAGCGTCACCTCCGGGCCGCAGACCTTCAACAGCGTTGAGCCGCTAACCGCGCTCTCCTTCCCGGCGGCCTCGGACGCGCCGGACGCGCAGGCCACCGCGTTGGCGCAGGCGCAGGACGCGGCGAATCAGGCGCGCACCTTCGCCTACATCGCGCTGGCGGTGGGCGCGCTGGCGCTGATCGCGGCGCTGGCGTTGGGGCTGCGCAGGGGGCAGCCCCGAGTGGTCTCCGAAACGGTGATTGCCCCGGCGGCCGAGCAGCCGGGACGACTCATCAAGTGACAGGCCAACCGTGATGTCCCAGCTGCTGCGGCTGCGCCGTCCCCAGATGTCGCGGTTCATGGCGGTGGTGGCGGTGCTGGGGGTCCTGCTTCTGGGATGGCCCGCCCGCCCGGCGCTGGGTCACGCCTTCCTCGCCTCCAGCGACCCGCCGGCGAACACCGTCGCGCCCACCGCGCCGCAAACCGTCACCCTCACGTTCACCGAGCCGCTGGAGACCTCCTACTCGAAGGCGACGCTCTACGACGCCTCCGGGGCCGAGGTTCCGGGCGCGTCGTCCGCTATTGGCAGCGATCCGCGCATCATGACGGTGCAGATCCCGTCCGGTTTGGCGAATGGCACCTATTCGCTGCTCTGGCGCACGCTCTCCACCGTTGACGGGCACACGGCGCAGGGGTACCTGCCGTTCACGGTGGGCACCGAAGCGGACGTGCGCATCGTGGCGGCGCCTGCCACCAGCGATGTCTCCAGCGCCCTACCGCAGTGGGCGCTGGCGGTGTCGCGCTGGCTGGCGCTGCTCGGGCTGGCGGCGGTTAGCGGTCTCTGGCTGACGTGGGTGGCGGTGGCGCGGCCCGCCATTTCGCCCATCTGGCAGCTCGGACCGCGCATCACGCGGCGGGTGCGCCGGCTGGCGGTGGGGGCGATAGCCTTTTCGCTGCTGGCGAATGTGATCGCCTTGCTGGTGCAGGCGTTCTCCATTTCCGGGTTCAGCAACCCGGTCAGCTCCGTGATGACGACGCTGGGGCAGACCCGCTACGGCACATGGTGGCTGATCCGGGTCGGGCTGCTGCTGGTGGTGGCGGCGGTGCTGCTCGGCGTCTCGTGGTGGCGGCCGTGGAAGCACCGCGCGTTCACCATCGCGGCGCTGGTCGCCTCCGCTGCGCTGCCGATCCCGTACGCCATGATCTCGCACGCCGGGGCGGAGCCACAGGGACAGCAGACCGCCATCGCCTTCGACTACGTGCACCTCCTCGGGGCCGTGGTCTGGATCGGCGGCCTCCTGACGCTGGTGGTGGCGCTCGGCCCGGCCGTGCGCGACCTCACTGCCGAGGGGCGGCGCGTCGTGCTGATGCGGGCCATCCCGCGCTTCTCAGCGCTGGCGCTGATCGCGTGGGGCGTGCTGGCGGTCACCGGCGTTTACGCCGGGTTGCTGCAGGTGGGCAACCTGACGGCGCTGACCACCACGCCGTACGGCCAGACACTCTTACTCAAACTGATCCTGATCGTGCCGTTGCTGCTGCTCGGCGCGTTCAATCTGCTGGTAGTCGTCCGCAAGCTGCGCGGCGCCCGCACGGTTGAGCGCGTCGAGGGCTGGAGCGGCCATTTCGTGACCGCGCTGCTGGCCGAACTGGTGGTGGTCACGCTGCTGCTGGGCGTGGTCGGCATGCTGATCGGCACGCCGCCAGCCCGGCAGGTGCTGGCGCAGGAGGCGGGCAGCGTGCGCATCCCGCTCTCCGGCGACGGCCAGACCGGAACGCTGATCCTCACGCCGGGCACGGTCGGCCAGAACCACTACCGGCTGGAGTTGGGCGCCGGCCACGAGGCGCACCTGCGCAACCCGTCCATCACGGAAGCGGTCTTGCGCGTCGATCTGCCGGAGCGGCAGACCGGCCAGCTCGATGTGCGCCTGCTGCCCTCGCCGAGCGGCGGCTTCGAGGCGCACGGCTCCGAACTGGCGTTCCCCGGCGACTGGAACCTGCAGGTGACCGTGCGGGTGCCGGGGCAGGCCGACTGGGTCGTTTCGGCGCAGCAGCCCATCGGCACGACGGCGCCGGAGGCCAACCTGCCGCCGCCACCGCCGCTCTTTGGCCCGGCTGGCATCGGCGCGCTGGCGCTGCTGGTGCTGGGTATCGCCGGGCTGGTGCTGGCGACACTGGACAAGGCGCCGCGATTCCGCAAGGAAGCCGCCGGGCTGGGCGTCGTGTCCATCGCAGTGGCGGCCGTCCTGCTGCTGCAGGCGAAGCTGCCGCCCGCCGAAGCCACGAGCGTGGCGACGACTCCCGCCGCAGTCCAGCTGGCAGCGCTCGATCCGGTGGCGGTTGAGCGGGGCAAGGACCTCTTCGCCCAGAACTGCGTGGCCTGTCACGGGCCGGGCGGCAAGGGCGATGGCCCCGCTGCCGCCTCCATGACCGTGAAACCGGCGGACCTTTCCGCCGGGCACTCGCTCATGCACAGCGATGATGACTACGCCTACTGGGTGGAGAACGGTATCGCCGGCACCGAGATGCCCGCTTTTGGCGACAAGCTGGACCAGTCGCAAATCCGCGACGTCATCAGTTACGTGCGCAGTCTGCAGCAGACCGCGCTGCTGGCGCGCAACGCGCCGGGGCCCGAGCAGTGCACGGTGCAGCCGCGCACGCTGGACGAGATCACGGCGCTGGCCCAGACCGGCGCCCCGCAGGAGGCGCCGCCGAACGCGACCGAACCGGACGGGGCGCCAGCCTCGCCGGAAGAGGTCGCCGGGGTCACGGATACGATTCAGGAAATGGTCGCCTGCTCCAACGCGGGCGATATCCTGCGCCGGCTGGCGGTGTACAGCGACAACCGCATCCACTTCGCCTACCCGGATGGCCCGACCGCCGCGTTGAAGGCGATCGCCGCAAACCCGCTGCCGGTGGGGGAGTACGAGCGGGTCGCCATCCTCAGCATCGCCGACGTGCAGCAGTTGCCGGATGGCCGGGTCTCCGCGCGGGTGATCGTCGATAACCCGGCCAATCACAGTCACGATCCAAACGTCTCGAACGCCAACGTCCAGCAGGAAGCAGCTCGCCTGATCTTCGTGCAGGAAAACGGGCGCTGGCGTGTCGATGAAACACGCAGAGAGGAAACGCCAATCAATGCCACACCCATCCCAACCGGAGCCGGCAGTGGAAGCACTGGAGGAGGCGGCAGCGGGAGCGCCACTCCCACCCCGTGACGAAGCGCGCAGCGCGGCGCGGCAGCAGCGGCGCAGCGCGCGCAAGATCGCCGAGGAGAGCGCGGCGAAGCAGCAGCGGCGCAACGTGTTCGTCGGCGTCGCCGTGATCGCGCTGGTCGTGGCGGGCGTCCTCATCTTCCTGAGTCGGCCGCAGACACCGGGCGTCAACATCGTGGCCGCAGAGCCCCTGCCGGCAACTATCGCCATGAACGGCGCGATGCTGGGCACGGCAGACGCGCCGGTGCAGATCGTGGAGTGGGGCGATTACCAGTGCCCCGCCTGCGGCCAGCTGGCGCGCGGCATTGCGCCGCGCGTGATCTCGGAGTACGTGGTTCCCGGCAAGGCGTCGTTCGAGTTCCGCAACTTCGCGTTCCTCGGGCCGGAGTCGCAGCGCGCGGCGGCTGCCGCCAACTGCGCGGAAGCGCAGGGCGCCTTCTGGCCCTACCACGACACGCTGTACGTGAACCAGCACGGGGAGAATCAGGGCGCCTTCACCGATGAGCGGCTGAAAGCCATTGCCGATTCCCTCTCGCTCGATGCCACGGCCTTCGCTGCCTGCCTCGATGACCCGGCCATGGCGGCAGCGGTCACCACCTCGACCGACGATGGCCGCGAGGCGGGCGTGAACGCCACGCCGTGGCTGACCGTGAACGGCGTGCGCGTGGAGAACTGGCAGGACTGGGCCACGCTCTCGGCCGCCATCGACGCGGCGGCGAAGCCGTGAGCGGGGGCACGCGCCGTCTGTTGCGAATTGCCGCCGGGCTGGCCGCGCTGGGCATCCTGCTCGCCGCCTACCTGACGTGGGTGCATTTTGACGCCAGTTCGCTGGTGTGTGGGCTGGGTGACTGTCACACGGTGCAGGCCAGCGTCTACGCCAGCGTCGGCCCGGCGCCGGTGGCGGTGCTGGGACTGGGCATGTATGGGCTGGTTTGCGCCGCCAATCTCCTCGCGCTGGCGCGGCCCTCGCTGCTCGTGCCGCTATCGGCGGTGGCGTTCGGCGCGCTGCTGGCCGGGACCATCTACGCGGCCTACCTGACGTGGCTGGAGGTGGCGGTGATCCGCGCCATCTGCCAGTGGTGCGTGGCTTCAGCGCTGCTGTCGCTGGCGCTGCTGGTGATCCAGGGAATCATCACCTGGGGGGCGCTGGGTAGCCCGGAAAGCGGCGCCGACGAAACCAGTGGGCCTGCTGTGGCGTCCTAGGTACAAGTGTGCCGGAAAGGGACCAGCAGGTCTGGGCGTCGCTGTGCGCTCGTCACTATGATGGAAGTTGGACATAACGTCGCGGGCCATGTCACGACCGCAGCCTTGGGCTGGCCCCACGTCTGGTCTGGAGATCGCCTCGTGCCTGGAACCTTCCTGCAGCGGCTGGTGATTGTGTTCTGCCTGGTGGCGACCATCGCCATCCCGCTGAGCAACGCGCAGCCGTCCTTCGCCAGCGAGACCGCCGGCTACCACTGGGCGCGCAAGGTGACGCCGTTCACGGTGATGGCCGGCGCCAACCTGACCGGTGATTGGCCGAGCTTCATGAAGACCGCCGTCACCAACTGGGACAAGAACGACACGGTCAAGATCAAGCAGGTGAGCGGTGGAACCAGCGCCCAGAGCTGCAACCCAACCACGGGCCGCATCGAGATCTGCAACTGGAACTACGGCACGCAGGAAGGCTGGCTGGGGCTGACCCGGCTCTACTTCGACGACTCCGGCGATCACATCGAATCCGCGACGCTGCAGCTGAACGACTCGTTCTTCAACCAGAAGAACGGGCAGTACAACGACTACAACGCCCGGCTGCACACGATGTGCCACGAGATGGGGCACACCATCGGGCTGGATCACGTCGATACCACCTCGTGCATGAACGATAGCCAGTACGCCGTCTTCCACTACATCACCCCGATCAAGAAGGACTTCAAGCAGCTGGCGAATCTCTACAAGCACAAGGATTCGACGACGACGGTCGCCGGCAAGCAGAAGAAGGAAAAGAA
The DNA here is from genome assembly GCA_047605145.1 of Thermomicrobiales bacterium. Taxonomy (GTDB): domain Bacteria; phylum Chloroflexota; class Chloroflexia; order Thermomicrobiales; family UBA6265; genus JACCXM01. The sequence continues at coordinate 271 of JASGGF010000350.1, read as the reverse complement.
GAAGAAGAACAAGAAAAAGGGCGGCAAGAAGAACAACAAGAAGAAGCAGGAGGCCCGCGAGCGCGCCAAGCAGCGGAAGAAGGAGGCGCGCGGCAAGAGCGCCAAATCCGCCAGCTTCTTCGACGCCGAGAACCTGCCCGACGAAACGATCACCTCCGAGACGTTGCCGGATGGGCGCACGGTGGTGACCTTCACGACGTGGGCTGAATAGATCGTCGTGTCTTGAGCTTGTCGAAAGACCTCGTCACGCCCTACCGAGGCACGAGGTCTT
>JASGGF010000349.1:0-5665 GCA_047605145.1 Thermomicrobiales bacterium | reverse complement strand
ACCAAGCCGGCGTTACGGCGTGAAACGCAGCGTCGCCTGCTCCGGCATGTGGGCGCCCGATGCCGCCCACGAGACGCTCGCAGCGTCCGGGTTGACGGCTGCCACCAGCGTGCGCGTTTCACCCGGCGCGACGGCGATGGCGTTCCCCGCAGCCGTCGCCTCCATCCCGGCGTGACCGGCGGCGTTGTCATCGCCAACCGAGAACTGGCCGGGTGCGTCGCTGTCGTTCGTGACCACGAACGCGACCGTTTCCCCGGGCCGGAACGTCACCCCGGCAAGCTGATCGGCCAGCGGCTCGGTGGTCCGCAGCTGCACCGTCTGCGCGGGGACAATGAATGCGCGCTCGGCAGCAACCGGCGCGGCGGAAGCCATGTCCATGCCGTCGCGCGGCAGGATGTTGAAGGCGATAACGCCGGCGATCACCCCGAAGGCGCCGAGGCCCACGAGGAACGCGGAGTCCGCGACGCGCGCCCGCAACGGCGGGTGGGCGATCGCTTCCGCGCTCTCCGGGCGCTTGAAGCCGCGCAGGCGCAGGGCGTTCGCCACCACGCTGACGCTGCTCAAGGCCATGGCCCCGGCCGCGATCATCGGGCTGAGCAGGATGCCAGTGAAGGGGTAGAACACGCCCATCGCCAGCGGGATCAGCGCCACGTTGTAGGCGAAGGCCCAGAACAGTCCCTGCCGGATCGTGCTGACCGTGCGCCGCGAAAGGGCGATGGCGGTCACGATCTGGCGCAGATCGCCGCCGATCAGGGTGATGTCCGAGGCCGCCATGGCGACATCGGTTCCTGCCCCCATGGCGATGCCGAGGTCCGCCTGCGCCAGCGCCGGGGCGTCATTGATGCCGTCGCCGACCATGGCGACGACCCGGCCCTGCGCCTGCAACGCGCGCACTTTGGCCGCCTTGTCCGCCGGGAGCACCTCCGCCAGCACGCGGTCCGCCGGAATGCCGACCTGCGCCGCGATGGCGTCCGCCGTGGCGCGGTTGTCGCCGGTCAGCATCCAAACATCGAGGCCCAGTGCCCGCAATTGCGCGATGGCCTCGCGGGACTCTGGCTTAACCGTGTCCGCCACCGCGATCACGCCAGCCGCTTCACCATTAATCGCAACGTAGACCGGCGTGGCGCCAGCGGCGGCCAGTCGCGCAGCCTCCCCGGCCAGCACGCCAGCATCAATGCCGCGCTCGGCCAGCAGCGCGGCGTTACCTACCAGCACTGCGTGGCCGGCCGCCTGCCCCTCGATGCCGCGCCCGGTGATCGATGCGAACCCGCTCGCCGGCGGCACGTCGAGGCCGCGCTCGCGCGCCGCCAGCACGATCGCCTCGCCCAGCGGGTGCTCGGAGGCGACCTCCAGCGCCGCCGCGAGGCGCAGCGCTTCGGCCTCGCTCACGCCGCGCGCCACGATCTCGGCGACGGCAGGCTTGCCCCGGGTGATGGTGCCGGTCTTGTCCAGCACAATGGCGTCGATGCGGCGCGCTTGCTCCAGCGCCTCGCCGCCGCGCACCAGAATGCCGTTCTCCGCCGCCTTGCCGGTGCCGACCATGATGGCGGTGGGCGCGGCCAGCCCCAGCGCGCAGGGGCAGGCGATGACCAGCACCGCGATGGCAGCCTGAATGGCGTACGACACGCGTGGCTCCGGCCCCAGCAGCATCCAGCCCACGAAGGTCAGCGCCGCCAGCACCAGCACCAGCGGCACGAAGCGCGCCGACACGGCGTCGGCCAGCCGCTGCATGGGGGCCTTGGAGCCCTGCGCCTCCTCGACGAGGCGCACGATCTGGGCGAGCGTCGTGTCCGCGCCGACTTTCGTGGCCTCGAAAACGAAGCTGCCTGTGCCGTTGACGGTTGCGCCGAAGACCGTGTCACCATCGCGCTTGCTGACCGGCAGGCTTTCACCGGTCAACATGCTCTCGTCGACCTGCGAGGCGCCCTCCCGCACCACGCCATCGACCGGGATCTTCTCGCCCGGCCGCACCCGGATGCGATCCCCGGCCACCACCTGCTCGACCGGGACATCGGCCTCCACCCCGTTGCGGATCACGCGGGCGGTGCGCGCCTGCAGCCCCATCAGGGCGCGAATCGCCTCGCCGGTGGAGCGCTTGGCGCGCGCCTCCAGCCAGCGCCCCATCAAGATCAGGGCGATGATGAGGACGGCGGACTCGAAGTAGAGGTGCGCCGGCAGATTCCACTGCGCCGCCAGATTCGGCCACAGGGTGACGAACGCGCTGTAGAGGTAGGCGGCGGAGGTGCCGACCACTACGAGCGTGTTCATATTGGTGGCGCCGTGGCGCGCCGCGGCCCACGCCTGCCGGTAGAACTCGGCGCCGGCCCAGAACTGGATGACCGTGGCGGCAATCAGCAGCAGCGGGGCCAATGTCTGGTGCGAGATCGGCAGCGGCACGAACATCAGCGCCATCATCGCCAGCCCGACAACCAGACTGACCTGCCACTTCACGCGCAGCTCGTGGATTTCGTGGTCACGCCGGTTGTCGCGGGCTTCCATCGCCGCCGCTGCCGGAGACGGGGCAACCGTCTTGGTTGCGACGGCCTGTGGGACAAGAGGTGCTGGCGCCGCCAACTCGCCAACTTTGTACCCGGCCTTAGCGACGGCCTCGCGCAGGGCGGCCTCGTTCGCTTCCGCCGGGTCGTAGCGCACCACGGCCTGCTCGGTGGCGAAGTTCACGTTCGCTTCGGCAACACCGGGGACCTTTGCCAGCGAGCGCTCGACGCGCCGCACGCAGGACGCGCAGGTCATCCCTTCGATAGGAAGGATGACCTCGGTGGCGGTTGGCGCCGCAGCGCGCGCGTCCGGGGGAGCGACGAGCGTGGCCGCGACCGGCGCCGGCGCTGCAACCGTCGTCTCCGCTGGCAGCTCGCCCGCCTGATAGCCAGCCTTGCGCACGGCCGCCGCCAGATCCGCCACCGTCGTGCCCGCCGGGTCATACGCCACGGTGGCGCGCTCGGTGGCGAGGTTCACCGCCGCTGAGGCTACTCCGGGCGTGCGCTTCAGCGCCTTCTCCACGCGGTTGACGCAGGACGCGCAGGTCATACCCTCAACGGAAAAGGCCACGGTGCGCGCGTTTGTCGCGGCGGTTGGCTTGTCGATCGTGTTGGCGCTCATCCCGGCGCCCTCCTCTTCTGGGAATGCATATACCATATAGGGGTATATCTGATCTGTCACCAGTGTAGCAGGGCTGTCAAGCGTGGATGGATTTGCCAGGCGCGGCATGCGTTGTTGCCTTGAACCACTGCAGCGCCAAGCCTCAGATCCCTCGCCGGAAGGCGTCCGGCGCTGGAAAGCGTCGCGCGTTGGCCGGAAACGAGGTCCTTCGACAAGCTCGGGACGTCACATGATGTTCGCGGGAGCGTCCGTCAGAATTCCTCTCGCAGTACCGTTCAATAGCCGGCTTTCCGCAAATGGGCGTTCGATACCGCCCACGCGCGCGGGTGACGTCCTGAGCTTGTCGGAGGACATCGTCGCCGAGTGCAGGTCGGCGCGCCTCTCCGCCTTGTTCCCTGCAAGGGCAGCGGCGTTGGCCCTGGCGCGATGCCCGCAGCATGGCGCACGCCGCGCGCACGCTGAGGCGATTGCCGAATGTACCTGCCAGGGGTATACTGCCATCTATGAACGATGCACCTACCTCCAATCCTGCCGCCACGCCACCTGCCACCGGGCCGGCTATTCCTGCCGTCGGGGCGACCTCGTACGCCCATGACAAGGCCAAGATTCTGGCGCGACTGCGCCGGATGGAGGGGCAGGTGCGGGGCGTGCAGCGCATGGTCGAGGGCGACGAGTACTGCCTCGATGTGCTGACCCAGCTCTCCGCCGTCATTGCCGCCGCGCGCGGCATCGGCCTGCTGGTGCTGGAGGACCACGTGCGCGGCTGCGTCGCCAATGCGCTGCGCGCCGAGGACGACGAGGCGCATCAGGACGAAATCATGGCGGACCTGATGGGCGCCATCGACCGCTTTGGCCGCAGCGTCGGCTGATCAGCGGTGACCCGGCGCCATCCTCCTGGCGTGGCGGCTCGCGCGGTGTGGGTGGTCGCGCTGACTCTGATTGCGCTGCTGCTCGGCCACGATCTGCTCATGGCGGCGCCACTTCCGGCCCCGGCCCGGAGTGACCTCCACGGCGCGGCCAGCGAACACCGCCAGACTCACGAGGACGCGCCAGCCAGTCCGCACCCGGCAACCTGCGGCACAACCGGTGAGGCGGTCGCCCGAGCGGCTGACGCAGGCATCCCGGGGCCGGCGGTCATCAGCCTTCCCGGAGCAACCGCGTTGGTTCCCAATGTGCAATGGAAGTCACTGGCGGCATTGGCTCCGCCTGGGCGGCCGCCGGATCGAGCCCGCGCCCTGCTGCAGGTGTACCGGATATAGGCCGACCGCGTTCCACGCGTGGTTAGCCGTCCCAGTCAGTCACCAGGAGCACATCATGCGCCTGATTCACCGGGTCGCCCTCGTGGCGCTCAGCGGCATGCTGCCGCTCGCGCCGGGGTACTCACTCGCGTCCGCCAACAACCACTGTGCGGATGCCGCCGCGCCAATCGCCGTGGCGGCCACGCCGCAGGCAGCACACGCCGGACACGAGATGTCCGGGCCGGCATCTACGCCGGAATCCGGGGAGGCCTCGCCCGAACAGCAGTACATCGACATGATGATCCCACACCACGCCAGCATCATCGCGCTGGCGGAGGTGGCGGCGCCCGATCTGACAGATCCCCGCTTGCGCGAGATGGCCACCGCAATTATCGCGACGCAGGAGGCCGAGATTGCGGAACTGCGCGAGCTACGGCAGGCGCGCTTCGGCAGCCCAGACCCGGCTCCGCTCGATCACGCGCTCATGGGCATGGTGGAGATGGACGCCGGCGCCCAGATCGCCGCGTTCTGTGCCGCGCCAGACCCGGATATCGCGTTCGCCCGACAGACGCTGCCGCATCACGAGCTGGCCGTCGCCAGTTCGCGCGACCTGTTGGACGCCTCGGACGACGCGGAACTGCGTGCCCTCGCCGAGCGGGTCATCTCGGCGCAAGCGGCGGAAATCGCCACGCTGCAGCAGGTCCTCCGGGAGCACAGCGAGGCGACCCCCGCGCCGTAAGGAGCTGATCGTCACGAAACATGGCGCCGGAATGGGCAATTTGCCTATTCCGGCGCCGTCCGCTTGCCAGCGCACGCTAGAATGGTGTGGTGACTGAGACAACCACCAAAAGCAATACTGGAACCCGGACTGGCAAGCGGAAGACGACTGCGGAGCCCATGACCAGCCAAGCTGACACTGCGCCGGCCGCAGCCCCGGCGCTCACGCCCCTTGAGGCCGAGGGGCTCGATTACCGGCGGCGCTATCAGGGCCTGATTGGTGTCGGGTCCAAGATCGCCATTCGCGACCGCGCGGTGCTCTCGCTGGTGTACACCCCCGGCGTCGCCGAGGCGTGTCTGGCCATCCACGAGAACCCCAGCCTGTCGTTTGATCTCACATGCCGTGGCAACACGGTGGCCATCCTGACCGATGGTTCCGACATCTTCGGCTCCCAGAAAGGGCCGCCAGAAGCCGCCATTCCGCTGGAAGAGGCCAAGAGCGTCATCTTCAAGACGTTCGCCGGCGTGGACGCGTTTCCGATTTCCGTCGCCAGCCATGATCCCGATCAGGTCGTGGAGACGGGTCTGGCCCT
>JASGGF010000348.1:0-5702 GCA_047605145.1 Thermomicrobiales bacterium | reverse complement strand
GCCCCTGCACCACGCCGCCGTGGATCTGCGCCTCGACTGCCGCCGGGTTGATCGCAAACCCGACATCCTGCACCGCCACATATCGCACCGGCTGCACCTGCCCAGTGACTTCATCGACTTCGACTTCAACCAGGTGAACGGCGAACCCGGGGGAGCTCTCCTGAATCGCCGTCGCGCCGGTGCCGTAAATCGGGGTGTTCTTGGCAGTCACGCCCATGGTCCGCCCGGCAATGTCCTTCAAGCTGACCGTGGCGCCCGGCACGCCCTTGACGCGCACCGCGCCATCGACGATTTCGAGGTCGTCCACCGCTGCTTCCAGCGCGTCCGAGGCCACCGCCAGAATTTGGCGCAGGGCATCTTCCGCCGCCAGTTGCACCGCCTTGCCGACGGTGTAGGTGATCTTGGAGCCGCCGGTGCCGCCAGCGAACGGCGCCGCGTTCGTGGACGCCGTGGTCACCGAAACCGAGGTGGCGTCGAGATCGAACGTTTCGGCGGCGATCTGGGCGAACGAGGTGTTGGTGCCGGAGAGATCGACCGAGCCCAGCACCACGGTCAGCTTGCCGTTCGCGTCGAGGCGGCAGACTGCCGTGGCCGGCTCGATGCCGCCGGGCCAGCCACCCAGCGCGATGCCGACGCCCCGCCCCGCCTCTCGCGCCGCTTCACGCTCCTGCCACGCGGGGTGATCGCGCAACGCCTCCAGCGACTCCTTCAGGCCCAGCCGCGGCCAGGCGCCGCCGTTCGGGCGGAGGTCGCCTTCGACGGCGCAGTTGCGCAGGCGGAACTCCAGCGGGTCAAGGTCCAGCTTCCGCGCCAGATCGTCCATGGCCGATTCGATGGCGAATGTGGCTTGCTGCGCGCCCGGCGCGCGGTAGGCGCCCGCGCCCGCCTTGTTCGTCAGCACCTCATGGCCGCGAATCTCGAGGTTCGGGAAGCGGTAGTAGCCGCCGTGCAAGATCGCCGCGATCTGCAACGGTGAGGCGCCGCCGGAGCCCGTGTCGAAGAGCAGGTACGACTGCAGGGCCGTGATGTCGCCGTCCTTCGTCGCGCCCAGCTTGACTTGAATGCGACAGTCCGGGGCCGGGTTGCCGGCCATGAAGTCGTCCATGCGCGAGTAGCGCAACAGCACCGGCCGCTCCGCCGCCAGCGCCGCCGCAGCCACCATCGGCTCGATCAGCACGAACTTGCCGCCGAATCCGCCGCCCACCGGCATCGGCACCACGTTGACGCGCTGCACGTCGATGCCGCAGGTATCGGCCACGCGGGTGCGGCAGTAAAAGGAGGCCTGTGTGCTGGTGTAGACCGTCAGATCACCCAGCGGGTTGATATCGACGAGGCAGACCTGCGGCTCCAAATAGCCCTGATGCACGGTCTGCGATTCCACCGTCAGCTCGACGATGGCGTCAGCGGCCGCGAAGCCCGCCGCGACGTCACCCCGGGTAAAGTTGACGCGGTTCGAAATGTTCGGGGCTTGCAGATCATCGTTGGACTCGGCCTGCACCGCCGCGTCGGAGTTGTGCATCGCCGCTTCGGAGTCATCGACCTCGAACTGCTTTTCGCGGATGTGCGGCGAGTTCGGGTCAAGGCCGGCGTCGAGGGTGCTCACCACCGGCAGCGGCTCGAAATCGACCTCGACTGCCGCCACGCCGTCCTGCGCGGCCGCATCGGTTTCCGCCAGCACCAGCGCCACAAACTGCCCGGCGAACACGACCTCATCCGCCGCGATCGGGGACTTCGCGCCGTCCTTGCCCACGTTCCCGGGCAGATCGTTGGCGCTGAGCACCTGCACCACGCCCGGGATCTCGAGTGCCGCCGCGGCGTCGATGCTGCGCACGCGCGCGTGCGCGTAGGGGCTGGTGACGGGACGTGCGATGAGCATGCCCGGCACGCGCAAGTCACCGGTAAAGCGTTCCTGTCCGGTGAGGCGTTGGGGAGCATCCTGCCGCCGCACGCGCTGGCCGACTGTGCGCAGTTCTGTCATGGGTTTCGTCCTTCCGGGACCAGGCTAACCAGACCGCTTCGCGGCTGCGTCATCATGCGGGGATGGTAGCATCGCCGCCTCCCGTTTCCGGAGAGGTTGGCGCTACTCCGCATCCGCCAGCACGTCGTCCGGGCCCCACTCGCGAACCCGAAACGGCTTGGCGGAGTAGTCATCGAGGAAGCCGAACTCGTCGAGCGCCGCCAGGATTTCCTCTCCGGATGCCGCCTCCCACATGGTGAAGATACGATCATCATGGAGGTCGGGCGACCAGGCCTTGATCCAGCGTGGCGACGCCACGGCGCCGGTGGCGGCTTCGGCCAGCTCGCGCAGGCGAGTTGGGGGGCGAACGGCCCCGTCAGCTTCCGGGTTCGGATCATGCACCACCAGGTACTGCGCCAAGGCTCGCTCCTGTCTCGCTGGATCAGCTCGTATGGCTCGTTCTAGCTGCTCTTGCTGGGGCCTTTACGTGAGCCGCGCCGCCGGCGCCGGCGCTTCGGCTCCGTGCCTTCCGCGGCAGGCGCCGGCACAATAGCCTCCAGCACCTCCTCCATGGTCAGCGGAGCATCAGGGACAACAGGCTCCGGTTCCGCCGGCGCCAGCACCGCAACGGGAGCCGGCTCGGGCCGCTGCATCGCTGCCGGGGCCGGCGGGGCGCCGAGCCCCAATTCGTCGTTGCGGAACGTCGCCTCGCCCGCCTCGTCGTCGAGGCGAACAGTGACCAGCTCCTTTAGCAAGTGCAGCGAGATGACGACGCCGGGACCGCCGGGCGTGTCGATTGGCTGGCCCAGGCGCGGCATGACGGCCTTCATCTGGCGGTATTGCTCGTTTTCGTAGGAAAGGCAGCAGAGCAGGCGGCCGCACACGCCTGACACCTTCGAGGGGTTGAGCGGCAGATCCTGCGTCTTGGCCATGTTCATCGAGATTTCCGGGAAGACCGGCAACCACGAGGAGCAGCAGAGCGTGCGGCCGCAGCGGCCGAGCCCGCCCAGCAGGCGCGCCTCATCTCGTGGGCCGACCTGCCGCATCTCGACGCGGCACTGCAACTCATCGGCCAGATCGTTTGCGAGATCGCGCAGCACCTCGGTGTCGGGCGCGTGATCCCGCTCCGGGATGGAATAGGCAAGATACGCTGTGGAGCCGTCGAAAGAGTATTCGGCGCTGATCGGCTTGATGCCGATGCGCCGCGATCGCGCGCGAATCCCGAAGAGGCGTACCGCTTCGGCGCCACCGCGGCGGTAGGCATCCATTCGCGCGATGTCGTCCGGCGTCATGACGCGGCGGATACCGCCAAGCTCGCCTTGCAGCATGTTGGCGCGCACCTGGTGCGGGCTGATCACCACCCGCCCGGCCTCATCACCACGCGCGGTGGGCGCAATCACCCAATCCCCAACCGCGATGCCATCGTCTTCGGAGGCGCGGAAGTAGTAGACGCGGCCGGAATCGCGAAACCGCACGCCTGCCACGCAGACCGCCGGGCTGGTGCTGCCGTCGGGGCCACGCACCTCGTCATCTTCGTGGCAGCCGCACCCACCCACGGGGTCGCCCGCTTGCAGGCGGGTGCGAAACCGCTCGCGCGCCATCGCCCGCGCTTCATCGAGAGACGCCGGCGGATTCCACGCGGCGCTCAGCGCGCCTCCTGAGCCGGATTCGGCCATGCCAACACCATCGCTTCCATAGCGAGCCGCGGCCGCACATTTGCATCGATGTCGCTCAGGCATTGCAGGCTCGCCTGCAATGCCTGGCCCAGCGATGCCAGGGCCGGCGGGCTCGGGGCCAGTTCATCGGGTTCCACGGATTGCCCCCTGGCAATCGTCAGCATCTCTTCTCGCAGCAGCTGGACCACCATCTGCACGGTGGCCACCACGTCATCGCGCCGTTTCGCGAACTGGTCACCCAGCCGGTAGGCCGTGGCCAGCCGCTCGTAGCGCGATCCCGTCAGCCAGGTCTCGGCCGCCGACCGCGCCTCGCGCCGCTCCTGCAGCAGCGCCGGCTCATCGGCGGCCTGCACGGCCCAGGCTGCGGCGCCCCGGCTCAACCGGGCGGCTTCTTCCGCCAACGCCGGAACCGCGCCACGCATGACCAGCGCGTCAGCGATGACCGCTTCCGGCTGCGCCCGCACCGCCACCTCCTGGCAGCGGGAGCGCACGGTCGCCAGCAGCGATTCCGGCTGGTCGCAGAGCAGCAAAATCGTTACGGTGAGCGGCGGCTCCTCCAGCGTCTTCAGCAGGGCCTGCTGCGCGGGCTCCAGCAGCGTCTCGGCATCGTCCACGATCAGCAGGCGGCGCGACGCTTCCATCGGCAGCAGGGCCGCCGAGGCGCGCATCCGGCGCACCATCTCGATGGTCAGCGTCGTGCCCTTGCCGATTTTGCCTTCCAGCAGCGTGGCCTGAGCGGCGAGGTCAAAGACCTCGATATCCGGGTGGGCGCCACGCAGCACGTTGCGGCAGGAGCGGCACTCGCCGCACGGCTGCGCCGGGTCATCCGGGTCTGGACGTTCGCAAACCAGCGCCTGCGCGAAGGCCCGCGCCAGCGCCGCCTTGCCCACGCCCCGGGGGCCGGCCAGCAGGTAGCACTGGCCGATCTGCGCGCCGCGCGCAATCTCCTGCAACCGCGCCGTCGCGCGGGGGTCGGCCCACGCCGGCCACCCCGGCTCATGGGCCGCCGGCCGCGCGGTTTCGGGTTTGCGCGCCGTGGCCCGCGCCACCTCAGGCGACTCGCCGCTTGACCGGACGGGGCCGTGCAACCACCTGCGGCGTCTCAAACTGGCCGTTGGCGGTCAGTGCTTCCACCACGCGGTCGCGGTCTGCCGTGCGGAAATCAATATTAACTGGCAGCGAGCGAATGAACGGCTCCAGCCCGTCACCATTCGTGACCGGAAACTCCGGCTCCTCCACGTTCAGTTCCACGCGCGAGTTGATGAACGCGATCACAGCGTCCGCCTCTTCCGGCATGGAAAGCCCGGCGAGCATGCCGTTCAACGCGGCGACGTCATTCGTGGCGTCCTGATCCGGGTTGCCGAGTTGCGCGCCGCCCATCCCGAAGAAGCGGGCGATGCCCTGACTTACCTTGCGCCACTTGCCGTTTTCGTACTTGACGCCGCCCATGATCTCGCGGGCCACAATGCTGATCACCCCACCGGGGTAGACCAGCGCGTGCTCCACGGTGCGCTTGCCTACCTGCCCGTAGTGCACCAGCGCGTAGCGGTCGCCGAGGTCCTTCAGCAGCGTATCCAGCACGACATCGTTGCGCTGCGGGCGATTCCACTTGCCCACCTGCTGCATCCCGAGGTGAAAGAGCACAGTGCCGATCAGCAGCGGAACGTAGGCGATGAGCACCGCGTTTTCGCCAGCGCTGGTCGCCATCCAGAACGCCGAACCGAGCAATGCCACGCCAATAATCGAGGTGGCGACCGCCATGCGCTTGCGCTTCTGGACATACGTGACGTCGCGATAGACCTTCATCAGGGTGGGCGCCTTGGGTGAGGAGCGGCATTATCCGCCGCACAACAATGGATGTGACAGGGAGGCCGCTGCCGGCGCGAGTGTATCACACCACCCGGCCCGGCCATCTGTTATGGCAATCTGATTGGCCCGAGGACCTGCTCCAGCAGCACGCGCCCCAGCGCGAACGCCAGCAGCGCCCCACAGGCCGCGCCCAATGCCACCGCGAGTGTTTCATCGCGGGCGGCGGCGCTGCGAAAGCCCCAGCTCCGGCCCAGCCCCAG
>JASGGF010000347.1:0-5718 GCA_047605145.1 Thermomicrobiales bacterium | reverse complement strand
CTCCCGATCCCTAAAATGTGGGGAATGCATAGCGATGCGCGGGAGAGGGGCTTCTCCCCGGACCATTGCGCCGGATTCGGCGTGGTGACGCCGAATAGTCGTCTCGACGCTGCTGGTCGGCTCCCCTCTCCCGCGCAACGGGAGAGGGGCTGGGGGTGAGGGCTTGTCCGCCGTTTCGAGCTTCCCGGGCGCAACTCCCACGAAGCGTCTTCGACACGCTCAGGGCACACCAGCGGACTGCATCCCGATTGGCCGGGTGGCGCCGGTTGCCCGCTCGCCAGCATATCGGGCCTCCGCCAGCATCCATCCCTGACCCCGCCTTATCCCCGGTCCTCCCGCGTGTAGGACCGGCCCAGCGCGGCGGGCGCGCTCAGGGCACGGCGGGTGGCCTCGCGGGTGGAGAGCACCAGCACGAGGATGGTGAACAGGTAGGGCAACATGTTCAGGAAGAAGGGGGACAGGTCCACGCCGGCGGTCTGCAAACGGAACTGCCCGGCCTCCACCCCGCCGAACAGGTACGCCCCCAGCATCGCCCGCGCCGGGTTCCACGCCGCGAAGATCACCAGCGCCACCGCGATCCAGCCGCGCCCCGCCGTCATCCCCTCGGTCCAGCCCGGGTTGGTGCCCAGCGAGATCGCCGCGCCTCCCAGCCCCGCCAGCGCCCCGCCGGCGATGACGTAGCATGCGCGCAGCCGGGCGACATCGATGCCCATGGCGTCCGCCGCTTCCGGGCGCTCGCCGATGGCGCGCAGGCGCAGCCCGGCGCGAGTCTTGTAGATGTACCACCACAGGAACGCCGTCACCGCGAAGGAGATGTAGACCAGCGCCGACTGTTGGAAGAGGATGCGCCCCAGCGCCGGCACGTCCGCCAGCCCCGGCACCGGCAGCCGCCGGAACGAATCAGGCGGCGGCGTGCCGACGATGTTGCGGCCCAGAAACGCCGAGAGCCCGGTGCCGAAGATGGTCAGCGCGAGACCGGAGACGACCTGATTCGCGCGCAGCCCCACCGTCAACAGAGCGTGGATCGCGGCCATCAGGGCGCCCGCCACCATCGCCGCCAGCGCGCCCAGCCACGCGTTGCCGCTCCAGATACAGACCGCGACGCCGCTGAAGGCGCCCATCAGCATGATCCCTTCGATGCCGAGGTTCAGGATGCCGGCACGCTCGGTAATTAGCTCGCCGAGACAGGCGTACAGCAGCGCCGTGCCCGCCGCGACCGCCGCCGCCAGCACCGACACGATGAAGGCCGGGGTGATGATGTCGCCCATCGTCAGGCCTCCTCGACCGTCGCGGCCGGTTGCGCGCGCTTCACCAGCCGGTAGCGGGTCAGGAAATCACCGCCGAGCAGGAAGAACAGGATCGTGCCCTGCAGCATCGGCGCGATGGCGGCGGGCAACCCCAGCGACATTTGCAACTGGTCGCCGCCAACCGTCAGCGCCGCCAGCAGGAAGGCGACCAGCACCGCGCCGAAGGGGTGCAGCCGGGCCAGCCACGCCACGATGATCGCGGCGTAGCCGTAGCCGGGGGAGAGGTTGCGCTGCAACTGGTGGCCGATGCCCGCCACCTCGCTCATCCCGGCCAGCCCGGCCAGCGCGCCGGAGAGGAACATCACCATCAGGATGGTGCGCTTCATCGGCATGCCGGCGTAGAGCGCGGCGCGTGGGTTCTCACCCATCACGCTGATCTCGTAGCCCCAGCGGGTGCGCCGTAGCAGAATCCACAGCAGCAGCGCGGCGGCCAGCCCGAAGAGCAGCCCGAGGTGTACCCGCGTCGTGCCCCAGTGCGGCAGCCACGCGGCGTCCGGGAACTGCGGTGTGCCGGGGAACCCGAACGCCTGCGGATCGCGCCACGGGCCATGGATCAGGTAATCGCTGAACAGGATCGCGACGTAGTTGAGCATCAGCGAGGTGATGATCTCGCTGGCCCCGAACCACGCGCGCAAGGCGCCGGGGATCAGGCCCCACAGCCCTCCGCCCAGCAGCCCCGCGAGGATCATCAGCGGCACCAGCACCCAGCCGGGGGCGCCGGGCGCGATGAATAGCGCCGTCCCCGCCGCGAAGATCGCCCCGAAGTAGAGCTGGCCCTCCGCCCCGATGTTCCACAACTGCATGCGGAAGGCGACCGAGACGCCCAGCCCGGCCAGCAAGAGCGGCGTGGTCTTGACCAGCGTCTCGGCGACGCCGTTCCAGCTCCCCAGCGCGCCGGTCACCATCGCCCGGTAGACGACGAGCGGGTTCTCGCCGGAGAGCGCCAGCACGATGCCGCCGAAGACCAGCGCCGCCACCAGCGAGCCAAAGGTCACCGCCGCCACGGCGCCCCGTGGCGGCGCCGGCAGTCGCTCGATGCGGTAATTGCGCAGAAGACCCAACTCAGCCATGCGCCGCCGCCTCCGGGGTCACGCCCGCCATCAGCAGGCCGATCTGCTCCGGGTCCGCGCCGCGCGCCGGCACGATGCCCATCAGCCGGCCGTCGAACATCACCGCGATGCGGTCCGAGAGCGCCAGCAGTTCATCCAGATCCTCCGAAATCAGCAGCGTGGCCGCGCCGCGCGTGCGCTGTTCGCGCAGCGAGGCGTGGATCGCCTCCGTGGCGCCGATATCGACGCCGCGCGTGGGGTGCACCGCCACGATCAGACGGGGCGCCCCGGACAGTTCACGCCCCAGCAGCAGCTTTTGCTGGTTGCCGCCGGAGAGCGTGCGCAGCCGCGCCCAGCGCCCCGGCGCCTTCACATCGTGCTGCTGGATCAGCCCATCGGTGAACGTGGAAACCGCCGCGCCGCTGATGAACGGCCCCTGCGCCAGCGGCGGCTGCCCGTACTCGCGCAGGATCGCGTTCGCGCTGAGGTCCATGCCTCCGATCAGGCCGGTCGCCAGCCTGTCCTCCGGCACGTGCGCCACCCCGGCGCGGGCGATCTCGCCGGCGGAGCGATTGGTGACCGCCTTGCCGCTGACCATGATCTCGCCCTGCGTGCAGCGGCGCAGCCCGGTGACCACCTCGGCCAGTTCGCTCTGGCCGTTGCCCGCCACCCCGGCCACGCCCAGCGTCTCCCCGGCGTGGATCTCCAGCGAGACATCCTTCAGCGCCGGCACGCCCTTTTCGCCGATGGCGGTCACGCCGCGCAGCGCCAGCACCGTCTCGCCGGGCGGCACGCTCTCGTGCGGTTCGTGGCTAGGGTCGGCCACCATCCCGGCCAGCTCGCGGCCCACCATCAGGCGGGCCAGCGTGCGCCGGTCGGTGTCCGCCGCTGGCATCGTGGCCACGATCTTGCCGCGCCGCAGGATGCTGATGGTGTCCGCCACCGCGATTACTTCATCAAGCTTGTGCGAAATGAAGATCACCGTGAAGCCCTGCGCCGCCAGCCCGCGCAGTGTGCGGATCAGCGCGTGCGCCTCTTGCGGCGTCAGCACGGCGGTCGGCTCGTCGAAGACGAGGATCTTCGCCCCGAGGTACAGCAGGCGCAGGATTTCGACGCGCTGTTGCTCCCCGACGGAGAGTTGCCAAATGCGCGCCTTGGCGTCGACATCCAGCCCGTACGCCTCGCTCAGCTCGGTGATGCGCCCTTCGATGCGCGGCAGCTCCAGCGCCACGCCGCCGCTGCGTTCGCCCAGCACCACGTTCTCGGCCACCGTGAAGGGATCGACCAGCATGAAGTGCTGGTAGACCATGCCGATACCGTGGCTGATGGCGTCGCGCGGGGAGCGGAACTGCACCGGCTGGCCGTTGATCTCGACTGCGCCCTCATCCGGCCGGTAGAGCCCGGCCAGAATGCTCATCAGCGTCGATTTGCCCGCGCCGTTCTCCCCGACGAGCGCGTGCACCTCGCCCCATTCCGCCGAAAAATCGACGTGGTCATTGGCGACGACGCTGCCGAAGCGTTTGGTGATGCCGCGCATGGCGATGGCCGGCGCGGCCGATGGCTGGGTCATGCTGGCGCCCCCTGAGCGAGCGTCAAAGCGGCGCGCCGTGATCCCGGCATCCTGCACGGGTTGCCGTAGGGGAGTCGTTGCTGTGATGCCGCCGCCAACATCCGGTGTCATCCTGAGCGAAGTCGAAGGATCTCGTCGTTGCTGGTCGTAGAACTGCGCACGTTGCTGCCATTCGCCGGCGAATGACGATCAAGGCCTTCCGACCAGCGCGAGTCCCTCGATTGTTGCACAGCGCGCAATCGCCCGGAACGCAACGAGCGGTCCCGCTCACGCAGGACCGCTCGCTGGAAGAGGGAGGCTAGCTGGGGATTTCGCCCTCAACGCCCTCGACGAACCAGTTCATGCTGAGCAGTTCCTCAGCGGTCATCGCCGTGCCCTCAGCCACCTTGACCTCGCCTGCCTGATCCTTGATCGGGCCGGTGAAGATGGTGAAGATCGTCTGGTCGCCCGCCGCGAACGAAGCCTCTTGCGCCTCGATCTCGGTCTTCACATCATCCGGGATGAAGGACGCGAGCGGCGCGAGGCCGACCACGCCATCCTCCCAGCCGCCCCAGTACTGGCCCGGCTTCCACGTGCCGTCCTGCACTTCCTGCACCAGCTGCTTGTAGAACACGCCCCAGTCCCAGACCACGGAGGTCAGGACGGCGTCCGGCGCTTGCGGGGACATGTCCGAGTTGTAGCCGATGCTGTAGACGCCGCGGTCCTGCGCCGCCTGCTGCGGGCCGGGGGTGTCCTGATGCTGGGTCACCACGTCGGCTCCGCCATCCAGCAGCGCCTCAGCGGCCGCGCGCTCCTTGGCGGGGTCGAACCACGTGTTGGTCCAGACCACCTTCACCACCGCGTCCGGGTTGGTGTGGCGCACGCCAAGCGTAAAGGCGTTGATGCCGCGGATCACTTCCGGGATCGGGAAGGCGGCGACGTAGCCGATCTGGTTCGACTTCGTCATCTTGCCCGCCAGCTCGCCGGCCACGTAGCGCGGCTCCTCGATCTTGCCGAAGGCGGTGCCGACGTTGTCAGCGGTCTTGTAGCCGGAGATGTGGATGAAGACCGTGTCCGGGAAATCCTTGGCCACGTTGATCGTGGGATCCATGTAGCCGAAGGAGGTGGTGACGATGATGTTCGCGCCGTCCTGCGCAAACTGGCGGATGACGCGCTCGGCGTCCGCCGGGTTCTCCGGGACGTTCTCCTGATAGACCGTCTCGACGTTCGGGTACGCCTCGGTGATCGCCAGACGGCCCTGATCGTGGGCGTAGGTCCAGCCCATGTCGCCGATGGGGCCGACGTACACGAAGGCGACCTTGAGCGGCTTGTCGCTCATGGGGGTCGCGTCCTGCGCGCGTGTCGAGCCGAATGAGGCGGCCATGCCACCCACCAGCAAGAGCACTGCGAGCACTGCAAACAGACCGCGTTTGATCATGCTGCCACTCCTCGTTGCCGAACGTGTTCTCCGGCCACCGCCGTCAAGGGAACCGGGTCATTATGGCGCAAAACGTCGCGTGCGTTATCGACGGTTCGCACAAATCTTGTTGGACATCTTTGACAGCGGCTACGCGAAGTCGATATCCAGCGCGCCTTCCCACAGCGTGCGCACACCCGTCTCGCGCAGTCGCTCGTTGCCCTCGATGACGGTCAGGAAGTGATTGCCGGCCAGTTGCCCCATTTTGGAGGCGAAGCAGCAGGCGCCGTAGGGGAAGAGGATTTCGGTTTCACTGAACTTGCCGGGGTAGAGCAGGATCTCGCCGGGCGCAGGGTAGCTGGTGGCGTTCTCCACGCCGACGCCGAACTCCAGCTC
>JASGGF010000346.1:0-5747 GCA_047605145.1 Thermomicrobiales bacterium | reverse complement strand
GAACGAGGGTATCGCCAGTTCCATGCACCTCACCTTCACCGGCGGCGATATCCACGTCTGGGCGGTGGAGGACGGCATCAACGCCAATAACGACGATGTCAGCGAGATCACGATCACCGGCGGCTCTATGTTCGTGGAGACGGAAACGGGCGACGGCATTGACTCCAACGGCACGATCACCATTACCGGCGGCGCGGTGACCACGGTCAGCTCCACCGCCGACATGAACGGCGGCCTCGATGCCGACGGCGACGTCACCATCGACGGCGGCGAGGTCATCGCCACGGGCGCCCGCCTCTCCGTGCCGGTCGCGGCCTCCGCGCAGCACTCGCTGCTGCTGCAGTTTGAGCAGCCGCAGCCAGCGGGCACGCTGGTGGTGGTGCAGGACGCCGCCGGTGAGACCCTGCTGGCCTTCGCGCCGGGCAACGAGTTCCGGCAGTTGCTCTTCAGCGACCCGCGCATCGTTCCTTTGGAGACGTACAACATCTATATGGATGCGGCGCCCGAGGGCGAGGCGGTCAATGGCCGCTACGCCGCCGTCAGCGACCCCGGCGAACCCGCCGGCACGGCTACCACCGCCAGCCTCGACGAGGCGCGGCAGCGGCCCGGCCCGGGCGGCCCCCCGCCGGATGACGCCGAGCCGCCAGCAGCGTAACTACACCCGGTCTTCATCCTGCGTGCACGGCTACTCAGGACATGACGGGTTGAGCAGAACCCTGCTCCCCCATCGTCATCCTGATTGGTCTGTCTCGGGGTAGGTGTCAGGTTCGCGTGGCTCCCGCCACCCCGACGTCATCCCGACGCAAGAGGGATCTCGTCATCACCGCGCAGAACGGGAGCACGAGATCCTTCCTCCATCGGGATGACGATAGAGTGGACCGCAAGGCGAAGGCGACGCTGAACGGTCATCCTCCCACGCAACCCCGCAAGGAGCGCAGCGAATGAGACTCTACCTTGGTATGGAGCGGGAACTGTTGGTTGTCGATCCGGAGCGCCCCGGAGAAGCCCGGCGGCATCTGCAGACCCTGCCCATCACCTCGCTGGCGGTGGACCCGCTGCGCCCGGAGCGTATCTACTGCGGCACATTCGGGCAGGGCCTCTGGCGGAGCAACAACGCGGGCGACTCGTGGTCGCCTACGCCCGGCGTTATGCGCTCCGCGCTTGTGCACTCCGTGGCCGTCAGCAGCGTCGAGACTGCGCATGGCTACGGCGTCGTGTATGCCGGGACCGAGCCGGCCGCCCTTTACCGCTCGGAGGATGGCGGCGCAACGTGGCGTGAGTTGACGGCGCTGCAGGCGTTGCCCTCCTCCGCCAACTGGAGCTTCCCGCCCCGCCCGCACAGCAACCTCGCGCGCTGGATCGCGCTCCACCCCACCCGGCCCGGGCGTCTGGCGCTCGCCATCGAAGCGGGCGCGCTGGTGCGCAGCGACGACGGCGGCGAGACATGGCAGGACACGCGCCCCGGCTCCCCCTACGACACCCACACCGTCGCCTTCCACCCGGCGCGCCCCGACCTCCTGATCAGCGCCGCCGGCGATGGCCTCTTCGAGAGCCCGGATGCCGGTGATTCGTGGCGCCGGGCTGAGCCCGCGCCCTACCCCTACCTGTGGGGACTCGCCCTCCACCCGGGTGATCCGGAGGTCGTGCTGGTCAGTGCGGCGCCCGGTCCGGGGCAAGGGCACGGCCTGCGCGGGGAGACTCGCTCGGGCATCTTCCGCAAGTGGCGCGGCGAGCCGTGGCAGGCGTCGCGCGCCGGCCTGCCTGACGACGCCGGGACCATCCTGCCCGTCCTCACCGCCGACCCGGCCACACCGGGCGCAGTCTACGCTCTCAGCAACAAGGGCTTCTTCCACTCCCGCGACTTCGGTGGCGCGTGGGAGCCGTTGCCGGTCCCATGGCCGAATGCCCTCCTACGCCAGCACGCGCAGGCGCTGGCGATAGGCGCATGACCGCGCCAGCGGCCGGGACGACCGCAGCATGGCGGGTTTCGGTCCACTGACCCGGCTCGGAGCCATCGAGCCGCTCTCCGCCTGCCGCCACGACCTCCATCACCCCCATGTCTTCCCGACCGCAGGAGGGACCGCGCACCCCCAACTGCAAGGTCATGGCGCCAACTCTCCGCCTGCTACGTCTGCGGTGGCAAGCGGAGAGCTGGCGCCGCATCCCCGGGAGTTAGGGGTGCGCGATTCCTCGTCTGCGGGCTCGGAATGACAGGGTTGGTGGCGGGGCATCGCAGTGGCGCGTGGAGAACTGGCGCCGGGGGGGTGAAGCTGCGCGGTGGTAGGCGGAGAGCTAGGCCGTGATTCTGGAGTTGGGGGTGCGCGGTCCCTCCTGCGGTCGGGACGACATCGTGGTGATGGAGGTCGTCGTGGAGAGCGGAGCGATAGGCCAGATCGCTCTCGCCGTCCCCGTAGATGGCGCTACGCCGGGTGGTAGCGCGTGGCAGTGAGTTTCGTGGAAACCGCGCAGGTCTTGGTGTCGCGGAAACCGTGCGCGCGCAGCGTCTCGCGGATCGCCGTGTCGCCGTAGGTCACGCCGCGCCCCTTGGGGTACACGGCCCAGATCGGCAGACAGGGATGCTTCGCCTGCACCGCCTCAACTGCGGCGAGGTCTTCCGGCCCGGTGATGCAGGCGACCAGCATGGCGGCCTCGGCGCCATCCTCGGTCAGCGCCCCATCGAGGGCGGCGGCAAGCTCCGGGTCGTCGCAGGCGCCCACTAGGAGCGCCCGGGCGCCGGTGGCAAGGCCAAGCTTCGCGCGCAAGGATGGCGGCGGCGTGGTGAGGGCGGCGAACCAGCGTTCCGCCGCCGGGTCGCCGAGGTGCAGGCGCACCTGCTGGCCGGCGCCAGTGAAGGTCAGCATGCCATCCGTAGCGGCGATATCGTGCATGGCGGTGCGGGGGAAGCGGCGGCGGATCTCGCCGCGCAGGATCAGTTCGTCGCGCTCCAGCAGCGCTCGCACCTCACCGGCGGCGTCATCAACCTCGGCGCGGATATCGGCTTCTTTCCCCATGATTGCCTCCCGGATGCGTGCTGGCTGTGACGCGAGGTCGGCCGGGGCGCCGCTGGCGCGCAGTATGCCAGTCCGCCCGGTCACCACGCCGCCAGCAGCGCCCCGGCCAGCACCAGCCCGGCCCCTGCCCAGACGATGGGCGCCGGGCGCTCGCGGGAGAGCAGGATGCCGATGAGCACCGAGGATTCGCGCAAAGTCGAGACGCGCCCGGCCGGCGCGAGGCGGAAGGCGTACAGCACCAGCAGGTACGCCGCCAGCGAGCCCACCGCGATCATCACGCCCGGGCGGGCGCTGCCTTGCATCCGGGGCAGGTTGCCACGCAGAATCACGGTCAGAATCAGCCCCTGCAGGCCCAGCACGGCGCCGAGGTACCCGGCAGGCGCTACCAGCCGCACCGCGCCGGCGTCCACCACGGAGTAGCTGGCGATGGTCAGGCCGGTCAGCAGCGCGAAGATGACTGCGGCGTGCTGGCCGGATCGGCTCCCCGAAATCGCGATGCAAGCCAGCCCCACCGCCAGCAGCGCCGCGCCCAGCAGGGCCGCCGGCGTCGGGGTTTCCGCCAGCACCAGCCACCCCCCGATGGTCACCAGCAGCGGCGCCACGCCGCGCCCCAGCGGGTAGGCCACCGAGAGCGCGCCCCGCGAGTACGCCGCCGAGAGGCCCAGCGCGTAGAAGGTGTGCGCGGTGGCGGAGGCCAGAATGAAGGGCCACGCCGCCCACGGCGGCCACAGGATGATGGCCGGCAGCAGCAGTACGCCGGTAGCCACGCCGGCCACCGCCATGGCGGCGACGCGGTCATTCACGCCGTGCAGCAGGCGGTTCCAGCTGGCGTGCAGCACCGCCGCAACCAACACCAACGCGATGGCGGATGGGTCGATGACCGTTCCCCTACGCATGGGCCGGGCGCGAGAGCGGCCCGGCAGATAACATTCCTTTAGTATTGTGCCGTATCGGCGGCGCCGGTGGAGCCGGCGCTGACGTTGACTTGAGGAGATGAGCATGGTTCTGGCGCGGTTTCTGCCGCGGGACGAGCAGTTTTTCGATCAGTTCCAGGAATCGGCGGACAACGCCTCGGAAGTGACGAAAGCGCTGCTCGATGTGGTCTCGAACGAAGCGGACCGCTCCCGCAACGTGCACCTGCTGCGCGATCTGGAGCATCGTGGTGACGAGATTACGCACCGCATCTTCAACGCCCTGAACAGCACCTTCGTCACCCCGCTGGACCGCGAGGACATCCGGGAGCTGGCCGTCAAGCTGGATGACCTGGTGGACGACGCCGAGGAAGCGGGCAAGCGGCTGGTGCTCTATCGGCTGGAAGGCCACAAGGACGCCGCCACGCTGCTCGCGCGGATCCTGCACGAGCAGTCGCTGATGCTGGCGAAGGCGATGCCGCTGCTGGCGGATGTCAGCAAGCACGGCGAGGAAATCCGCCGGCTGGTGCTGGAGATTCACCGTCTGGAAAACGAGGCGGACGACACGCTCAACCAGAAGCTCGCCATCCTCTACGATGGCGTGACTGAGGTGCCGCAGCTGATTTCCCAGATGCGCTGGGGCGAGATTTGCAGCCTGCTGGAAGACGCCACGGATCGCGCGGAGGACGTGGCGAACGTGCTGGAAGGCATCTACCTCAAGAATGGTTGAGCCAGCCCTCGCCGCCCTGGTGCTGATCGTGGCGCTGGGGCTGGCCTTCGACTTCGTCAACGGCTTCCACGATACCGCCAACGCCATCGCCACTTCCGTGGCCACGCGCGTGCTCACGCCGGGGCAGGCGGTCAGCATGGCCGCCGTCCTGAACGTGGTGGGCGCCCTCACCGGCACCGCCGTCGCCAGCACCGTCGGGCGCGGCATCGTGCCGCCGGATGTCGCGACGCAGCAGCTGGTGATCGCGGCGCTGCTCTCCGCCATCACCTGGAACCTGTTCACCTGGTGGATGGCGGTGCCTTCCTCCTCCAGCCACGCCCTCATTTTCTCGATTGTGGGCGCCGGGCTGGCCTCCGGCGGGGTGGACGCCATCGACTTCTCCGGCATCGCCAAGACCCTGCAGGGCCTCGTGTTCTCGCCGGTGCTTGGCTTTGTGGCGGCGCTGCTGCTGCTGATGCTGCTGCTTTGGATCGTGGCGCGCAAGCGGCCAGCCAGGGTGAACCGTATCTTCGGGCGGTTGCAGATCCTCTCAGCGGCCTACATGGCGTTCAGCCACGGCAGCAACGACGCCCAGAAGACGATGGGTGTGCTGACCATGGCGCTGGCCAGCTACTACGGCTGGAGCGGCAGCGAGTGGCACGTGCCCCTGTGGGTGGTGCTGGCGGCCGCCGGCGCCATGGGCCTCGGCACCGCCATGGGCGGCTGGCGCATCGTGAAGACGATGGGCTTCAGCGTGGTGGAGCTGCGCACCATCGATGGCTTCGCGGCGGAAACCGCCGCCGCTACGGTGATCGAGGTGGCGAGCCGGCTCGGCATCCCGGTTTCCACCACGCAGGTGATCTCCTCCTCCATCCTCGGGGTGGGCGCCACGCGCAGCCTGTCGGCGGTGCGCTGGGGGATCGCCGGGCGCATCGTGAGCGCGTGGGTCATCACCCTGCCGGCCTGTATCGCCCTCGCCTGGGTCGTC
Source organism: Thermomicrobiales bacterium (assembly GCA_047605145.1). Lineage (GTDB taxonomy): Bacteria > Chloroflexota > Chloroflexia > Thermomicrobiales > UBA6265 > JACCXM01. The sequence continues at coordinate 128 of JASGGF010000346.1, read as the reverse complement.
TACTCGATTCTGCGCCTCATTACCGGGCACAATTAGCTATCGTGTCTCGAGCTTGTCGAGAACGGTTGGCGCCAATTACGCCCGGAGGCCCGAAGCGCTGGAGAAGCCCTCACCCCCAGCCCCTCTCC
>JASGGF010000345.1:0-5796 GCA_047605145.1 Thermomicrobiales bacterium | reverse complement strand
CAACGCCGCGCCATCATCGGCATGGTTGCGCCAAATGTCCACCATAGCGCCGCCAAACGACTCCCTACTCCCGCGCATCGGCTGACTGGGGTAGGTAGACGGGTTATGGAGCTTGGCAGCACCGAGAAACCCTCATCCCCAGCCCCTCTCCCTTTGCGAAAGCGGGGGCGAGGGGAGCCGACTCGCGGTGGCGTGGAAACGTGGCTTGACGCCGCCAGTCTTGCCGGAACGGCCGCGCCATCCGCTTCCGTAAGCCCCTCGCCCTTCGCAAAGGGCGAGGGGTTTGGGGTGAGGGTTCGTCGCCGTGGCGGCGTGTCCATCCCCAATACCCACCCCAGTCAGTCGCGCATCGGGAGAGGGGCTGGGGGTGAGGGCCGCTCCGGGGGTTCGGGCTTTCGGGCGTCATTGGCGCCAAGCGTTTTCGACTGCGCGTGAGACACGAAGGGTAGTGCCACTGCGCCGCAACACCGGCGCCTAGCGTCACCCCGCCGCGAAGTGGTCGAAGGCGCCGGGGGCCTCGGCGCGGCGCGCGCCGTCCAGTCCGATGACCGACAGCGCCGGGCCGTCGTCCGGGGGCAGGATGCGCCCGATAGCCGCCACCTGACCGCCAGCGACGCTCAACGCCTCCGCCAACGCCGGCCACGTATCCGGGGACGCCGTAAACAGCAGCTCGTAGTCCTCGCCGCCGCGCGTGGCGAAGGCGAGCCACTGCTCCGGGTAAAGCGCGCGCACAGCGGCGGCAACCGGGATGGCGCGCAGGTCGATTTCGGCGGCGACGTTGCTGGCGGTCAGGATTTTCGGCAGATCGCCGAGCAGGCCATCGCTAAGGTCCATTGCCGAGGAAGCGCCCTGTTCGCGCAGGATCGCTCCCAGTGGCACGCGCGGCTCCGGGCGAAGGTGGGCCGCCAGCAGCAGGTCAGCCGTCATGGCGCCCTGCTTTTCGTCGTTGTCCAGCAGCAGTTGCAGGCCGGCGGCGGAAGCGCCCAGCGTGCCCGTGACCGCGATGATGTCGCCGGGCCGGGCGCCGGAGCGCGTCAGGCGTAGGGGGCCAGTCAGCTCGCCCAGCGCGGTGATGTGCAGCGCGAGGCCGTGCGGCGAGCGCACGATATCGCCGCCAGCGATCACCACGCCGTAGCGCCGGGCGACATCGCCCATGCCGGCGTAGAGCGCCACGAGGTCTCCCACCCGCTCGGAGCCGCGCAGCCCGAGGGTGACCACCGCCAGCTTCGGGGCGGCGCCCATTGCCGCCAGATCGGAGACATTCACCGCCAGCGCCTTGTGGCCGAGGCTCTCCCAGTCGGTCCAGTCCAGCCGGAAGTGAATCTCTTCAACCAGACTGTCGGTGGTGATGACCACAGCGGCCCCGGCGCCCGGCTGCCAGACCGCCGCGTCGTCGCCGATGCCGAGCTCGAGGCCATCGCGCGCCTCAGCCGGCAGCGCTGCCGCCAGGGCCGCGATCAGTCCGAACTCGCCAATGTCGCTGACACGCCGTTCGTCCACCACGCTCACCATTGTCTCCGCTCACGCTACAGGTTCAGGGCATTGTGCAAGACTGCCGAATCCGGTGCGCCAATTCTGGACCACCATGCTGCTACGATTTCCGGCCATGATTGACGCACCCCACGGCGGCTGCCCATGATGAGCCAGCCCGACACCGCTACCGCTCCCCAGAAGCTCGCCGCATCGCCGGCGCCAGCCAGCGACCGCATCGACGCCGACATCGCGCAGTTCGAGGCGTTCTACCCGTTCGCGCTGGATGGCTTCCAGCGGGAGGCCATCGGCGCGCTGTTGCACGGCGATTCCGTGATGGTCGCGGCGCCGACCGGCACCGGGAAGACCGTCGTGGCGGAGTTCGGCGTCTGGGACGCCTTCAAGCGCACCGGCCGCGTCATCTACACCACGCCGATCAAGGCGCTCTCCAACCAGAAGTATCGCGATTTGCGGGCGGTCTACGGCGACGAGGTCGGCCTGCTGACCGGCGATGTCTCCGAAAACCGCGACGCCCGCGTGGTGGTGATGACCACGGAAGTCCTGCGCAACATGCTGCTGCAGACCCCGTGGGACCTCGACAATGTCGATACCGTCATCTTCGACGAGATCCATTACCTTGCCGATCCGGAGCGCGGCACCACCTGGGAAGAGGCGATCATCCTCTGCCCGGACCATGTGCAACTCATCTGCCTTTCCGCCACCATCAACAACGCCGCCGAGATCGCGGACTGGATCAGCCGCACCCACCGCCCTATCCGCCTGATCTCGCACTTCGACCGCGCCGTGCCGCTGGCCCTGCACTACTTCCACGATGGCAAGCTCAATCTGGTTGTGAACCACAAGGGCGAGCGGGTGCAGGATTTCCCGCACACCGGCGGCGAGCTGCGCAAGCAATCGGCGCGGCAGGGCCACGGCCGCCGCAAGTCCGAACGCTCCACCCCGGAGATGGACGAGCCGCAGCCGCGCGAGATCGTGGACGCGCTGGCGGCGCGGGACATGCTCCCCGCGATCTACTTCCTGTTCAGCCGCAACGACTGCCAGGCCTACGCTGAGCGGCTGGCCGTGATGCGCCCGAATCTGGTCACGCCACGGCAGGCGGACCTGATCGAGCAGACCATCAACGCCGTGCTGGCCGGGATGCGGGACGAAGACCGGGAACTGGAGCAGGTGCAAACCATCACCGCGCTGGCGCGCAAGGGGATCGGGTTTCACCACGCCGGGCTGCTGCCGATCCTGAAGCAACTGGTGGAGATCCTGTTTGGGCGCGGCCTGATGGAGGTGGTCTTCGCCACCGACACCCTCGCACTGGGCGTGAATATGCCCGCGCGCACCGTGGTGATCGGGCGGATGAGCAAGTGGGATGGCCGCCGCCGCCGCATGCTGATCCCCAACGAGTTCCAGCAGATGGCCGGGCGCGCGGGGCGGCGCGGCATGGACCCCTTCGGCCACGTCGTGGTCCCCTACTCGCCGTGGTTCACCTTCCGCGAAACCCTCGATATCGCCACCGGCGAGTTGCACCCGGTGCGGTCGGCCTTCGCCATTCGCTACAACACTGTGCTCAACCTGTGGGACCCGCCCGCTGGCGAGCGCGTGCGGGCGCTGTTGCAGGAGAGCCTCGGGCAGTTCCAGAGTAGCCAGCGCATCCGCGATCTCGAAGACGACATCATCGCCATCATTGAGGAGATCGACCGGATTCCGCAGGGGTGCCTGATCGGGCTGGAGGCGGGCGACGAGCTGCTGGAGGATTACCGGCGGCTGAACCGCTCGCTCTCCGCCGCCCAGAACAAGGAGCAGCGCCTCGCGGCGGAGCAGACCTCCGTGCTGCGCGATGTCGACACCTCGGTGCCGTGGAGCGAGCCAGGCCGGCAGGCGCTGCGGCGGGCGCTACGTGGCGCCCGCCCCGGCGCAGTGGCGCACGTGCGCGACGGCGGCTGGACGCTGATGCTCGGCAAGGGCAAGCAGGGCGGCGTGGGGCGCTTCCTGTTCCGCGATGGCTCCATTCGCCTGCTAACCGAGTATCGCCAGATCGACCACCTGACCGACAAGCGGGTGACGCTGCCCGCCGAGCTGGTGGAACCGGGCGACGGGATCACCGAGGCCAGCGAACTGGCGGACGCCGAAACACTGGCGGCGCTGTGGGACGCCGTCGCGGTGCTGGATCTGCCCGATCTGGACGCCATGGCCGCCGCCCACCGGGCCGTCGAATCGGAGCGCACCGCCAGCCGGGTCGCCGTGCTGGCGACGGACTACGACGATGCCAAGGCCCTGACCCACGCGCTGTGGGAGGAGCGGCAGGCGCACCCGTGCCACGCCTGTGACCGCCGCGATGAACACCGCGACTACCTGGTGCAGGTGGACAAGCTGGAAAAGGAGCGGCGTGAACTCGAAGCGGCGCTGGGCCGGGAGGTCGATCAGGAAGAGGAGCGGCTGCGGAACGTCATTCGCGGCATCCGCAACGTGCTGCACCGCTTCGGGTACCTGCACCGGGGCTACCCGACCGAAAAGGCGGACATGCTGGCGGATGTCTTCGACAACGACGGCCTGATCCTTTGCGAATTGGTGGACCGCGGCATCCTCGATCACCTGCCGCCAGAGGACCTGGCCGAAGTCTTCTCCTGGTTCTCCTTCGACCGCGAGTTCCGCTACGGCAACCGCTTTATCCTGCCAGACCGCCTGGTGCTGGCCCGCCGCCGCATCGAGGATGTGGAGCACGCGGTGCTGAGCGAGGAGCGCGGCGAAGGGCTCTCCATCTCCGAAGGGCATAACCCCAACTTCTACGGCGCCGCCCGCGCCTGGTGCCGGGGCGCCACGATGGCGGAGATCGGCGAGAAGATCGAGTTGTCTGAAGGTGATCTGGTGATGACCTTCAACAAGACGATCGACCTGATGCGGCAGGTCGCCGACATGTTGAAAGCCATCGACGCGGAGCACCCACTGCGTGTGCGACTGCGGCAGGCGGAACGGCTGCTGAAGCGCGATATCGTGGAGCACTCGCTGGCGCTCGGCTTTGCGCCCATCGAGCTACCCGAGATCGCCCGGGCGGAACTGGAGGCCGCGCGCGCCGAAGCGCCGCCGCCGCGCAAGCCGCGCGCCCGGAAGGCGAAGGCGGAAGCGCCGGTGGCGTCCGCATCTGGCACAGACGCGGCGGACGTGGTGGTAGAGGCCGAACCCGCCGAAGCGCCGCCACCCCGTAAATCCCGCGCCCGCAAGCCGAACGCGAAGGCGGAAGCAGAAGCTGCCGAAGCTCCCGACGCAGTCGCGCCTCCAGACGCGCCAACGCCGGCGGCAAAGGCGCCGCGCAAGCGCGCGCCCAGCAAGGCATCCGCAGCGGATTCCGGCGCCGATGCGCCGCCATCGACGACGCCGCGCAAACGCGCGCCACGCAAGGCGGCCACTCCGTCGTCATCCTGACGCCGTGCTCCGATGGCGCCACGCGCTCCCGGAGTTACCGCGTCAGGAGCCACATGGCGGCGCCGAGGCAGGCGAGCGCCAGCGCGATGTTGATGCCCACCACCACGGTGACCACGTGCTGTGATTCCGGGGCGAGAACGACGCGCGAGTTCGCGAGGACGTGCGACAGCATCAGCAACCCGGCCGCCATGACGCCGAGGCCGACGGGCACGCTGAATTGCAGCGCCAGCACCGGCGCCGCCAGCACCGCCACGGCCAGCAAGACCCGGATGATTCGATCAACGGTCTGATTGGAGCGCATTCTGCCCACCGGCGCCTGTTCGCGGCGCGCGGCCCGGGCCGCGCGTACAACGTGAAACGTCCGCAGCATGGTGTACCGTTAGGCTCTGTCGATGCAAACCCCGCCGGGCCGAATCGCCATGATGTTTTGTCCCCAATGCGCAACCCTGCTGGACCCGGAAGCGGTCGCGTGCGCCACGTGCGGCGCCCCACGGCCGGCGCCGCCAGCCGAAGTCATCGTCGCCGCGCCCGCTCCGGACCCGCAGCGAGTGCGGGTGGGCCGGGCGCTGCGCCTGGCGCCGCTGCTGGCGTTGTTCGCTATAGGCGGCGCGCTGATCGAGCGGGAACTGAGCGAACGCGCCTGGCTTGATTCCGCGTACGCCGCCGCCGCAACCGCCGAGCAGGCCGGCAACCTGGTGGCCGCGCGCGATGCGTTCGCCGCCATTCCCGGCTACCGCGACGCCCGCGAGCGGGCGGACCACCTCGCAATCGTCCTCGAGCCACAGGAGGCGCAGTACGCCGCCGGACGCGATGCCATGCGCCGGGGCGATTACGGCGCGGCAGTGGAGCTGCTGGAGCCCGTCGCGAGGACGGCGCCTACGCTGGGCGATGTCG
>JASGGF010000344.1:0-5804 GCA_047605145.1 Thermomicrobiales bacterium | reverse complement strand
CGCTGGATCGCCGCCCTCAATCTTCAGTTGCTGGACTGACGTTGCCATACCTGTCCGGAGCGTTGCGGCGGAGTGCGTCCAACGGTCGCTGGCGCACTCCGCCCGGCAATGCGTTTGTCGCGGCGCCGGAGCGCTAGCTGTAGTAGCCGGCGTCTTGCATGATCTGCTTCGCCGCCGCGTCCATGTCGGCGAGAGCCGCTTCGGCGTCTTTTTCGCCCAGCATCACGCCGGCGACCTCGTTGCCGATGGCCTCGTACAGTGCCTGCGTTTCCGGCAGCGCCGGGTAGCGCATCGCGGTCGGCAGCGATTCCTGAATCGCCGGGAAGTGGGCGCGCAGTGGCGCGTACTCCTTCAGCAGCGAGGCGCGCGCCGGCTGGCCGGTGCCCTCCACCCACGCCTTGCCGATGGCCGGGTCCTGCGCGTTACCGGAGCAGCAGAACTTGACGAACTCCCACGCGGCGTCCTTGTTATTGGAATACGCTGGCACCAACATGCCGAGGCCGCCCATGTGCGGGCGGTGGTCGCCGCCCTCCACGTTGCCCTTCGGCACCGGCGCGGAGCCCCACACCTCGTAAAACTCGGTGAAGCTCGGGTCGTTCATCGTGGTGCCGCCCCACTGCACCGGCGCGTAGGTCCACGTGCCGTTCGCCATGGCAGGGTTCGATTCATCGTCCGAAGCGTTGAGGGCGCTGTCCTCGAGGTACGGCTTCAGGGCCAGCAGCACCTGAATGGCGCTGTTGCCCGCTTCCGTATTGAGCGCCGGGGTGTAGGCGCCCGGATCCTTGGTGTCGAACCAGTCGCCGCCGTAGGAGCGCAGCAGCGTGATGAACACGCCGCCCGCGAACTGGCCGCGCCGCAGGGTGGTGCCGGTCTGCTTGACGCCGCTGTCCGCCAGCGTCTTGGCGATCTCGATCGCTTCGTCCCACGTCTCGGCGGGGCCATCGAAGCCTGCCTGCTCCAGAATGTCGATGCGGTAGTACTGCAGTTGGCAGTTACTGTCCGGCGGGATGCCGTAGAGCGTGCCGCCATCCGCCGCCGGCTTGTCACGGTACAGGTCCATCACGTTTTCGGGAACATCTTGGAGCAGATCGTCCATGTAGGCCTGATCCGCTTCCAGCCGCGCCTGTAGCGGCTCCAGCGCGCCCATGGCGATCAGTTGTGGCACCACAGCGTAGTCGTCGTGCAACACATCGAACTGGCTGGATTTGGCGGACATCTCGATGACGGTGCGCGGGATGTAATCCGCAATCGGCTCCGTCACCCACTCTACGCTGATATCCGGGAACTTCTGCTGGAAGAGGGGGTAGACCGCCTTCTGTGGAAGTTCCCAGCGCTGGCCACCGGGCGCCCACGATACCAGCGCCCCGGCGGGACCCGGCGTCTGGGCCGATGCGCGCCGGGCATCGCCCAGCAGACCGCCGAGGCTGGCTGCGCCAAGCCCGAGGGCCGCGCCACGCTGCAGGATCTGCCGCCGGTTCAACCGGCCGCCTAAAGCGTCGCGTACGAGAAGTTGCCGCTGACGGTAGAGATTGCCGCGATCATCAAACACGCGTCCCTCCTGACCTGTCCAATCGGAAACACTCTGAACGCTGACTGGTGATGAGCCGCGCGAACCGGGGGGTAGCGCCAGCTGGTCCTGTGTCTAGGCATGGGCAAACGTGCGCAGAGGTAGCACGTGTGAGGCGCGAACCGCAGCCTGCCTTCCCAGTCACCACCGACAACCCGACGATATCAGGTGCTGTTGGTGAACGCAATAGTGTGCGTCGTTCGCATGGGGAACACGAGAACTGGGCGTGGCGTACGTGAGCGGCGTGATTGCGTCACACGCAGAGGGCGATGCTGTCCGTGACAGGTCGCGCCAGATCGACGCATGCCAGCTTGGGGGACAGAACGGGCATGACCGGGAATGTGCCCTCGCTCGCGCCATTTCCTTAACATGATATGACGAAACCTATGAAACATGTGGTAGAAAGGTGAAGCCATGGACGCCGTCGTCTATGCCACGCCACGATGGGTGCGAACCCCGTACGCGAAGTGATCGCACCCGTTCGGCCAATCGCTGCAAAGGAGGAGTGATGGACCACGCGTCATTCGACTCGTTGACCCGAATCATGGGTGTGACGCCGCGGCGGCGACTGCTCGGCTCACTGCTGGGGGCCGGGGCGCTTGCCGCGTTGGCTGCCCCATGGCCCGGCACTCCAGCGGCTGAGGCGAAGAAAAACAAGAGCAACAGCAAGCGGCGGCGCTACAAGAAGAAGCGCACCTTGTGCCTCAATGGGACCACCGTTCGCTCGAAGCGCAAGCGCCGGATTCGGCGGTGGAAGCGGCAAGGCGCCACGACCGGCGCGTGCCCCGGAGGATGCACCCCGAACTGTACCGGCCGTTGCGGCGACGATGGTTGCGGCGGGACCTGCCCCGGGTGTGCTGCCGGAACGGTCTGCGCGAACGGCGTGTGCCAGGGGTGCACGGTGACGTGCGACAGTGACATGGTGACCTGCGGCATTGCGCTGTTCACGGCCGTTCTGGCAGGTGGCGATGTCTATGCCTGCCCCGGCGTATATCAGGCGGCCTACAACGTGATGACCGATGTGCGAGTGTACGGCTCCGGCAACGGCGCCGACCCGGCAACCAGCACCATCATGGCCGGGCAGCCCGGCCCCGACGCCGTGATCAATGCGGTGATGGCCGGCGCCACGTCATCGTTCACGAATGTGCGGGTGTCCGGTGGCGCGACCGTCCAGCAGGGCGGTGGTGTTCGCGTTAACAACGCGGCCGCCGATCTGACGCTGCAGGACTGCGTGGTCGCCGGAAACTCGGCGACGGAAGGCGGCGGTGTCGCCCTGCTGGCCGGCACGGTGACGATTGACGGCTGCGAAATCTCGGGCAATCTCACATCGACTGAAGATGGAGCCGGCCTGTACAACGGCGGAGGAACGTTAAACGTCACCAACACGCGCATTACTGGCAACACCGCAGCCGACGAGGGCGGCGGTCTGGACAGCGAGGGCGGCACGACGAATCTGGCGGCGTCGGTCACCATCACGGGGAACACCGCGAGTTCTGGCGGTGGCATTTACCGGGACAGTGGCACGGTGAATGTGAACGGCGCCAGTGTGACGGGGAACAACCCGGACGATTGCGTCGGGGTGACCTGCTCGTAGTGAGCCCCCTGTCGTGGAACATCGCGAACCCCGGTGGCGCTGCTGCGGCCGCCGGGGTTCGTGCGCGTGGCCGCGATGGAGCGGACCGGCGCCGCCCGCTACACTCTCGCCACGTGGAGCAACCGCCGCGCCCCCGCCCGGCGCACAGGATGGGCTCAGGAGGCGTGGCGTGGAGCAGCGGGTATTCGATTTGTTCACGGCGGCCCTCGCGGCGCGCCCCACCCGGCGCGCCGCGCTGGGGTTGCTGGGCAGCGCGCTGGCGGTGGCGCTGGCCGGCTCCCCGCTGGAGGCGAAGCCCAGAAAGCGGCGGAAGGGCAAGGCGAATATCAAGCGGCGGAAAGACAAGCATCGCCGCAAGATCCGCAACCGGAACAAGAACACCTCCACCAGCACGAACTCCAGTGGCGGCGGCGCCGGCCCCATCTTCAACGTCTGCGCCGAGGCCGGCACGCGCGCCTGTTCCCGGCTGGATGTGAAGACCAGCGCCAGCATCAACCAATGCAATCTGCCGAACGCCGCGCTGGTGGGCGTAGTGGCGCACGCCTTCGCGGGTGACCAGATCAACTTCACGAACGCGCACCTGTTGCAGGCGAACTTCTCCGCCGCTAACCTCTCCCGCGTCTGCTTCGCGGGCGCCAGCCTGCGCAACGCCGTGCTCACCGCCACCAATCTGGACTTCGCCGATCTCACCGGCGCCGATCTGTGCGGCGCCAATTTCACCGCGTCCACGGTCACTCCGGCGCAGGTTCTGGCCGGCGACGTCTGCTGCGGCACCCTGCTGGCCGACGGCTCATCCGCCGCGCCCTGCCGCGATGGCTGGGAGTGCTGCGGCGAAGGGTGCGTGAATCCGCAAACGGATCCCTACAACTGCGGCGCCTGCGGAAACACGTGCGCCGTTGGTGAGCTGTGCTGCAACGGCGGCTGCATTGACCCGCAGGTCGATGGCTTCTGCGGGCTGGCATCCGACCAGTGCCTGTCTCCAGGCAGCGATCTCCAGTCCGCCATCCACAACACCGACGACGGCGGCGTCCTCATCCTGTGTGCCGGAACGTGGCAAATCACCAGCACCCTGTTGCTTGACAACGATATCCAGATCGTCGGCGGGTGGGGCGGCGGCATCAGCGAAATTGACGCCGGGGGAAATTGCCAGGTGTTCGGCATTCGCAGCGGCGTGCACGTCTCCATGTCAAACGTGTCGGTGCGCGGCGGCAAGGCCGAAAGCGGCGCGGGCATCTTCAACCAGGGTCACCTGACGCTGGGCGATTGCGTCATCTCCGCGAACTACGCCCGGCAGTACGGCGGGGGCATCTACAACGAGAATTCGCTGCGCGTGGCGCGAGGAGCCATCGAGAACAACACGGCGTACAGCAGTAGCGCTGTGTTCGCTGGCCTCGGCATATACAACGACGCAGGCACGGTGTTGATCGAGGACGCCCTCGTGTCTTCCAACCACCAACAACAGATGACCAGCCCCGGTTCCGGCGGCGGCGTCTTCAACTACTTCGGACAACTCGCGATCATGCCGAATTCGATTGTGAGCGGGAACGTGGTCACAGGCGAAGGCGGCGGGGTGTTCAACGAAGGCGGCATCGTCGAGGTCGTCAGCGCATCCACCATCACCATCAACCAACCGGACAACTGCGCCGGTAGCCCGGCTGTTCCGAACTGCGTGGGGTAGCGACCAGGACTGGCTACCCGGCGGTCAGAGCACGGTGTCCAGATGCGCGCGCAGCGGTTGCAGCGGATCGCCGATGGGGTGGCCGGTCTCCCGCGCCACCCGGCGCGCCGCGTCCACCATCGAAAGCTGCCCCACGGAGAGCGAGGCGAAGCGCTGCAGCCTGACGAGCTCCCGCAACCGCTCCGCCACGGCGCGGTTGTACGCCTCGGTCTGCCCGGTCAGGAAATACTGGAATGTGTTGGGGATCACCTCGTGCTCGATCTCCGGGGTGACCCCGCGCGCGGCCGCGTAATCATGCAGCCGCTGGGTGGTGCCGCTGACGGTATCCGGGTTGGAGAAGAGCAGCAGGTGGCGTGGGGGTTGCTGCAGCAGGTACGCAAAAAACGGCTCATCGATCTTGATGATTGGCGCGGTGGCGCCCAGGGCGTCTTCCGGCATGGCGGCAATGTAATTCGTGCAGGTAATCAGCACGGCGTCGACCCCGCACGCCGTCATCCAGTCCAGTTGCCGCCGTACTTGCTCGGTCGCATCGTCCGCCCCGAACCCTGCGTCGCTACCGATGCGCCGCAGCAGGCCCGGCTCGACAAAATGGACCGCCTCGACCGTCTCCTGCGGGATGATGCTCTCGATGTACGCGATGTTCGAGTGGTGCGCGTGCAGGCATCCGAGGCGGGGTTTGCGGGACATGCGCGGGCTCCTGGTCTGGGCAGCGGGTAGCGTGCTTTGACCGGATCGTGTTTCCGGTCATATGGGACGCTGAAATGGCGGATCAATCCCGATAGTATCAACCAGCCCGTGACCGACGTACACATTCCGGCCCGGCCAGCAGTCCCATTAGAGCGGTGTGACAACCACGGATCGTCTTGCGACTGCGCTCAGGATGCCCCGTGCTTTGCACGCCGCGAAGCTCTACAGCGGCGTGCCGAAGTTGTGCCATCCCGAGCGAAGTCGAGGGACCTGCCCTG
>JASGGF010000343.1:0-5822 GCA_047605145.1 Thermomicrobiales bacterium | reverse complement strand
ATCGGCGGCTCCAATGGCTACGGCGACATCCTGCCGGTCTGGGACAACGTCACCGAAGGGCTGACCCGCTTCAAGGCAGGCAGCGTGGAAATCGAACCAGCGCTGGCGGAATCGTGGGAGACCTCCGAGGACGGGCTGCAGTACATCTTCACCATCCGCTCGGGCGTCACCTTCCACGACGGCACGCCGCTGGACGCCAACGCGGTCGAGACGAACTTCCTGCGGCAGCTCGATGAGGAGAACCCCCTCTTTCAGGAATCGATGGTCTACCGGGGGATCATCTTTGCCGACGTGGAATCGGTTGAGGCCACCGGCGATCTGGAATTGACCGTCTCCCTGAGCCGCCCGACCGTCCTGCTGCCCGGCAACCTCGCCATTTTCGCCGCTGGCATCGTCAGCCCAACGGCGCTCGAGGCGCAGGGCGCCGATTTCGGCCAGGCGCCGGTGGGAACCGGGCCATTCGCATTCGAGAGCTGGACGAAGGACGTCGAGCTGGTGCTGACCGCCAACGAGACCTACTGGGGCGGGCGTCCCGCGCTGGACCGCGTGGTCTGGCGCACCATCGCGGATGACACGGTCCGCCTCTCCGAGCTGCAGACCGCCGCCATCGATGTCGCCAATCAGGTCGATTTCAAGGATGCTGCCACCGTCGAAAGCGACCCCAACCTGCAACTGATCACCGGCCCGTTCCTGAACGTGCAGTTCGTGGCGTTCAACCAGGCCATTGCGCCGTTCGATAACCAGCAGGTGCGGCAGGCCGTGCAGCACGCGGTCAACAAAGCCAACGTGGCGGAGGTCGTATCCTCCGGGCACTACACGCCGGGCGCCGGCCCCATTGCGCCGACGCTCATCGGCTACGACCCGTCGCTCGCCGACAAGTACCCCTACGATCCGGAGGCGGCGAAGGCGCTGATCGCGGAATCGGGCCTGACCGACATCTCGTTTGACCTCGCAAACCGCGCCAACTCCTTCTGGCCGGTGCTGGGCCAGCTCATCCAGGCCGATCTGGCGGCGGTGGGCATCACGGCTAACCTGCTCTCGCTGGAGGACGCCGAGTTCTTCGACCTGCTGAACTCTGGCCAGGCGCAGGCGTTCATCAACGACTGGACCTGGGATAACGGCGACCCGGACAACGTGATGTTCTCCCTGTTCGCCAACGAGCGCGCCGTGACCCGCATGGGCTACAAGAACGAGCAGGTCAACGAGCTGGTCACGCAGGCTCAGGAAGTGGCGGACCCGGACGCCCGCGCGAAGCTCTACGTGGAGGCTCAGGGGCTCATTCTCGATGACAGCATCATGGTCGTGCTCGGCTACCCCGAGAAGGCCATCGGCGCGCTGGCGACGGTCGAAAACCTGAAGGTCTCGCCGGTGGGCGCACTGGCGCTGCGCGAAGTGGACATCGCCGCCAGCTGACCCGTGCCCCGCGTCCTATGCTTGACGGCATGAACTCGGCCCTGCGCCAGATCTGTTCTGGCGCAGGGCCATGCGGCGCCACGGGAAAGCGATTCCTGCATGGGCACATACATCCTGCGGCGTCTGGCGCTGACGATCCCCGTTCTGCTGGGCATCTCCCTGCTGGTCTTCTTCATGTTGCACTCCGCCGGCGGTGACCCGGCGCAATTGGTGCTCGGGGCGCGGGCCGATCCGGAGTCGCTGGCGGCGCTGCGCGAGGAAATGGGTCTGAACCGGCCCCTGCTCGTTCAGTACGGCGCCTTTCTGGCGGGAGCCGTGCGCGGAGACCTGGGGCGCTCGTACCGGTCCAACACCCCGGTGGTCAACGAGATCGCAGCGCGATTTCCAGCGACCATCGAGCTCGCTGTCGCCGCGATGGTGATCGCCATCATCGTGGGGGTAGCGCTGGGAACATTGGCAGCGGTGCGGCGTCACTCGTGGCTGGATTACGTCAGTTCCACCGTGGTGCTGGCCGGCGTCTCTATCCCAACGTTCTGGCTGGGCATCATCCTGATCATCATCTTCGGGCTGTGGCTGCGCTGGCTGCCCATCTCCGGCCGCGTCAACCCCCGGCTGGGCGCCGACCCCTCAACGCCGTTCCTGGCGATCAGCGCGTTGGTGCAGGGCAACCTGCCCGTCGCCCGGGACGCCTTCGCGCACCTCATCCTGCCGGCCGTGACGCTCGCCGCGTGGCCCGCCGCCATCGTGGCGCGCATGACCCGCGCCTCCCTGCTGGAATCGCTGGGGCAGGATTACGCACGGACGGCGCGCGGCAAGGGCCTGCGCGAACGCCGGGTGGTGGCGGTGCACGCCGCACGCAACGCGGTACTGCCGGTGCTGACCGTGGTGGGGCTGGAGTTCGGCGGTCTACTGGGCGGCGCGGTAGTCACCGAGACGGTGTTTTCCTGGCCGGGGCTGGGGCAACTGACCGTGACCGCCATCGGCGCGCGGGATTACCAGATGGTGCAGGGCGTGGTGCTGCTGCTGGCGACCGTCTTCGTGTTGCTCAACCTGCTGGTGGATGTGCTCTACACCCTGCTCGATCCCCGGATCCGGTACGAGTGACCGCCCCTGGTGAGGCTGTGACCACGGTCCCGGTCCGGCGCCCGGTCGATGGCGAGCGCGCCTCCCAGTTCCGGCGGTTTGCCCGGCGGTTCGCCCGCAACCAGGGCGCAGTAGCCGGGACGGTCATCCTGCTGCTGCTGGTCATCGTTGCGGTCATTGGGCCATTTCTGGTGCGTGACGGCACGATCCAGAACGTGCCCCAGCGGCTCTCGCCACCCAGCGCGGAATACTGGTTCGGCACAGACGATCTCGGCCGGGACATCTTCGCGCGCGTGGTGCGGGGCGCGCCGATCTCCCTTGCCGCCGGCATCATTTCTGTCGCCATCGGCCTGGCCCTCGGCCTGACCATCGGGGTAGTTGCGGGCTACCGGGAGGGCCGCGTGGGGCTGGGCCTGATGGCGCTGGTCGATCTTCTGCTGGCGCTGCCGGCCATCCTGCTGGCGATCACGGTGGCGGCCCGGGTGGGCGCCGGTCTGCCGGCGGCGATGCTGGCCGCCGGGTTGGTGGGGCTGCCGGCCTACGCCCGCCTGACCCGGGCCTCCACGCTGGCGATCAAGCGGCAGGAGATGGTCGAGGCCGCGCGCGCCATGGGCGCCAGTGATTCCCGCATCGTCTCGCGGCACATCGTGCCGAACGTCCTGACGCCCCTGATCGTGCAATCGACGATTGGCGTGGGGAACGCCATCCTGCTGGTGTCCGCCCTCGGGTTCCTGGGGCTGGGCGCTCAGCCGCCCACGCCCGAGTGGGGGCGGATGCTGGCGGACGCCCAGCGCTACGTCCTGAACGCGCCCTACATCGGCATCTTCCCGGGTCTCGCCATTTCGCTGACGGTGCTCGGCTTCAACCTGATGGGGGACGGCCTGCGCGACGCCCTCGACCCGACGGGGAACCGCTGAGCCGCCGCCGGGAGGTGATCCCGGCGGCGGCGTTCAGGCGGTCTGCGTTGTGGTGTGCAGGTCAGAACGGGTTGGTGTTGGCGCACTCGGGGACGCAGACCTGGCCGCAGCCGCCGCCATCGGCAGCCTGGCAGAAGAAGTGGAAGCCGACGGTGTTGCGGCAATCCTGCGTGCTGGTGCACGACTTGAGGCCGGCGCAGGACTCGATGAAGCCGCCGCAGAAGTTGTTGCCTTCCGTCGCGCGGTGGCAATCGCAGGTCAGGCCGCCCGGCTCGCTGCCGCAAAGGGGAGCGTTGAACTTCGCGGAGACGGGGCACATGTCGCGCGGGACGGTCGGGGTGGTCGTGCCGCCACCACTACCGCTGCCGCTGCCGCCACTTCCGGAGCCGCCCGAACCGCCCGAGCCGCCCGAGCCCTTGCCGCCGCCTTTCCCACCCTTGCCCTTGCCCTTGCCACCCTTCCCCTTGCGGCGGGCGTCGCCCGGCTCGGCGCCGAGCGCGCCGGCCACCACGGCGGCGGAGGCGATCCCCGCCAGCGCGCGCACGGCCTGACGACGAGTGCTGGAAGACACGAAGGCGGTCGCGAACTGGTCAAAACGTGTGTGGTCCATGGTTCGGCTCCTTCTGGGTGGATCGCTCGTTCCGGTCATTC
This sequence comes from Thermomicrobiales bacterium, assembly GCA_047605145.1. Lineage (GTDB taxonomy): Bacteria > Chloroflexota > Chloroflexia > Thermomicrobiales > UBA6265 > JACCXM01. Next base: position 1,758 of record JASGGF010000343.1, on the reverse strand, counting down.
CGGTTCGATGCGTCCATCCTGAAGGAGACGCGCCCCGGCGGCGCCATGCTGCGGCACGCCGCGCCTGTGCGCTGCGGCACAGGCGCGGGCGCCCCTCTCCGCCGGCCACCCCGACCTCGCAAACCACCAAGTCGTCCCGACCGCAGGAGGGACCGCGCAGCGCCAACCTCGAGGTCACGGCGCCACTCTCCGCGTACCACCACGCGCCATGCCGCCGCGTACACAAAGGTGGGGATGCGCGATCACTCTTTCGTCAGGATGACACCGGGGAGGCAGACGGCTACCAGTTCGTGTAGCTGCCATCCCGGCGCTGCCAATGCGGCGCTTCCCACGGCTCGTAGGCGTGGTCTGCGACGGCGGCAGGGTTGAACTCCACCCCGAGCCCCGGCGAGGTGGGCAGCGGGTAGACCGCGCCGTCCAGCACCGGCATCAGCGGGAACAGGTCCTCCGGGTAGGCCTCGGCGATGCGGTGCTGGTACTCCAGCTGCGCGAAGTTCGGCAGCGCGGCGGCCAGCTGAATCGTGGCGGCGGTGGTGATCGGGCCGAGCGGATTGTGCGGCATCACGTCGATGTAATGCGCTTCGCACATCGCCGCCACCTTCTTCGATTCGGTCAGGCCGCCCACGTTCGAGACGTCGATGCGCGCGTAGTTGAGCAGGCCTTGCTCGATGAACGGCGCGAAGGTCCACTTGCTGGAGTACTCCTCGCCGATGGCGAAGGGCACGCTCGTCATGGTCCGCAGCTGGCGGTAGGCGTCCGGGCTTTCGGCGCGGATCGGCTCCTCTACGTAGTGCAGGTGCAGCGGCGCCACGCGCTGGCAGAAGAGCGCCGCCTCCGCCACGGACAGCCGGTGGTGAAAGTCGATGGAGAGTTCCACCGACGGCCCCAGCGCCGCCCGGATTTCGCCCAGCCAGTGCACCGCCGCCTCGATCGCTTCGAACGGCTCGAAGATCTCGCCGGTCTCGCCTGACCAGCTCGATTCCGGCATCCCCGGCACGAAGCGCATGAAGCGCCAGCCCTCATCCGCCAGCTCCCGCGACCGCTCCACGCACTGCGGGCTATTCAGCACACCGGGGGTGGCGAAGCACTCGACGTGCTGCCGGCAGGCGCCGCCGAGCAGTTGGTAGACCGGCACGCCGAGCGACTTGCCGAGGATGTCCCACAGGGCGATATCGATGGCCGAGATGGTGGCCGCCACGATCTTGCCGCCCTCGAAGTAGGCGCCCCGGTACATCGTCTGCCACAGATGCTCGATGCGACGTGGGTCCTCGCCCACCAAAAAGCGCGCGAAATGCGCGGTCATCGCCTGCATCGCCAGTTCGCGGCCGGAGATGCCGCCCTCGCCCACGCCGCTGATGCCCGCGTCCGTCTCCACGACGACGACGAACTGGTTGCGGTGCCCCACCTTGACCGGATACCCCGTAACGGCGGTGATCTTCACGCTGCCTCCCTGCGCTCTGCCCAGCCCGCGCTGGCTGATCCGCTGCGGGGTAGGGTGCGGCAGGCGCGGGGAAGGCGCAAGCGGCTGCACGCAACACGCCCCCACCCGGTGCAGACCGGGCGGGGGCGCAGGGAGTCGCGTAAACCGGCAGTCCAGCGTTACGGGCAGCTATCCGGAACTGCTCCGGCGCAGGCCGTGCCGCCGGTTCCCGTGCACGTGGCGCAAACGATGCAAGCGGCGCCGATGCCGCACGCGCTGACGCAGTCGGCGTCCCTTGCGCAGACCTGACACTTGCGGTCGCCTGTACAGAAGCCTGC
>JASGGF010000342.1:0-5833 GCA_047605145.1 Thermomicrobiales bacterium | reverse complement strand
CGTAGACCTCCATCCCCTGATTCACGTGCGGGTGGTTGGTCACCACCATCGTCGCGCCGGCGTCGATGGCCGAGCGCGCCGCCGCCGCCGCCCAGTCCGGCACGACCGAGACGTACTCCGCGCCGTAGTGGAAATACGGGATGACAATATCCGCCACCGCCGTGGCCGCGCTGATATCGTCCAGCACCTGACTGAGCAGAAACGGGTTTGTGCCCGCCCGGTCGCCCGTCGCGCCCGCGTCGAAATCGAGCACGCCGTTGACGACCCCCGGCTCCACCTCGTAGTTCGCCGTGACGCCATCGATCCCCAGGAACGCGATCCGCTGCCCCGCCAGCTCGAAAACCAGCGGCGCCCGCGCCACGCCGATATCGCGGCCACCGCCGAAGTACGGCATGCCGTGGCCTTCCATCGCATCCAGCGTGTCCAGGAAGGCCTGCACGCCCCACCCTTCGCTGTTCCAGACGGTGTGGTTGTTCGCGACGGTCAGGGCGTCGATGCCGGCCAGCGCCATGCCATCCAGCATGGCGGGGTCCGAAACAAAGCTGAAGGAATGGGCATCGGTTGGCTGCGGCAGCGTCGCCGAGAGGTTGCCCTCCAGATTGGCGATGGTGATGTCGAACGAGCGGAGCATCGGCGCCACGCGCAGGAAGGGCCTCGTAAAGTCCCCGTACTGCACCATGTGCGCGTGCACGTTGCGGCCCGGCACGATGTCGCCAACCACGCCCAGCCGCCACGGCGCCGGCCCGTCCTCCGGCGCCAGCAGCGGGTCATCCTCGCCAACCTTCAGCGCCTGCACCCGGAAATCAACGGCGTCCCACGGCACGAGCGCAACGGCCCCGGCGTCTTGCCGCAGCGTGGCCGCCAGATCGTCGTAATCTGCCGCAGTCGAGGTCGCCGCCACGCCCGCCTGCTCGAAGCCGGCCAGCGCCACCGGCCGCACCGGCAGCGGCACGAACGAGCCCACCGTCGACCAGTTGGCGATCTCCCCGCTCAGCAGCGGCCAGACCTGATCCGGCCCCACCCCGGATACCGGCAGCCGTGGCGACGCAACCAGCGCCATGCCGTCCGGCAGGCCGAGCGCCGTTGGCGTCGCGGCGGGCGTGGCGTCGGCCTGACTGGCCCCGGCGTCCTGCCACAGCCCGCCGGCGGCGTACAGGCCCAGCCCGGCCAACGGCGCGGCGATCACCTGCCGCCGGCTGACTCGCGCGGCGTCGCCGGCGGTCTGGCGCTTTGTCGCCTCAGGGTCGGTTTCGTGTGGCTCCATGCGGTCTCCCGGTTTCACTCAGGCTGTCAGGTTCCCGGCGGGTAATCCTCGAAGTATTCGACAATCGCGTTTTCGTACGCGGTGACGATGGCGTTCTCGCCCTCCGGCGAGGTGAGCACCGCCGCGTCGCCTTCGTTCGAGACGAACAGCGATTCCAGAATGGCGCCCGGCATCTTGCTCGGCGTCACCACCCCCGGAATTTCCGGGCCGGTGATGATGAAGTGCTTGAAGACCGGGTGCTCCCGCTGCACATCGGCCGTAGAGTCCGGCAAGACGCCACGCTCCTCATCCGCCGGCAGCACATAGCCAATCTTCGCGAACTGCTCCTTCAGGTGCGCATAGGCCAGCGTGGCAAATTCGGCGTTGCGGTCGCCGAAGGGCCGCTCCCGCGTGAACCACGTCTCATACCCACGCGGTTTGCCGGTGCTGTAGCCATTGACGTGGATCGACACCAGTAGGTCAGCGTCGGCCGCGTTGCAGGTGTTAATGCGCGCCTGAATGTCGTCCAGCGTCTTGTTGCGGTCAGAACCGGGCGGATCGTGGGCGGCGGTGCGGCCGTCCTTGTTGACGTCCTTGCCTTCCGGGTTCGCCGCCGCGTCCGTCTCGCGGGTCATCACCACCTGATAGCCGCGGTTCTCCAGTCGCGCCTCCAGATCCCACGCCTGCTGCAGCACGAGGTTGGCCTCTTCCAGCTGCGGGCTGCCGTCGTCGAAAAAGCGCGTGAAGCCCCGGTCCGGGCCGCCGTGACCGGGATCGAGGCAAACGATGGGCGCCCGGGTGAAGTTCGCGGGCAGCGGGATCGGCGTTTGAATCGCGGGCGTCGGCGTGGGCAGCGGCTCCGCCGTCGGCGGCGCCTCTTCCTCCGGCTCCGGCGTAGGGAGCAACACGCTGGCCGCTTCCGGCGTCTCCACCACCACCGTGGGAGTCGGCGCGCGGCCGAAGAGCCGCCCTCCAGCGAACGCCAGCACCGCCAACCCGACAATCAGCAAGGCGCCAGCCAGCGTCAGCGCCGGCGAGCGCACCCGGCCTTCCTGCCGGCTCTTTGGCATTTTGGGCACGGGTTTGCTGGCGCGTGCGCCCGGGCGCGCCGGGTCCTGCCACGCCCAGTCGGCGCCGGGTTCAGGGTGCGAGGACGCGGCCGGCTCTGCCGGAGGTTCCGGCTCCGAACGCGCACGGTCCCCCCGCCACGCCCAGCTGCCGCTGGTCGAGGTTGGCTCAGGCGATGGGTTCAGATCCGCCTTATCCCACGCGCCCATTGCTGCTCACGCCAATGCCAATCCAGCCACCGCACTCGCGTCGCGCAGGGGTACGCCGGGTCACCCGGGGTATTCCGCGAAATACTCCTTGATCGCCCGCTCGTACGCGCCGACCAATGTTTGCTCGCCCTCGTCGGTGTCGATGAACGCCGCATCCTCGGCGTTCGAGAGGAAGATACCCTCGATGACTGCGCCCGGCATGTTGCTGGGGACCAGCTTGCCGGGACGCGCCGGGCCCGTCACCGCGTGATCCTCGATGCCGATGCCCCGGTCGTTCGCGTCATAGCCCGCCGCAGCGTAGGCCTCGGCCAGCGCCTGATGCATCAGCGTGGCGAACTCCGCGCTGCGCCCGCTGAAGGGCCGCTGGTCGTTGTACCAGACCTCATACCCTTGCAGCGCGGTGTTCTCCGCGCCGTTGTAATGGACGGAAACCAGCAGGTCGGCGCTGGCGAGGTTGCAGATATTTACCCGCGCCTGCAGGTCGTCGAGCTGGTCGGTGCGAGCCGGGCCATCGGGGTCGGCCGTAATGCCGTCGCCGTTGACATCCTCGTTGGAGGGGTTGACCTCCGTGTCGGTGTCCCGTGTTAGCACCACCTCGAACCCGGCGTCGCGCAACCGCTGCGCCAGCAACAGCGAGTGCGCCAGCGTGAAGTCCTTCTCCTGCAACACGATCTGGCCATTCTCCAGCCGCACATTGCCGAGATCGATGCCGCCGTGGCCGGGATCGATGCAGACGATGTTGCGGCCATCCTGCGCGTACGCCTCGTCCACATCCGGGCGCGCTACTGGCACCGGTGTGGGCGTGGGGTCCGCCGGGCGCGGAATGGCGGTTGGCGGCGGTGGCTGGGTCGGTGGGATCGGCGTTTCGGTCGGAACCGGCGTTGGCATCGGGGTCGCGGTGGGAACCGGCGTCGGGGTTGGCGCAGGGGTCAGGAAGCGTTGGCTGCCCAAGCGCCCGCCAATAATCAGCAGGGACACGATCAGCGCAACAAGGAGGATCGTCGCCCCCCGGGCAACGGCTTCATGCCGGCTCTGACGGCCTTCCATCGATTCGGGCGCCCCCCGTGTTCAGCGATCTCTGGCGCCACCGGCAGGCATGATGGTGGCTGAATGCGGCGGGACACACGAAGCCTACGCCCCCACGGCGCGCGAGACAAGACGCAGTGTACCGGGCGCGCGCCAATCTCACGCATGACAGCGCGCGTTGGCCGGGTTCAGCGCCCCGAATCCGCCCTGTGCGACACTGACGCGGGGCGCATTTCTGCCCCACTGTGTGTTGAAGGAGTCCTGTGATGAAGGCGGTCCTCGTCGTCGAGCCGCATGACGTGCAGATCATTGACGAAGAAATCCCGCAGCCCGGCCCGAACGATGTGCTGGTGCAGGTCGGGGCGTGCGGCATCTGCGGCACCGACGTTCACATCATTGAAGGCGAGTTCCCGCCCGCCGTCTTCCCGGTGCGCATCGGCCACGAGCTTGGCGGCGAGGTGATTGCCGTCGGCGAGGCCGTGCGCGGCATCAGCCCCGGCGACCGTGTCGGCATCGATCCCGCCATCCCCTGCGGCGCCTGCTATTTCTGCCAGCGCGGCATGGGCAACCTGTGCGACTACTTCGGTGGTGTTGGCACGAGCCACACTTCCGGCGGGTTCGCCGAGTACGCCGTGGTGCCAGCCACCCAGATCTACCCGATCCCTGACTCCATGTCGATGAAGGCGGCCGCGCTGATCGAGCCGGTCTCCTGCGTGGTGCGGGGCTTCCATCGCCTCTCGCCGCAAGTCGGCGAAACCTACCTCGTCTACGGCGCCGGCCCGATGGGCCTGCTGAACGCGCAGGTTGCCCGCTACAACGGCGCCAGCCTTGTCGCCATCATCGACATCAACCAGTCCCGTCTGGACCGCGCTCGCGACGAGTTCGGCTTCGAGCACGTCGCCACCAATCTCGAGGATCTGCGCCACATCGCGCCACGCGGCTTCGACAACGTGATTGAGGCCACCGGCGTGACGAAAGTGGCCGAGATGGCGATTGACGCCGTCAAGCGGCGCGGCAAGCTGCTGCTCTTCGGTGTCTGCCCGCCGGGCGAAAAGGCCTCGTGGGACGCGTTCAAGATCTACAACGAGGAGATCACGATCCTCGGCACCATGGCCGTCCTCAATTCCTACGGCCCGGCCATCGACCTTATCGCCGCCGGCGGCATCGACGCTGACCGCATGGTCACCCACGTGTTCCCCATCGACCAGTTCGATGAGGCCATGAAGGTCGTGCGCAGCGGCGTAGGCCTCAAGGTGCAGGTCGGCATCGTCTAGCGAACGAGGGTCCTTCGACTACAGGAACAGCAGCATCGCCCCGGCCACAATCGGCGTCATGATGACCGCCACACGCAGGAAGGAACGCGGCGCGCGCCGGGTGAAGCGCGCGCCGATGAAGGCCCCGGTGCTGAGGCCAATGGTCAAGCCGACCAGATGAGGCAGCGAAACATCGCCGTGGCGGGCCATCGCCAGCCCACCGGAGGCGCTAATGAAGACGAGCGCCAGCATGGTGGTGCCGACGGTTTGCCGCAGCGGCAGGTGATGAACCGCCAACAGGCCGAGCTGAAGGAACGGGGCCATCCCGACCCCGAAGAACGCCGCGCCCGCGCCACCCACGCCGCCCAGCCCGACCGCCGAAGCCCACTCGGCGGGGCCTCGGCGCGGCTCGCCGTGCCACTCCAGATCCGCAATAGCCGCCGGGGTGACGCGCGTGCGCACCCAGACCAGCAACGCCAGAATCCAGAGCGCAATGCCCGCCGCCACGCGCAACACGTCGTCTGGAATCGCCTGACTGCTATCCGCGCCGATAACCGCGCCCACGGCCCCCGCCAGCCCAACTACCAGCCCCAGCCGCCACGCGACGTTGCCCTCGCGGAAATGCGACAGCGCGCCTGACGCCGTGACGAACAGCATGGCGGCGATGGCGGTGCCGACCGCCGTGTGCGCGGGCAACCCGAACAGGGTGGTCATGATGGCGACGGCGACGCCCGCGCCACCGGCGCCAATGAAGCCGATCAGCAGCCCGACGAGAAACGTCACCGCCGCCAGCTCGGCGACGGTCGTGAGAAATTGCGCCTGTTCCGGGGTTACACTCACTGCATCTGCGGCTCGCGGGCGGGCGTCGTCTGCTGGCGGATCGTGTGCGGCGTTTCAATGGAGCCAAACGACGCGCTGTACGGCGCCGGGGTCGTCACCTGATACGTTTGCGTCATGGCGCGGCGCACCGGCGCCACAAATTTGCGGTAGCCCATGTAGAGCAGGACGACCGGGATCAGGATCAACAGGAAGAG
>JASGGF010000341.1:0-5842 GCA_047605145.1 Thermomicrobiales bacterium | reverse complement strand
TTAACCGCGCGGGGCCGGCGGGGGGGGGGCGCCACACGCCCCCCCCGCGCCGGGGTTTGACGGGAGTCACCGGTTTGGGCTATGCTCCGCCCGCTTCGATCGGGAGTAGTAAGCCCTGCCTCCCAGCGAGCCGCCGGTTGGTGCAAGGCGGTATTGAGGGGCTGAACTCGCCCGTGAGCCGCGAGGGTGAAGCGGGGAACCGTTAGCCAGCGCCGGGTCACCTCCGTTATCAGGTAGCCAGAGTGGATCGTGGCCGCGCCAGGATGCTTTGGGGCCGTAGCTCATCCGGGAGAGCGCAACACTGGCAGTGTTGAGGTAAGGGGTTCGAGTCCCCTCGGCTCCACCACAATCCGCGCCACCCGGTCAACCAGGGTGGTACCGCGGGAGGGTTCCAACGCCTTTCGTCCCTGATCAGGGATGAAAGGCGTTTTCGTGTGTTCGAGATCAGGCAGGCATAAGGGACAGGCGCAGCATGGCAACCACGACCGAGACCACAACCACCACCGGCGAGAGCACCGCCACCATCAACGACATCATTGGCGGCGCGGCTGGCGCGGAGCGGTACGACCCCGCCGCCATCGAGCCGAAGTGGCGCGCCCGCTGGGAGGCGGACGACCTGTACCGCGTGGATGACGACGCGCCGGGCGAGAAGTGGTACTCGCTGACGATGTACCCCTACCCCTCCGGCGTGCTGCACATTGGGCACTGGTTCGCTTTCGTGGCGCCCGATATCTACGCCCGCCTGCAGCGGATGCGCGGCCACAACGTGCTCTTCCCGATGGGCTTCGACGCCTTCGGGCTGCCGGCGGAGAACGCCGCGATCCGCAACAACATTCACCCCGCCACGTGGACCTTCGAGAACATCGACGCCATGCGCGAGCAGTACGGCCAGATGGGCGCGATGATCGACTGGGAGCGGCAGGTGATCACCTGCACGCCGGAGTACTACCGCTGGAACCAGTGGCTCTTCCTGCAGATGCTGCAGAAGGGGCTGGCCTACCGCGCCATGGGCGCGGTCTGGTGGTGCCCGAAGGACCAGACGGTGTTGGCCAACGAGCAGGTGCTGGAGGGCAACATCTGCGAGCGCTGCGGCTCCGAGGTGAGCAAGCGCGATCTGGCGCAGTGGTATTTCCGCATCACGAATTACGCCGACGAGCTGCTGACCGCCGCCGAGGATCTGGACTGGCCGGAGCGCGTCAAGACGATGCAGCGCAACTGGATCGGGCGCTCCGAGGGGGCGCGGCTGCGCTTCCCGCTGGAGACGGGCGATGAACTGGAGGTGTTCACCACCCGGCCTGACACCGTCTGGGGCGCCACGTTCATGGTGCTGGCCCCGGAGCACCCGCTGGTGGCGACGATCACGACGGACGCGCAGCGCGCCGAAGTGGAGGCGTACGTCGAGCAGGCGCGCAAGCAGACCGAGATCGAGCGGATGTCCACCGACGAGGCTCGCCAGCGCACTGGCGTCTTCACCGGGGCGTACGCGATCAACCCGGTGACAGACGAGCGCATCCCGGTCTGGATCGCGGACTACGTGCTGATGGGCTACGGCACCGGCGCCATCATGGCGGTGCCGTTCGGCGATCAGCGTGACTTCGAGTTCGCGCGCGCCTTCGATTTGCCGATTCGGGTGGTGGTGCAGCCGGACGGCGAGCCGCCGTTCGACCCGGCCACGATGACGGAGGCGTACCACGGCGGCGGGCGGCTGGTGCAGAGCGGCCCGATGACCGGCAAGCTGGTGCCGGAGGAGCTGCCTGAGGTGATCGCGTGGCTGGCGGAATCGGGCCGGGGCGAGGCGGAGGTGAACTTCCGCCTGCGCGACTGGCTGATCTCCCGCCAGCGTTACTGGGGCACGCCGATCCCGGTGGTGTACTGCGATGCGTGCGGCATGGTCCCCGTGCCGGAGGACCAGCTGCCGGTGGTGCTGCCGCTGGACGCGGAGTTCACACCGACGGGGCAGTCTCCGCTGGTCTCGCACCAGAGCTTCCTGCACACGGAGTGCCCACAGTGCGGCGGCCCGGCGCGGCGCGAAACCGACACCATGGATACGTTCGTCGATTCGTCGTGGTACTGGTACCGCTACACCTCGCCGCACGATGAAACGGCGCCCTTCGACGCCGAGACGGCGGCGCAGTGGACGCCGGTGGACCTGTACTGCGGCGGCATCGAGCACGCCATTCTGCACCTGCTGTACGCCCGCTTCTTCACCAAGGTGATGCGCGATCTGGGGCTGGTGGACCACGGCGAGCCGTTCTTGCGCCTGCGCAATCAGGGGATGATTCTGGCGGAAGAGGGCACCAAGATGAGCAAGAGCCGGGGGACGCAGGTTTCCCCGGACGAGCTGGTGGCCGCCCACGGCGCGGACGCGCTGCGCCTGCACCTGATGTATCTGGGGCCGTGGGAGCAGGGCGGGCCGTGGAACTCGCGCGGCATCACGGGCATGGAGCGCTTCCTGCGCCGCGCATTCAGCCTGATCACGGAGACGGGCGCGGGGCCGTTCGACGTCGCGCTGCCCGAGGCGCAGACCGCGCCGCTGCGCCGCCTGCGAGCCCGCACCATCGCGCGCGTGGCGACCGATCTGGACGAGTTCCAGTTCAACACGATGGTGGCGGCGCTGATCGAGTACGTGAACGAGCTGATGAAGCTGCGCGAGGGCGAACTGGCGCGGACGCCGGAGTGGCGGGAGGCGCTGGAGACGCTGGTGCTGCTGATGGCACCGAGCACGCCGTATCTGTCGGAGGAGCTGTGGGAGCGGCTGGGCAACGCCTATTCGGTGCACCAGCAGCCGTGGCCGCAGTATGACCCGGCGCTGACGGTGGCGAACGAGACCGAGGTGGTGGTGCAGGTGAACGGCAAGGTGCGCGAGCGCCTGCTGCTGCCGGTGGACCTCGACGAGGCGGGCGCGCGCGCTGCGGCGCTGGCGGCCCCGAAGATCGCGGAGGCGGTGGCCGGCCGCGAGCCGCGCAAGGTGATCTATGTGCCGGGGCGGTTGGTGAACATTGTGGTGTAGGGGGGCGGCAAAAGCTCCGTCATCCTGAGCGAAGTCGAAGGATCTCGTCGTTGGCGCCCATGAGCCAGACAACTGTCGTCATCACCCTTGAAGCTGACGTTGCCGATCTGTTCGGGGAGACCCCCGAACAGATCGCGCGGTTTTTGCTGGAAGCGGGGGTGCTGGATCTGTTCCGCCGCCAAGTGATTTCGCGTGGCCGAGCTGCTGAGATTTTGGGGCTGAACTTCGAGGAGTTCCTGCAGCTTTCGAACGCGGCGGGCATTCCGCATTTTGATTTCGACGCGGAGGACATCGAGTACGAGCTGCGGGCGATCAACCGCCTGTGATGGCGGAGTCTTCGGGCTTGGTTGAAGCGCGCCCGTTCTGACACTAGCCTTGGAGACCCAACCCTGTTGCATCCCTGCGAGGCAGCCCCATGAGTCACGTACAAGTCACCATTGACGCGGAGATCATCGCCATGCTTGATGTGGCAGATGATCAGGTTGACCGTGTCGTTGCGGAGTCGGTGGTATTGGAACTTTATCGTCGGCACGACATTTCGGCGCGGCGGGCGGCGCGGTTGCTGGAAATGGAGTATCTGGCATTCTTGCGCTGGTCTGGTGAACGCGGCGTTCCGTACCTCGATCTGACCGAGGAAGAGCTGCAAGCAGAAATTCAGGCTGCAAAGGAACTCAGTGCAAGCCTCGCCAGTCGTCGCTGATTCGAGTGTGCTGATCGCTTTCCATGAGGTTGGCTCGCTCGATCTGCTTCAGTCGCTCTTCCCGGAAATCGTCATTCCTCCCGCGGTTGCACAGGAAATTGCACCATCGGTGGGGAATACTGCTGGTTGGTTGACAGTGGTGCGGCCGCTCACCATGCATGACGCAGTGAGAAGTCTGGACACCGGTGAGCGGGAAGCGATTTCGCTTGCAATGGAGCTTTCCGCGTCCCGGGTGCTTCTCGATGATCTGCCTGCCAGGCGGATCGCGATGCGTTTGAGCTTGCCGATCGTTGGGTCGGTGGGCGTGCTGCTTGCCGCCAAGGAGCAAGGGCGCCTCACGCAGGTGCGGCCGCTGATGGACGCCATGCGGAGAGGCAGTCTGTATCTGAAGGATGCAGTGTACTGGGAGATCCTCCGGAGCGCCGGCGAGGCGTGATGCAAGACCGCTTTCGCCAGAGTCGCATTGACCTGACTTGAGGAGAAGTTATCGAACTGCCGGCGATGTTCCTGTTCCTGAGGCGTCATCGCGAGGTGTAACGCATGGGCCAGATCCCGGTAATGATCGACGAAGAGATTGTGTCGTTGCTCGGTGTGACCGGCGAGCAGTTGGAGCGCAGCGTGCTAGAGATGATGGTGCTGGAGCTCTATCGCAGACATGATGTGTCCGCAATACGTGCTTCGCAGTTAGTGGATATGGATTTCATGACCTTCCTGCGTTGGTCAGGAGGGTGTGGAGTGCCGTACCTCGATCTGACTGCGGAAGAATGGGAGGCAGAGGTTCGCACAGTCGAGGAGTTGAGCACGAGCCTCGACGGCCGTCGCTGACACCTGTCCGTGATAGCGGTGGTGCCGTAAACCCCTGCCAAACCCTGATATGCGGTATCCTTCGCGGCGCTGGGCCGGTTGGGCCCGGCGCGTTGGGCGCGTTTTGCGCCGAGAGGAGGCGAACCATGACGATCATTGTGACCGGCGTGTGCCCAAACGCCGCCTCGGCTGCCTGCGCCAGCTAGCATCCCCGGACGCGTGATGCGTCCCCTGCTCTTCATCGAGCATCCCAAAATCCTGCTTGCTGCGTGCTGGCCTCTGTCAGAGGTGGCGTGATTCCCTTCACGACCGATGCTGACAGGAGTTACCGCGTTGCCTTCTTTCTCTCATGATCTCGAAACGCTCGGGTTTTCCGCGTACTTCGCTGCGCAGTTCGCGGAACTGGCGCGACCCGATCTCGTGCCGGCGCGCATTGCCGCCGATGGCCAGAGCGTCTGGCGGCTGGCGGGCTGCCGCGCGGCGCTGGGCGAGCTCTCCGGCAAGCTGCGCCACGGCCTCGCGCATGAGGAGCGCCCGGCGGTGGGCGACTGGGTGGCGGTGGCGGACGGCGAGGCGCGCGCCATCATCCACCACATCTTGCCGCGCCGCACCGCGCTGGCGCGCCGCGCGGCCAGCCTCGATGCGGTCAGTCAGGTGATCGCCGCGAATGTCGACCTGTTCGGCATCGTCACCTCCGCCAATCAGGACCTCAACCCGCGCCGCGTGGAGCGCTATCTGGCGGCGGTCTGGGAGAGTGGCGCCTCGCCCATGATCGTGCTGAACAAGACCGATCTGGTCGATGACGTGGCGCCCCTGCGGGCGCTGCTGGACGAGGTGGCGCTAGCCGTGCCGGTGGTGGAGGCCAGCGCCGCCACCGGGGCCGGGCTGACGGACCTGCAGGCGATGCTGGCGCCGGGGAAGACGGTGGCGTTCATCGGGTCGTCTGGCGTCGGCAAATCGTCGCTGGTGAACCGGCTGCTGGGGCGGGAGGCGCAGCACGTGAGCGGCATCCGCGAGGATGACGCGCGCGGCCGTCACACCACGACGCGCCGCGAACTCTTGCCGCTGCCGGGTGGCGCGGTGCTGATCGACACGCCGGGAATGCGCGAATTCGGCCTGACGGAGGATGGCGGTGGGGTGGACGCCGCGTTCGCCGATATCAGCGAGCTGGCGGAGCAATGCCGCTTCAACGACTGCCGCCACGAGGGGGAGCCGGGCTGCGCGGTGCAGGCGGCGCTGGCGGCCGGCACGCTGGCCCCGGAACGCTGGGAGAGCTACCGCAAGCTGCAGCGCGAGGCGGCGGCTTACGAGGCGCGGCAGGACCCGGC
>JASGGF010000340.1:0-5888 GCA_047605145.1 Thermomicrobiales bacterium | reverse complement strand
GCTCGTTGGGCTCATAACCCAAAGGTCGGGGGTTCGAATCCCTCCCCCGCTACCAGTTTGATGGACGGTATCAACGCCGCCCGGATGTGATCATCACATCCGGGCGGCGTTTTGCGTTGTTCTCATACCTTCCGTTGGAGAGGGGCGGTAGTGGCATGCACGATGGAGAGCAACCGATGAGCGACGGTCATTCCGGCAAGGGCGCTACGTTTCGGGCATTGCACGAGCGCGCGGGCGGGTTTCTGCTGCCGAATCCGTGGGACGTGGGATCGGCGCGGTTGCTGGCCGGCCTTGGGTACGAGGCTCTGGCGACAACCAGCGCCGGGATGGCGTTTTCACTCGGTGTGACGGATGGCCGGGTTGGCTGGGAAGACGTGCTTCAGCACTGCCGGGGTCTGGTGGCGGCCACCGACTTGCCGGTGTCCGCAGATCTGGAGCGCGGCCTGGGGGATAGCCCGGAGGATGCGGCGTCGTCCGTACGCCTGGCCGCCGAAGCCGGACTGGCGGGGTGTTCGCTTGAGGACTCCTCCGGCAACGCCGATCACCCGATTTACGATTTCGAGCACGCGGTGGAGCGCATCCGCGCAGCCGCTGAAGCCCGGAATGCGCTGCCGCATGATTTCGTGCTCACGGCGCGGACCGAGAACTACTTCAACGGCCGTCCAGACCTGGATGACACGATTCGCCGGCTGCAGGCGTTTGAGGTGGCCGGCGCGGATGTGCTCTACGCGCCGGGGCTGCCGGACCTCGACGCGGTGCGGGCGGTCTGCGCAGCGGTCACGAAGCCGGTCAATGTCATGTACGGCATGGGCGGCGAGCCGTACACCGTGGCGGATCTGGTGGCGGCAGGGGCGGCGCGCATCAGCGTGGGCCCGGCGTTTGCCTGGGCGGCCTATGGTGCGATGATCGAGACGGCGCGGCGGCTTGCAGAGGCGGGGCAGATGGCCTACCCCTCGCCGATGGCTGGCTACAGCGAGATTGGCGCGTTGTTGGCGGCCGGGGCTCCGGGGCAGTCGCAGTAGCGCGAGGCTGGCAGGCCGCCGCGAACGTTTCGATGCCTGGGTGGCCTGGTGTTCCCAGGTGGCGGCATGAGCTTCGCAGTAAGTCGAGATTCGAATTGCCGGGGAGCTGAGCGCTGACGACGGCGGGCTCCGGCGAGTGCAAGGGGATGAGTCATGGGTCATGGTGAAAGCGTATTTCGGCGTCTGCACGAAGAGCCGGGGATTTTCGTGATCCCCAACCCGTGGGATATCGGGTCCGCGCGGATTCTGGCAAATCTTGGCTTCAAGGCGCTGGCGACCACCAGCGCCGGGCTGGCCTTTTCGATGGGACGCGCCGAAGGCGACGTGACGCCCGAGGAGGTGTTGCGCCACTGCAAGGACATCGCCGGGGCGACCTCTCTGCCGGTCTCCGCTGACCTGGAGAGCGGCTTCGGCAATAGCCCCGAGAGCGCCGCCGAGACGATCCGGGCGGCGGCAGTGACCGGGCTGTCGGGCGCCTCGTTGGAGGATTTCAGCGGCAATCCGGAGGCGCCCATCTACGACTTCGCGTTGGCGGTGGAGCGGGTGCACGCGGCGGCGGAGGCGGCGCGGGCGTTGCCGGAGGATTTCGTGTTCACCGCGCGCTGCGAGAACCTGCTGTATGGCCTGCCGGATCTGGATGCTGTCATCCGCCGGCTGCAAGCGTATGAACAGGCGGGCGCCGATGTTCTGTACGCTCCTGGACTACGCGACCTTGAGTCGATCCGCACAGTCTGCTCGTCCGTCTCGCGGCCGGTGAACGTGGTGATGGGACTGCCCGGCGCGGTGTTCACGGTTGCGGAGTTGGCCGATGCTGGCGTGAAGCGCATCAGCGTGGGGGCGGCGCTGGCGCGGTTGGCCTACACCGCCGTAGTCGATGCGGCGAAGGCGATGCATGATCCCGGCAGCTTCGCGTGGGCCGGCGGGGCGATGGGGTTCGCGCCGCTGGAGGCGCTGGTTACGGGGACAGGCGCGCCGCCAGCTCCGTGATCACGTCGTAGGCGAGTTCGATATCGGCATCGGTGGCGTCGAATTGCCCGGCCTGGAACCGGATACCGGTTTGGCCATCGACCTTGGCCTGCGTCAGGTAGATGCGGCCGTCATCGTTGATCGCCTGCAGGAGCGCGAGGTTGTGCGCGTCCGGATCGGCGATGCCAGCGGGCTCGTGGCGAAACGCAAACAGCGAGAGGACGGGCGGCGAAAGCAGCCGGAAGCCAGGGGTGGATGCGAGATGCGTGGCCAGCGCCTCCGACCAGGCGACGTGCTGCCGGATCATCTGGCGCAGACCCTCTAGCCCGTAGGCGCGGAGCAGAAACCAGAGCTTGAGGGCGCGGAAGCGGCGGCCGAGGGGGATCGACCACTCCGAGTAGTCAGTGATGCCCTCGGCGCCGTGGGTCAGCAGGTAGTCCGGGTGGATGGCGAGGGTGCGCAGGAGCGAGTTCGGATCACGCAAGAAGTGCGCGGAGCAATCGAACTGCGCGCCGAGCCACTTGTGCGGGTTGAAGACGACGCTGTCCGCCAGTTCTATGCCGTCCCAGAGGGGGCGGAATTCCGGGCAGATCATGGCGGAGCCGGCCCAGGCGGCATCGACGTGGGTCATCAGGCCGTAGCGAGAGGCGATCTCGCAGACGGCTCGGACATCGTCCGTGGCGCCGACGCCGGTGGCGCCGACACAGGCGATGACGCCGGCCGGCAGTAGGCCGGCGGCGCGGTCGCGGAGGATCGCCGCCTCCAGCGCGGCGGGCTCCATGCCGCGCAGCGGGCCACTCGTGGAGATGCGCACGAGGTTGTCAGCGCCGATGCCGGCGATCCAGATGGCGCGGTCGATGGAGGAGTGCGCCTGATCCGAGGCGTAGATACGCACGGCGGGCTGCCCGACCAGCCCCTGCTGGTTGCCGGCCCAGTCCAGCGCGCTCTCGCGCATGGTCAACACGTTGGCAAGGGTCGCGGTGGATGCGGAATCCTGGATCACCCCGGTGAACGTTTCGGGGAGCCCGAGCGCCTGCCGCAGCCACTCCATGATGCAGGTTTCCAGCTCGGTGGCGGCGGGAGAGGTTTGCCAGAGCATGCACTGGGCGGCCATGGCGCTGACGAGGTACTCCGCGACGACGGAGGCCGGCGCGGCGTTGGCGGGGAAGTAGGCAAAAAAGCGCGGGTGCTGCCAGTGGGTCATGCCGGGCAGGATGATGCGCTCGAAATCCGCGAAGATCGCGTCCATCGGCTCCGCCTGCTCGGGTGGGGCGGCGGGGATGTGCGCGGCGATTTCGCCGGGAGCGGTTTGCGCGCGCACCGGGTACTCGCGGATGCGCTCGCGGTAATCCGCGCCCCAGGCGGCGGCAACGGCGGACCAGTGGCGGAATTCGTGGGGGTTCACGCGCGCTCCTCTTTCACACCGACAGAGTATGCCCAATCATCGCGCCCTGCGGAACCAGTGTCGGTACAACGGGAGGCGAACGAGATTGGGGCCGCGCACGGGCAAGCCGGCGTGGACGTTGACGAGATCCCTTCTGCGTCGGGATGACGTCAGAGTGGGGGCAGTTCGCTTGCGATGATATTCCCCTGACGGCGGGGTGGTGTCTGTGGCGCTGCGACGCGTGAGGATACGAGGTGATGCGGGCCTCACGGGTTACCCGAAGAGGCCGAGTTGCTGGGCGGCTTCCTGCTCGCGGGCGGCGTCCAGGTTGGTGCGGGCAGAAATGGCGGGGAAGAAGGCGTCGAATTCCGGCTGGGTGGCGAAAAGGGGGCGGAAGCGCTCTGAGACATCGCGCAGGCGCTTCAGCAGGTAGCCGGTGTTCTCGTCGTGGTCCCAGTTGTCGATCTGGCCGAGTTCGCCATCCTGCCGCTCGTAGAACTCGAGGCGGTTGCCGCTGCGCTGCAGGGTTTGCTGCGGCAGGCTCTGCAGGAGCTTGCGCAGGCGGGGGAACTTGGCGAGCGTTTCGTCGTTGATCATGCCGCGCTGCACGATCTCGTCGGCGGTGACCTCCCGCTGGCGGATGCGCTCGGCCAGCGTGAAGTAGCGCTCGCGGACGGCGTCACGGTCATCTTGCAGGAAGAGACGGGCGGCGTCGGTGAGGAAATCGCGCAGGCCCGGCTCCATGCGGCGGCTGCGCAGCGCGCTCCCTTTCAGGGTCATGCCGCCGTCGTGGGCCAGCAGGGCGTACGTCTTCAGCTTGAGGGAGAGCATGCCGGCGTAGCGGCCATCGTGGCTGAGGCGGATGCCGGCGGGCAGGTCGGCCGCGACGGCGTCAATGAAGGCCTGCTCGGCGTCTGCGCCATCGATCCCGGACGGTGGCACGAAGTAGACGCCGTCGGTGTCCACCTCGATGGGAGTGGCGCCCTGTTCACGCAGGTTGACGACGATCTGCTTTACGATGCGCTGCCCGGAAAGCGTCACCTTCTCGGCGGCATCGTAGTCATTGAAGAGCCCGCCGCCGTACCCGAGGTAGCCGTAGAACGAGTTGATCAGCACCTTGAAGGAGCCCTGAATACCCTCCCACATGGCGCGCTCCTCCGGCGTGGGGGCGCTGCGGCTCTGGCGCTTGGCGTCGAGGCGGCGGCTCGTGAGGTCGGCCAGCATCGGCAGGTACGCGCCGAGGGTGTCGCGGCTGGAGGTGATGCCCTCGCTGAGCATGATGCTGGGGTACAGGCTCTCGACGTCGCACTTGACCACCGGCCAGAATGGGCCGCTCTCCAGCAGCTCGGCGTGGCCGCCGGCGTACTCGCGGCTGGATTGCGCGGTGGGCACGCTGTGGCCGCTCATCAGGTAGGCGCGCAGCATCAGGTCGTTCAGCTTCTCGCCCGGGCCGCCGGTGGCGACGGCCTGGAAGGCGCGCGGCAGCAGCTGTGACTGGTAGAACTCGGTGGGGGTGGCGAGGTCGGAGAGGACGGCGACATCGCGCACGTCGTCCAACGCGTAGCGCAGCAGGCGGTCCGGGTTCGTGCGCCAGGTGTCGCTAATCTGCTCGCCGGGCACGAACTCGCGATCCGGGCGGGTGAGGCCGAGTTGCTCGACGGCGGGCTTGAGGCCGTACGACGTGAGGCGGCCGCCGATGTCGTAGCGCTGGATCTGCTGGTAGGTATCGACGACGTGGCGACCCGCAATGTAGGCGGGGGTGTACGGCATGGTGAGCGGGCCGGCCTTGAAGCGCGCTTGACCGGAGCCAAGGCGCACCTCGGAGCCATCGCGCCCCCACACCAGCCGGACGCCGTGGCGGTCGGCGCGGGCGACCATGAAGGGCAGGTCGAAGTTGAACAGGTTGTGCCCTTCGATGACGTCGGGATCGAGCGCCTGGATGCGGGCCGTGACGCGCTCCAGCAACTCGGCTTCGTCGGTTTCCAGGTGGTGCACTTCCTCGATGTCACCCTGGCGCAGGGCGACGATGATGACCTTGCCTTCGGGATCGTGGGCGTTGAAGCCGAGGGTTTCGATGTCGATCTGGAGGCGGCGCAGATCGCCGAAGGTCATCTCCTTGAAGAGGGTCTGGCCGCTGCGCACCAGGTACTGCTCGACCGGGGAGCGCAGGCGGAAGAAGCGTTCGCCGGCATCGCCGGCGGCGCGGGCGGCGTCCTGAAAGCTGCGCCAGTCGGCGAACTCGACGAGGTAACGATAGGCGTGGTTGCCGCCGAGTTCGGTGATCTGCGGGCCGCTCCAGACATCGGCGCGCGCGGAAAGCAGCCAGGGGGAGAAGGGCGCCTCCTCCGGCACGGTCTGCTCGCCATCGCGGCGGAAGAGGCGCACGCCGAGCGTGCCGGCCGGCTCAACGGCGACGATGCCGGGGGTGCGGTCGCGCCCGTAGAGGAACTCTTCGGTGGTCAGGGGGAGGGCGGCGGGTGGCGGGGGTGTTTGCATCATCTGCGGCAGTGTACCGC
>JASGGF010000339.1:0-5890 GCA_047605145.1 Thermomicrobiales bacterium | reverse complement strand
GTGGCGCACAAGGGGGAGTTCCGGCGGGCCGGCGTCACGTTGCTGGCGACGGTGGCGGGATTCGGCCTGGCGACGATCCTCTTCGGGCTTTCGTCGTGGATGCCGCTGTCGTTGCTGGCGCTCTTCCTGATCGGCGCCTTCGACTCGATCAGCGTGGTGATTCGGACGACGCTGGAACTGCGCTTCACGCCGGACGAGATGCGCGGGCGTGTCGGCTCGATCCACTATCTCTTCATCGGCATGTCCAACGAGTTCGGCGAGTTCGAATCGGGCGTCGCCGCGGCGATCTTCGGCGCGACCGGCGCGGTGATCCTCGGCGGGATCGGGACATTGCTGGTGGTGCCGGCGATTGCGCTGATCTGGCCGCAGGTGCCGCGTTTGCGCGAGATCATTGCGCCACCCGAGATCGTGGCGTTGCAAGCGGCGTCCGAGGTCGCCATCGACGAGGACACTCGCGAACCGAAGGTGATGCCCGCACCGTAGGGCCTACGCGGGATCGCTGTGGCGTGATGCCGGTGTCGCGGGCGTTCGGCGTAGCCGTGCGGCGAGCGTGCCGCGCTGCGCTCGTGCGTCGTGAAGGGACATGCCCACCAGCGGCGAGGATGTGCTGAACGTCTTCGTGACCAGGATGCGCTGGGAATGGTAGATCCCGCGATGTCCGGAGATGGTGTAGGCCACGAAGATCGCGATGCCGAACAGCACAATGGCATTGCCGCCGCCTCCGAAGATCTCCGCGCCCATCACGACACAGGCGATGGGTGTGTTCGCCGCCGCCGCGAAGACCGCCACGAATCCTAGCGCCGCGAGCGTATCCGCCGGCATCCCCAGCGGGCCGGAGAGCGTGACGCCCAGGGTGGCGCCGATCACGAAGAGGGGGGTTACCTCGCCACCCTTGAACCCCACGCCGAGCGTGAGCGCGGTCAGGAGCAGCTCGCGAGGAAGGCGAGTGTGGGAATGGAGGCGCCGGTGAAGCTCTCGTGCAGGAGCGGCAGGCTGAGGCCATTGTAGGCGCGGGTTCCCAGTGCGAGCGTGGCGAGCACGACGAGTCCGCCGCCGAGGAAGGTGCGAAGCATGGCATTGGCGACGAGCCGCTTCGACCAGTGTTCGATGGCGGCGGTCGCCTCGGCGAAGAGGAGGCTGGCCAGCCCGAAGGCGATGCCCGCGATGGTCACGATCAGGATGATGTGGAGTGAAAGGTCGGGGAAACCGGAGGTCACCGGGTAGCTGGCGTGATGGACCCCCACCCCGCGCACGACGAGATCGCCGCGAGGCGGCCACAGGCAGGGAATGAGCGCGTCGTAGCGCATGCCGCCGACCGCCAGCACCTCCATCCCGAAGACGGCGCCGGCGAGGGGCGTGCCGAAGACGCTGGAGAAGCCGCCGCTGACGCCGCACATCAGCAGCACCCGCAGGTGGGCGCCGGTGAGGTGCAGCGTGCGCGCCAGCCACGCGGCGATGGCGCCGCCCATCTGGACGGCGGTGCCTTCGCGGCCAGCCGAGCCACCGAAGAGGTGGGTGAGGATGGTGGCGCCCAGCACCAGCGGGAACATGCGGAGCGGCACGCGGTTGACGTCGTCCACGGCGTTGATCTGGTCGATGAGCAGGTTGTTGCCGCCGGCGCTGTTCTTGCCGTAATAGGTGTAGGCCCACGCGATGACCACGCCGGCGAGGGGCAGCAGGAAGAGCAGCCACGGGTTGTCGGCGTCGGTTTGGGTGGCCCACGCGAGAGCCATGAGGAAGAAGGCGCTGGCGAGGCCGCTGGCCACGCCCACGACGACGGCGAGCAGCGACCCGGTAATGATCCAGCGGTCAGGCAACGAGAACACGCGAGAACCTCCCGGCGTACGGAAGCGGACACGCTGCCGCTCCTGCGCGAATGCGCCAGGAGTCATCAACACCCGAAGTGTGGTTCACGGCGAACCCCATCGCCCCGTGGATTGTGGCGGGGATCTTCCTATGGAAGTGGGGAACGTGTCAATGCGCGCCACGTGGCGGACGTTTGACCGTGGCACGTTGCCGGCGCTGGAACTGATCGCCGGTTCACACTTGACATTTTCGGTGAAAATCCCTACCGTGCGCCCCGTTCTCGACGGAGTTCAAGGGCGTCTCCGCTCCTGTCCCGGCAGCGCGCCGCGGATGGAGAGCGCGCTGGTGGAGGCCGTCACCCACGCGGTTGGTTGCCGGTGGCGAGGCACGTTGTCCTGCGGAGCGCGCCCATGGATCCGTCCCGGTTTGATGCTCTGGCCCTGCGGATTTCGGGGCTGGCAACCCGCCGCAACGCGGTGGCCGGGCTGCTTGGCGGCGTGCTGCTGCCGCTGCTGCCAGATGGGGCGGATGCGCGCAAGGGCAACCGCGCGGGCAAGAAGCGCAAGCGCCGGGGGCATGCCCAGCACCGGGACCACGGTCACCGCGACGATCCGCACGGGCGCAAGCAGCGCGGCGGCCACCTCGGCGCAGAACGCAAGCGCAAGAAGAAGAAATGCAAGCCGCCCACCCTGCGTTGCGGCAAGGTGTGCAAATCAGTCCAGAGCGACCCGGCCAACTGCGGCGCGTGCGGCGTGGCCTGTGGCGCCGGGCAGAGGTGCCAGAACGGGGCCTGCACCGGCGAGGGTGGCGGCGGCGGGTGCCCGGCTGGCCAGATTTCGTGTGATGGCGCCTGCATCGATGCGCAGACCGATTTTGCCAACTGCGGAATCTGTGGGCGCGTCTGCCCCGGTGAGACCCAGTGCCTTGCGGGCGGGTGCGCCTGCGGCGGCGACGCGGAGTGCGGCGAGAGCGAGACGTGCTGCAACGGCGTCTGCCGCAACGTGCAGACCGACATCGCGGCCTGCGGCGTTTGCGGCACAGCCTGCTCGGGCGATACCGCCGATAGCTGTGCTGGCGGGGCGTGCGCCTGCGGCGGCGGCGCGGAGTGCACGGGTGGGCAGCGCTGCTGCCATGGCGCCTGCATCCCGGTTACCACCGATATGGCGAACTGCGGCGGCTGCGACGTCATCTGCGACGAAACAGCCAATGCCTGCACGAACGGCAGTTGCTATTGCCAGGGCCGGGTTCCTTGCGCCGCTGGGTTCACCTGTTGCTACAGCGGTAACCCGCAATTTCCGAAAGACTGTGTGGACCTGAACCGGGTCCCGACCCATTGCGGCGCCTGCGGCAACCGCTGCAGTCTGACCACGAACCAGTGTGTCGAGGGCGTCTGCATGTGCGGAGGGGGGCAACCCTGCGGCGATGGCCAACGCTGTTGCGACGACACCTGTATCAACGTCACCTCCGATTTCAGCAACTGCGGGTTGTGCAATTACGCCTGCGACGAATCGACGGCGGATCACTGCGGCGAACAGGAGTGCCGTTGCGGCGATACCCTCGCCTGCACGGGCGGCAAGCAGTGCTGCAGCGGCGTGTGCAGTGACTTCAGCAGCGACATCGCGAACTGCGGCGCGTGCGGCGCGGATTGCGGCAAGCGCGCAGATAGCTGCGTCAGTGGCGAGTGCCGTTGCGGAGGCAACGCGCGCTGCGCGGCGGGACAGACGTGCTGCGGCGGGACGTGCGTCGCGACGGACACCAGCACCGCGAACTGCGGCGCCTGCGGCAACGCTTGCAGCGTGGGTTCCACCTGCGTCAACGGCGTCTGCCAGTGCGGGGGCAGCGCCGCTTGCACCGGCAGCCTGACCTGCTGCAACAGTTCCTGCCGCAACACGGCGTATGACTTCAGCAACTGCGGCGGCTGCGGCAATAGTTGCCCGGCGGACACGACGAACTACTGTGTCAATGGAACGTGCAAGTGCGGCTCGGGTAGTCCGTGCGCCGCCGGCCAGCGTTGCTGCAACGGCGCGTGCAAGACGCTGACCTCGGATATGGCGAACTGCGGCGCCTGCGGCAACATCTGTAACACCACGCGCGCCAACCAGTGCGTGAATGGCGTCTGCCAGTGCGGGAGCGGCGCGGCCTGCGCGGCGGGGCAAACGTGCTGCGGTGGGGTCTGCAAGGCGACCACCACCGATACCGCGAACTGCGGCTCCTGTGGCCGGGCCTGTAGCAGCCAGACCTCCGACGGGTGCGCGGGCGGCGTCTGCAAGTGCGGCGCAACCTCTGCCTGCGCCGATGGCTATCGCTGCTGCAACGGGTCTTGCATCGACGTGAGGTACAACGCGGGAAACTGCGGAACCTGCGGCCGGGTCTGCCCGGGGAGTGGGGCGGCCCACGCGACGGCGACCTGTTCGTCTGGCACGTGCGGCCTCATCTGCAACGGCGACTACTACGACGTCAACGGCTCCGCCGCCGACGGCTGCGAGCAGGCGGGCACGGGTGGGAATCACTCGCAGAACTCGGCGTATTACCTCGGGGAACTGAGCTGCAAGGACAGCGACCGGGGCGGGTTTCAGGGCGTGATCCACTCGGACAAGCGCACGCACACGAACCCGAACGTCGATAGCTTCAACTACGGCAGCGGGGCCGCGCCGCAGTGGTGGGCCGTGCAGGCGGTTGGTGGTTCCTGCGCCAATGACCCGGATATCACGCTGACGATTGGCGGCACACCGAACTGCTACAAGCTGACCTTCAAATCAACGAAGGGGACGTGGACGGCGATGGCGAACCCCGGCGTGGCCCAGATCACGCTGGGCAGCGGCTCCTACAACGATGGCGAGCGGGTCTACTTCGCGGTCGAGAAGGTGTGCACCACAACGAACGGCGAATCGGCGGGGTACACGGTCTCGTTCCACCTGTAGCGCGTTCATGGCGTCGGGTGTCGCTGCTCGACGCCGCCAGCGCGGGGGCCTTTCTTTCGATGGCGATGGGGAGGGTTGCGACGCCCTGCTCCGCCGTCTCCCCGCTCCAGCACCAATCTACGATGTCATCCCGAACCCGCAGGTGAGGGATCGTGCACCGCGCAACCTCAAGGACACGTCGCCAACTCTTCGCTTTCCCCCGCGCGCCCTGCCACCGGAAGAACGGAAGCCGTTGTGGCGGAGTTGGGGGTGCGCGATCCCTCCTTCGTCGGGATGACATGGGGGTGGGGGAGTGCGCGGTGGGGAGCGGAGATAAGCACGAGATCCCTGCTGCGTCGGGATAACGACGGGGTGGTCGGGATACCGCTGGAGTGAGGGCTCTCGGGTTGGGGCGCAGCGCAAGGACGCGGTAAGAGTGGAGCGCGTCAGCCGGTGTGCGCCTCCGTGCGCCAGTCCAGCCGTTCGCCGGTGGTCGTGTCGAAGAGGTGGGTGCGGGCGAGATCGAAGCGCAGGCCGATGGCGTCGCCGGGGGCGGCGTGGAGGTCGTGGTGGGTTTCCACCACGATGCGCTGGGTGGCGCCGAGGAGGTCGAGGGTAAGGCGGCCGATCTCCTGCAAGGGTTCGAAGGCGAAGACGCGCGCCGCTATCGTGCCGGTGGTTCCGGCGGGGGTGACGCGGATGTCCTGCGGGCGGATGCCGAGCACAATTTCGCGGCCATCGAGGTCGGGGCGGTGGGCGCGGCCCAGCGCGACCGGCGCGGACTCCCCGAGGATCGCCTCCAGTTCGCTGCCGCCGGCCACGCGCAGGCGGCCGGGGAGCAGGTTCATGCGCGGCTCGCCGACGAACTCTGCGACGAAGAGGTTGGCCGGGCGGTCGTAGACCTCGTCCGCCGTGCCGACCTGCTGGAACTCGCCGTCATGCATCACCGCGATGCGGTCGGCGAGGGAGAGCGCTTCGTGCTGGTCGTGGGTCACCAGCACCGTGGTGAAGCCGGTCTCGCGTTGCAGGCGCTTCAGCTCGCGGCGGGTGGCGTCGCGTTCGGCAGCGTCGAGGTGGGAGAGCGGCTCATCCAGCAGCAGCACCGAGGGGGTGCGCACGATGGCGCGCGCCAGACTGACGCGCTGCTTCTGGCCGCTGGAGAGCCCACCCGGTTTGCGCGCCAG
>JASGGF010000338.1:0-5911 GCA_047605145.1 Thermomicrobiales bacterium | reverse complement strand
CGCCGCGTCGCCCGCCGCGCGCTCCACCGCGCCCGGCAGCGCCATCGCTGGCAGCGGTGGGGCCGCGACTGCAACGCCGGCCGGGCCCCAACCGCTTCGAGTACGGGTTCCACTCAATTGGCTCATGGTGTTCTCCCTCCGGCTCGCCTCACGGCGCCCGCTGCGATCCTACGAGTACCGGATGCGCGGGTTCAGCACGGCGTACAGGAGGTCCGCGCCAAGGTTGGCGACGGCGTAAATCAGCGCCACCAGCAGCGCCACGGCCTGTACCAATGGCACATCGCGATTGGTGACTGCGAAGATCATCAGCTGGCCCAGCCCCGGGTAGGCAAAGACCGTTTCCACCACAATCAGGCCGCCGATCATCCAGCCGATGTTCAGGGCGATGACAGTGATCGTCGGCAGCAGCGCGTTTGGCAGCACGTGGCGCATGATGACGCG
Source organism: Thermomicrobiales bacterium (assembly GCA_047605145.1). Classification (GTDB taxonomy): domain Bacteria; phylum Chloroflexota; class Chloroflexia; order Thermomicrobiales; family UBA6265; genus JACCXM01. The sequence goes on along the minus strand of JASGGF010000338.1, from coordinate 5,470 downwards.
GCTGCGCGGCATCCCTTTCAGGGTCGCTGTGCGCACGTAGTCGGTGCGCATCACCCGGATGACGCTGGAGCGCGTCATGCGCGCGGTGTGGGCCAGCGTGACCAGCACCAGCGTAATGGCCGGCAAGATCAGGAAACGGACGTTTGACAGCGGGTTGCCGCCGGGGTCGATCATGCTGGTCGCGGGGAGCACCGGCCAGATCGAGGCGAAGAGCATGATCAGCACGCTGCCAATCACGAACTCGGGCACAGAAATGCCCAGCAACGTGGTGATGGTGATCGCCTTATCGGCCGGGCGATCCTTGCGCAGCCCGGCGATGATGCCGAGCCCCAGCGCCAGCGGCACGCCGAGCGCCAGTGCGATCCCGGCCAGCGCGAGCGAGTTCTTGAACCGTTCCAGCACCAGCGGCCCCACCTCGGTCCGCATCCGCAGCGACTCGCCGAAGTCCCCGCGCGCGGCGCCAGACAGCCAGTCGGCGTACCGCGCCGCCGCCGGCCGGTCGAGCCCGAGTTGCGTGCGCAGCGCGGTCAGCGTTTCGTCCGTCGCCTCGCTGCCGAGGATCATCACCGCCACATCGCCGGGCAACAGCTCCGTGACCCCGAAAATCACCACCGAGACGATGAGCAGGGTGACGGCCATGAACGCCAGCCGCCGGGTCAAAAACCTAAACACAGAGGATCCAGCGGCGCCGCCGCTGCCTCACCACGCTCTTCATGGGTTGTTCTCCCGGTGTCAGCCAGCCAGCCAGGCGCGGCGCAGGTCAAGGAAGCGCATGGGGTGCGGGGTGAACCCCTGCAGGCGCGAGGATGCGCCGGAGATGTACGAGCGGAAGTAGGGCACGATAACCGGCCCGTTCGCGCTGAGCAGTTGCTGCGCCTCAAGCAACAGGGCACGCCGGGCTTCGGGATCGAGCGTACCCCGCGCTTCCAGCATCACCTCGTCGAAGGCCGGATCGCACCACTTCGTTTCGGAACCGCTGGACTCGCACAGGTACAACTGCGACAGCATCATCTCGGCAGTGGGCCGGCCGATCCAGTTGGACATGAAGAAGGGCGTCTTTTTCCAGACTTCCGCCCAGTACGCATCAACCGGGTGGCTGACCACCTCGACGTTGATGCCGGCGCCTGCCGCCATGTCCTTGAACGTGAGCGCCGTTTCCAGCATGCCAGCCCGACCGGGCGTCGTCTGCAAGGTCAGGTTGAGGCCGTCGGCGTAGCCAGCCTCCGCCAGCAGCGACCGCGCGCGTTCCAGATCCGGCGCCGGTATGGCGATATCGCCGTACATGGGATCGCTCGGCGGCACGACCTGATCGGCCGCCGCCGCGCCGTGCCCCTGCAGCACAACCGCCACCAGCCCATCCCGGTCAATCACCAGCTTCAGCGCCTCGCGCACGCGTGGGTCATCGAACGGCGCCTGCGTCACGTCCATGACGATGGGCTGATGGCTCCCGGTGATCGTCTCCGCGATCACCAGACCCGGCGCGTTTTGCACCATTGGCAGGGATGTCGGCTGCACCTCGTTGACCAGTTCGACGCTCCCACTCGTCAGGGCCGCCATCTTCGTGGCTTCCTCGGGGATTGTCACGAACTGGATTTCGTCGAGGAATGCCTGCCCCTCCAGATCGTAAAACTCATCAAACCGGCGCAACACGGTGCGCTCGCCGGGAACGTGCGTGTCAAGGCGGTAGGGGCCGGTGCCTATGGGGGTGGTTGCGAGATCAGCCATCTGCCCCGCCGGCAGCATCTTGGCCTGATAGTGGCTCAGGGTCTCCGGGAACTCTCCGAACGGGGAGCTGAGGTGGAAGACGACTTCCGTCGGGCTGGTCGCCTCTACCCGCTCTACCATCGCGATATTGCTGCGGTACTGCGATGCCATCGCCGGGTCGAGCAAGTGCTCGAACGTGGCCACGACATCCTCGCTGGTGAAGTCGCTGCCATCGTGAAACTTCACCCCTTCGCGCAGGGTAATGGTCCAGACATCTCCGGCTTCGTTTGGTTCCCACGCTACTGCCAGTTCGGGTTCGAGCTCCATGGCCGGCGTCATGCGGATGAGGTTGGAGTACAGGTGCTCCATCGCCCAGAGCGCTTCCATGACCGTCTCGACCGCCGGGTCGAACGAAGCCGCCGAGCCCGGGATGCCGACTCGCACGACCCCGCCGCGCACCGGTTCCGCGTCCTGACTGGCGCCTCGCGCCACGGCCGGACCGCCCCCGGCCATGCCGCTCCCGGCAATCACCGCGCCGAAGCCCAGCAGGGCCGTGCGCCGCAACGCTTCGCGCCGGCTGACCCGGGCGAGGGCGGACATGGGCGCCGGACATGCATGGGAGACGCGCTCGTGCAGCAAGGTCATTCTTGCCTCCATTGACCATCAACTTCGACGGGTCAGGGATGGTGCGCTGTGCCGACGCCAGCAACTCCCCATTGAGCGCCGCAGCCTCAGCTACATAATGTACGAACAGGCCCTGCTGTTGGATTCATTTCCGGTTAAGTCCCGGTTCCAACAGTGTTGTCGGTGGAAACGTTTCCCGGCCTGACAGGCGGTAGCACATCGACGACGCTGTCGATCTGCACGGCGCGCAAGAGGGTTGCGCGGTGAGCAGGAGCCCAATCTGCGGCCTGCTCTGCGATGATGCTAGCCGAACGAACCAGCCTGATTGGCGCTCGGATGTATACCAATCTGCGTCCAGTAGTGTCGGTTTCGGGCTCGCCGGGGAACAATCCACGATTCACCGGGCCGTTTCGCCGGCGGGTCGCCGGTCTCGCCAGCGCCACGTGTCGGAGCAACGCCCGTCCGTCTGGCGCCGCCCGGACGTATGCTTGTGGCTAGAGCGTATCCGGCGCCGGGTGTTAGGATCACCCCACAGTTCGTCCGTGAGTGTCGGAAGAACTGGCACATATCGACGATCTGCCTCCATCAGCTGCGTTGACTCTATGAAGGAGCGCCACATGGTTCTCGAAGTCACCAAAGGCCCCACCCGCGTCGTCATCGATCCCCGTCGCTGCATCGCCAACGCCAAGTGCACCACGGCGGCGCCCGGCATTTACGTGCTGGACGAAGAGACCGGCATCGCCGTCATCGAGAACGCCGACGAAGCCACCATGGAGCAACTGTTCGCCGGGGCGCGGGTCTGCCCCACGCAAGCCATTAGCATCGAGCAGGCAGGCCGCCGCGTCTTCCCGCTGATCGTGCCGCCGATGTTCGGCGAGAAGCATGAGGCGGAGACGGAATAGCGCCAGCTCATTCTGCGAGCGTGCCGAAATCGCGAAGGAGCCCGCCCGTGACCTCGGTCCGTCCCACGCTGATCGCCCTTGTAGTAGCCCTCGCGCTGGCGGGCGGCGCGCTCTCGACGCTGGCTCAATCGGCGACACCCGTCTCACCATCGCCCGTCCAGCGAGCGTGGCTGGAATTCGGGCCAGATGGCGTCCTGCAAGCCCGCACACTGACGACTGACGTTTGCCCGGCGCTTACCCTCGATGGCCACGATGCGCTGATGCAGCCGCGCGGCGAGCCGGACGCCAGCTTCCCGGTGATCGCCTGCGAAGCGGTCGTGCCGTTTGGGACGCAGGCGGCCAGCATCAACGACACCGCGCTCCCACTGCCCTCCGGACCGCTCGAGCGCATCGCGGTGATCGGGGATACCGGTTGCCGCCTGAACCAGTGGGAAAAGAAGTACCAGAACTGCAACGATCCGGCGGAGTGGCCCTTCGCGCAGGTCGCCGAATCGGTCGCCGCGTGGCAGCCCGACCTGATCATCCACGTCGGGGATTACCTGTACCGCGAATCGCCCTGCCCGGCCGACATGCCGGGGTGCGCCGGCAGCCCCCACGGCGACAACTGGGCGACCTGGCAGGCCGATTTCCTGATCCCGGCCGCGCCGCTCTTCCCCGCCGCGCCCCTCGTCATGATGCGCGGCAACCATGAGACGTGCGACCGCAACCCGGACGGTTGGTTCCGCCTGTTCGATCCGCGCGCCTACGAGACCGCCTGCCAGACCTACACGGACCCGTATCTGGTTCCGCTGAACGGCGTCACGCTCGCCGGGCTCGACTCCGCCGAGGCATCCGACGAAAAGGCCACGCCGGAAGAAGCGAAGGAATACACCCGCGAATTCGGGCTGATTGCCGACACGGCGCCGGCCGGAACGTGGCTGGTGACGCACCGGCCGGTCTGGGGGGTCTTCACCGAGGAGCACCGCGACACCGAGGGGGAAAACGCCGCGTATAAGGCGGCCATCGGCGACAAACTGAGCGCCAATCTGGATCTGATCGTCTCTGGTCACATTCACACCGCCGAGGCGATCTCGTTCGATGAGGCGTCGAATCTGCCGCCTCAGCTCATCTCCGGCAACGCCGGCACCGCGCTCGACACCATGCCCTCCGGCACGCCAACCGGCGCCGATCTGGACGACCCCGAAATGGAGGAAACCGAAATCCTCGACGCGTTCGGGTTCCTCACGCTCGAACCTGGACCACATGGCTGGATCGCCACCCAGCGTGACGCCGCCGGGAACCCCAAAGCCATCTGCCCCATCGGCCGTGACGCCGCCCCTTGCGCTGCCCCCTGAGACACCGAGAGCCGCCCGTGGACCCTAGCCTGACGCAGGGCCCCACGGGCGCGGCAGAGAACCTGCCAGCAGTCGCTAGGAGCAGGTGTTGCAGCCGGTTCCCGGCGCGAAATCCTCGCAGTTGCTAGGCGTCGCGGGGGTCGCGACGTTGCCGCTGAAACTGGAACTTGTGCAGGCGATGATCCCGTAGTTGAAGGCGCCGCCACCGAATTCACCAGCCTTGTTATTGGTCACCGAGCTGTTGATCAACGTCACCTTGCCGGCGGTGTTGACGTCGAAGCCACCGCCGCGCGTGGTTGCCTCGTTCCCCGTGATCAGCACGTTGGTCAATGTCGTCTGCGCGTTGCCGTTGGAAATGCCTCCGCCAACGCCAGGGCTCTTACCGTTGGTAATGGTCAAATCCTTGATCGCGACGGCTGTCAACTCAGGATTGATGGCGATCACGGACATCGCAGCGCCGCCGTTGAGGATGGTGCTGGTCGTGCCCGCGCCAACCAGCGTCAAGTTACGGTCGACGCGAATGTTTTCGGTGAAGGTGCCCGCGCAGATGCTGATCGTGTCGCCCGCGCTGGCCGCGTTGATCGCCGCCTGCACGGTGCTAAACTGACAGCCACTGGCGCAAACGCTACACGGCGTCGCGCACGCGCCGCAATCAATCGTCTTCTTTTTCTTCTTGCACTTGAAGGTCACCACCCCGCATTTGCCGATGCAGGCCTTCTTCTTTTTCTTTTTGCACGATTTCTTCGCAGCAGTGTCTTCGCGCCACACCAGCAGACTGGCTGTGCCTACCACCAGTGGCGCGGCCGCAACGGCGAGAATGCGCCGGCGGCGCAGCGCGCTATCTACGCCCCTAGAGCGCACTGCATATTATTTGCGCCTGAGTGGGAAGCCACAGTGGGCGTAGAA
>JASGGF010000337.1:0-5920 GCA_047605145.1 Thermomicrobiales bacterium | reverse complement strand
AGAAACCCTCACCCCCAGCCCCTCTCCCTTTGCGAAAGTGGGGGGCGAGGGGAGTTGATTCGTGCTGGCGTGACCATTCGGCTTCCCGCCGCCAGTTGTGCCGGAACGGCCGCGCCATCCGCCACCGTAAGCCCCTCGCCCTTCGCAAAGGGAGAGGGGTTGGGGGTGAGGGCATCCCCAGAGGGCCGTTCGCAGGTTTTCGCCTACTGCTCCAGCTCGAACGCGTCCTCGCGCCCGGAGAACACCTCGTCGATCGCGCGGTCGGCGTGGTCGATCTCGGCCTTCGCCTGCTCGGCGGCGGCGACGGCGGCGCGGATCTCCGGCTGCTCCCCCTCGCGCCGCTCCCAGCCGGGCGCAAACAGCGGCAGGAAGTTCGTCACCTGATACGGGTGCTTCTCCGCTTCCTTCCAGTTCACATCCACGCCGAGCCCCGGCGCGTCCGGAATCTGGATGCGGCCATCCACCACCTCGACGTGCGGGGTCACGATTTCGCGCTCCCAGTCCACGTTGAACTCGTCGAACAACTCCTGCACCAGCAGGTTCGGCGTGCACGCCCCGATCTGAATGCACACCGCTGTGGCAATCGGCCCCTGCGCCTGATGCGGCGCCACCACCGCGTAGTTGGCGTCCGCCATGGCGCACACCATGCGCGTGCGGAAGATGCCGCCCATGCTGGAGGGGTCCGGCTGCAGGATGTGGACGCTGTTGTACTTCAGCAACTCCGCGAACTGGTGCGTGGTGTAGAAGCTCTCGCCGGCGGAAACCGGCACGTTGATGCGCCGCGCCACCTCGGCGGTCGCGTCGATCTTGGTGTGGTCGGTCGGTTCCTCGAACCACGTCGGGTCGAACTCGGCGATGCGCTCGCCGTACCAGATCGCCTCGGCCACGCTGAAGCGGCGGTGCCCCTCGATCATGATCTGGATATCCGGCCCCACCGTCTCGCGCACCGCCTGGATGATATCCAGCGACAGCTTGCGGTCCAGCGGATCCATGCTGCGCCAGCCCGCCCCGAACGGGTCGAACTTCAGCGCCTTGTAGCCCTTGGCCATCACCAGCGCGGCGCGCTCGGCGAAGCTCTCCGGGGTGCGCGGGCCGGCGTACCAGCCGTTCGCGTAGGCGTGCAGGCTCTGGTGGTAGCGCCCACCGAGCAGGTCGTAGACCGGGCGCCCCGTCTCCTTGCCGATAATGTCCCAGCACGCCTCCTCGATGGCCGCAACCGCGTTGTAGTGGATCTGGCCGCCATCGGAGTAGAGATCGCGCGTCATGCGCTGGAAGATCGTCTCGATCTGGAAAGGATCCATCCCCTCGTAGCGCGGCGCCAGCTCGTGGATGGTCGCCTCGACCGTCTTCGCGAACGCATTCAGCGTCCCCTCGCCGACGCCGTACAGGCCCGGCACATCGGTATCGAGCCGGACGAAAAGCCAGTTCTTCCACGGGTTGCCAACCACGTATGTCGTGGCGCGGGTGATCTTCACGCTGCCTCCCGGAGTATCGCGATGCCGTCAATCGCCGCGATCTTACCCGAGCGCGCGCCCGCGCGAGGGCGGGGCGTTAGCGGGCGTCCCGTTCACGCAGGAGCGCTTCCACTTCGGCACGCTAAACCGGCAGCGTGACCTGCACGGCGCGCCAGACGCTCGGGTACGAGATGTCGTCGTATTCGTGAATGAGCGCGTTCCGAAACGCGACAATCGCGTCATGATCGGTTAGCCGTTCTGCGATATCCGGCGCGTGCCGGCGTAAACGGCGAACAGCTTCACCGATGGTCAGAAAACTGCGCTCCACCGCGTATCGCCTGCGCCGATCCGCCATGAAGGCGTCGTACGTCAGGCCGGCAGTATCTTCAGCGATGTTCTCGGCCTCTTCCTGGATGTGCTCCAGCACATCGACGATGTCAGGCGGCATAGAGCAGCCGCCGATTGTCCCGGATCGCCTCGATGAAGCGCGGCCGGCGGATGGCCTCCAGAATCACCAGATCGACGGGGCGGCCAAGCAACGCTGCCAGCCGGTCTCGCAGGGCAAAGTGATCTCGCATCCACGGCCCGAGATCGTGATCGGGCGGATATTCAACCAGCACGTCGAAATCGCTATTGGCGGGGTCGAAACGCGCGGTTACGGCAGAGCCGAACAACTCCAGCCGCCGCACCCCGTACTCGCGTCCCAGCGCACGGATAGCGTCGAGATGTGCCGCCACTTCAGCTGGCAACGAACCCGGCGGGGCCGGCGGCAGCACAGGGATTGGTGGTGGTTGCGTCATGGCGTGCCCTTCTTCCGCGCTGCGTACGCGCCCCCGTCCTCCTGCCCCCCTACATCCCTGAGGCGCGCAGCGCCGCCACCCCCTCCGTTACGGCCGTTCGCCAGCCTCCTCGATGGCGTCCTCCACGGTGGCGGGCGTGGGGCCGGGGTGGGCGATGCCGCCGGTGTGCGCGGGGGGATCGGGGTAGATGCCGGCGGGGCCATCCGGGTTGATGTCCTTCACCACGGTCTCGTCCCCGAAGATGCCGGTGCCGGGGACATCATCCCCCTCCGGGTCCATCAGGCCCGCGTCGGTCGGGTTCTCATGGTCCAGCGATTCGTGGCGGCGCATATCGTCGGTCATCGGGCATCCTCTCTCAGGCGTTCAGCGTCGGATCATGCGGGCGATTGTACGGGCCGTCACATCGCGGTGAAATCCCCGCGCGACGCATCGAGCCACGGCTGCGAGTAGAACCGCTCGGCGGGCAGTTCCACCGTCGTCAGCGAGTTCTCGGCCGCGTAGCAGAGCGCCGTGTCGATGCAGATGCGGTTGGCGTACACCTCCGGCTTGCGGCTCTTCGTTGGCGTGTGCCCGTGGACGACCTTCTTGCCCCAGTCCCACGGCGATTGCAGGAACTCCTCGCGCAGCCAGATCAGGTCGTAGGGGTCCGTTTCCGCCGGGGTGCGCCCCGGCTTCAGCCCGCCGTGGACGTAGATGTACTCGTCATCCTCAAACCAGCGCGGCAACCCAGCGCACCACGCCTGATGCGCCTCCGGGATGATCTCCCGCGCCAGCGCCAGCGTGATCTCGCGCTCACGTTCCTCCGGCGGCAGGTAGGAGCGGCAGGTGGCCGCGCCGCCCGCCCGCAGCCACAGGTTCGGGATCTTGAAGAAGTCGTCGTAGAAGCGCCCGTCGTTGTGCAGCGCATCCAGCATCATGTGCTCGTGATTGCCGGTGAGAAAGACCCAGTGCGGGTATTGCTGCTGCCACGTCATCACTTGTTCGATGACGCGGCGGCTGTCTGGCCCGCGGTCGATGTAGTCCCCCATGAAGACCATGCGGTCCCGCTCGGGGTGCAGCGGGAGCTGCGCGATCAGGGCCATCAGTTCGTCGTAGCAGCCGTGAACATCCGAAAAGACGAAGGTTTTCATACCGCCGGTTGATCGCTCCCTGTCTGCGCGTCGAGGCAATGGGCGCCACGGCGCCTGGGAGGATCATTCCACACGGCGCGGGGCCGGGGCAACTCCACCACGCCGCAGCTCAGAGCAGGCCCTCACGCAGCGCCAGCGCCGCCACCGCCGTGCGGGATGGCGCCCCTAGCTTGGCCCGGATGTTGGAGACGTGGTTGGAGGCCGTGAAGCGGGTGATGCCCAGCGCCGCCGCGATCTCCTTGTCCGATTGCCCGCTGGCCACCAGCCGCAGCACATCCTGCTCGCGCGCCGTCAACGCCGCGAACCCGCCGGCCTCTCCCGGCGTCTCGCTGGCGCGCGCCGTGGCATCCACCACGGCCCGCGCCAGCGCAAGGGCCGCCTCCACCGTCAGGCCGGCGCCAGCCTTGGCGGCCAACGCAGCTTGCCGCTCGCCCAGCCGCCGGCGGGCGTTCGCCTGCAGCCGCACGGCGTGGGTCTGCACCGGCATCCGGCGGACCACACTCATCCGGCCCAGCATCGCTTCGGCGGCGCCCAGCAACTGCACGCACCGCCGGGCGTCGCCCCCCGCCAGCGCCAGCCCGGCGGCGACATCCCAGCAATCGCTGGTGATCATGTCGTCGCCGACCTCCGCCTGCACCAGATCGAGCACCTCGCCCAGTAGCGCGGCGGCGGAACCCAGCTCGCCTGCCGCCATGCTGGCCCGCGCCAGATTCACCTGCGCCGCCGCCGCGTGCCCGGTGTCGTCCATCGCCTGCCAGCCCCGCACGGCCTCCTCGCCCCAGCGCGCGGCGGCGGCGTACTCGCCATCGGCAAACGCGACCAGCCCGGACAGGTTGGCGATCGCCGCCGCGTCCCACGCGGCGCCCACCTCCACCGCCACCGCCAGCGCCCGCCCCTCAGCCAGCACCGTGCGGGCCGCCGCGTAGTCGCCCCGGTCCACGGCAATACTGCCGAGCGCGCGCAGGGCGCTGACCTGCAGGGCGCCATCGCCCAGCGCCTTGCTCAGGGCGATCTGGCGGTGGTAGAGCGCCTCCGCCGCGTCGAGTTCATCGAGCCAGTGCTCCAGGTTGGCGGCGGCCCCGAGCACCTGGGCGAACAGGGCCGGACTCCCCTCCGCACCAGGCATCGCGGCCAGCGCCCGGTTCAGCCCCCGGCCTTCGCGGTAGTAGCCCGCGACGGACCAGAACCACGCCAGCGCCACCCCCAACCGCAGCGCCTGTTCGGCATCATGGCGCGCCACGAACCACGCGTACGCCTGGCGGATCGTCGGCAGTTCCGCATTGAGGCGGTTCCACCAGGCCAGGTGCTCCGGCCCGGCCAGGTGCGGTCCGGCCACCTCGGCAAACGCCAGACACCACGCGGCCTGGGCCTCGCGCGCCGCCGTGTCCTCGCCCGTTGCGGCCAGCTGCTCCAGCCCGAACTCCCGGATCGTCTCCAGCATCGCGAACCGCGCGACCTCCGCCGGGCTCTCCACCCGCTGCACCAGGCAGGCATCGGCCAACTCGCCCAGCAGATCGACGGCGAACACCGCTCCGGCGCCCGGGATGGCGGCCGCCATCGCCTCTACAGCAGGCACGCCGAAATCGCCGCTAAACACCGCCAGCCAGCGGAAGAGGCGTTGCTGCCGGGCATCCAGCAGATCGTAGGACCAGGCAATGGCGGAGCGCATGGCGCGCAGGCGGTCTGGCCGGTCGTGCGGGCCGCCCGCCAGCAGGGGCAAGGGCCGCTCCAGCCGCGCCGCCAGTTCCGCCGGCGCCAGTACCCGCAGCCGCGCGGCCGCCAGCTCGATGGCCAGCGGCAGGCCATCGCTGCGGCGGCAGATCTCTGCCACATCACGGGCATTGCCGGGCGTCAGGGCGAACGCGGGGTGCGCCGCCCGGGCGCGGTCGAGGAACAGCGCGGCGGCATCCGTGGCTGCCAATGCCGCCAGATCGGCATCTGTGTCACCTGCGGCGACCGGCGTGGCGAACGGCGCCACCGGGAACACGTGCTCTCCGGAGATGCGCAGCGGCACGCGGCTGGTCACCAGCACGCACAGCGCCGGGCAGGTGGTGAGCAGATCGCCGAGCGCCGCGCTCGCCGCCGTCACGTGCTCGAAGGTATCGAGCACCAGCAGACCAGCCCACCCCGGCAAGGCGCGCCGCAGCCAATCGGCGGGCTCGCGAGTGGCCTCCCCCTCGATGCCCAGCGCGTGCGCAATCGCTGGCAGCACCAGCGCAGGATCGAGGATCGCGCCGAGCGGCACGAAGGCCACGCCAGCGGGGATATCGTCCTGCACCCGCGCGGCGGTGTGCAGCGCCAGACGGGTCTTGCCCACGCCGCCCGGCCCCACCAGCGTCAGCAGCCGGGCCTCCGCCGTGCACACCCGCGCCGCTACCGCCGCCGTCTCGGACTCGCGCCCAATGAACCGCGTGAGCGGAACCGGGAGAGGCGGAAGTTCAGCCGGGAATGCCATAGCCAGACGCCGTTGCCGTTTCAGCGTGCGCTGCGCTGTTGGAAGCGTTCCACCGGGGGCGGCGCGCGGGGCGCGCCGCAC
>JASGGF010000336.1:0-5929 GCA_047605145.1 Thermomicrobiales bacterium | reverse complement strand
GGCCGCGCCGGGCGCCCAGAGCGTGCGCCGCTACCGCGAGCCGGGCGGGCTGCCGGCGGAAGTGCGCGCCAACCTGCCGCGCGGCCCAGTGGTGCACGTGCCGGCGCGGGTTTTGGCGGTGTCGCTGGCGGTGCTGATGGCCATGGGGGGCGCGGGCGCAGCAGTTGGGTTCCAGCGGGACCGCGCCGCCCGGGCGCACGCCTCGCTGGCGCAGGTCGACGCCGCGCTGCAGGACGCGTCGGAAAATCCGCTGGTCGCCACCTCCATGATTTCGCAGGCCGAGCATGCCTTGCAGTCAGCCCGCGACGCCGGGGCGGACGCCACATTGATCGCGCAGTACGACCGCGCGGTCTCTGCCGCTCGCGACACCGTCTGGAATGTGCGGCGCTTGCAAGATGTGCGGCAACTGGGTTCGCTGCCTGCAAACGCAGCGGCCGATGGCGTCCGGCTGGCCCTGAACGGCGACACGCTCTACATCGCCGCGAGGAACCTGTACGAGCTCGATCCTGCTGCATCGCGGCTGCTCACCTTGCTGGCGGCCGGGGATCAGGTTGGGGGTGAGAAGGCCGGCCCGATCCGCGACGTTTCGGTGGATGGTGGGCAGGTCGTCGCGGGAGACGGGGCGGCCCGGTACATTCGCGACGCGCAGGGCGTGTGGCAACGGCAGAGTCTGGCAGTGGACGGCGTGGGTGGCATCAGTGAGACGCTGCCGATCATCACGTGGGGCGATGCCGCCTACGGTATTTCGTGGGAAGGCGACATCGTGCGCTTCCACGACACGTCTGCGGGTTCACGCGCGGAGGTGTGGGCCGCCAGTAGCCTCAATCCTGACTTGCTGCAGACGCGCGATCTGTCCATTGACGGCACGATTCACGTGTTGCTGCAAGATGGGCGCATTCTGACGTTCTCACGCGGCGCGCTGGCCGCGACAACCACGCCTTTCGTGACGCCCCGGCTCACGGCGCCGCAGGCGCTGGCGCAGGCTCCTCTGGCCGGGGACGTCTATCTGGTAGACAGTGACGCCGTCGTGGGGGGCAATCAGGGGCGCATCGTGCGCGTCAATGCGAACGGCGATGCGATGCAGTATCTGACACCGGAACATGGCGGCGCGCGTGACGCGATGGCGCACATGCAGGAAGCGGCGATCGATGAATTGACCGGCACGGTGTACTGGGTGGCGAATGGCGTGGTGTGGCAGGGCCAACTGCCACCCGGTTGATGCGCCCGGCCCAGCCCTCCGCACGTGGTGCGTTGCGGTGTCGCGTCCTCAGGCAGAGGCTGGCAGCGCCGGCGCCCCGCGGCGGTTCCACGGGCCGATCAACGCCAGCAGGATCAGGAGGATGCCCGCCACGGCGGCGCCCGACGCCAGCGGTGACGCCGCCTGCTGCTCGATGAACACCGCCACCAGCGCCCAGATCACCGCGGCGGCGTAAGCGATCCACGCGGACGCAGGACCCGAGCGGGACAGCACGATCACGAAGAACGCGATGGCGCTGCCGAAGATGAGCAGCGCGGCGGCGCCCGGCTCGGCGCCTTCACCGGTGGCGGACACGCCGTTGGCGACGAGCGTGCTGGCCAGACCGACGACGTTCGCCGCCGTGATCCAGCCGAAAAGGAGGCCGAAGACTGGCCCCACAACCCAGTGCATGACTTGAGGCAGGCGCCTGCCGCCGGCAGTCTGGACGAAGCGCCAGTACGCCATACCCGCGCAGACGAATCCCGCGAAGATCACGATCTGGGCGAGCGCGAACTGGCGGCTGATGAACACCTGATTCCAGAGACTGTTGCAAAGAAAGGCTGCGGCGCTCCACCAACCCACGGCGCGGAAAATGGGCGATTCTCGCTGGGCTGGCAACGCCTGATAGATGCCGTAGATCAAGCAGAGCAGGAAGATGATTCCCCAGATCGAGAACGCCCATGTGGTCGGGAAGACGAAGGTGCGGTACTCCTGCGCCACTCCGCCGACCTCTCGCCCGATGGAGTACGAGGCGGCGATCTGGGCGATCGCCATGAGGAGGACGGCGATCTGGCGGGCAAGATCGGAGGGGCGAGATTCGGTCATGGCGCTGCTCCTTGTCGCCGCGCCTACGCTGGCCCGGCGCTTCGGGAGCGATTGTGCCTGATTGCGGCAGGGAGCATTCGGCGTCAGGCAACACAATGCCGTGCAGGCCGAAGCCCGCACGGCGAAATCGGAGACCCGCTGGCAGATTAGCCGGCGTAGTGCTCGGCGTTGATGGCGCGGAACTGCGCCCACTGCTCGGGCAGATCATCCTCGAAGAAGATGGCCTCGACGGGGCAGACTTCGGCGCAAACGCCGCAGTCGATGCACTCGTCCGGGTTGATGAAGAACTGATCGGCATCGTCGGTGGAGTGGATGCAGTCGACGGGGCACACCTCGACGCAACTCTGGTCCTTGACGCCGATGCACGGTTGGGCGATCACATACGCCACGGTACTTGACTCCTCACCCGGAGCTTCCGGGCTGCGCAGGCTGGTGCGCTACGGACCCGCTGGGATGTGCACATGCGCTCGTCCTAGACGAACTTGCGGGCGCTACGATTGTAGCAAGCGTGCCGCCGCCAGCGAGGCAGCTGTCCGCGCAATCTGACAGCCAGATGACCAACGGATGGTGGCGGTTGCACAACCAGATCGGGAATGTGCGTGAATGAGCCCTCGGCGTTTCAGCGGTCGCTCGCTGCATTCTGCGCGTCCACTGCCCAGTGGAGGCGGCGCAAAGCGGAAGAGTACGACCGGGACGCGCGCAATCTGCGCGCCGCCGCCGCCCTCGACGACTTCGCGGCGTTCGTGCTGACGCTGCCGCCGGATGAACCTCGCCTGCGCGAGTTGCAGCGGCTGGCGGGCACGGGCGAGGATTTCACGCCCGACCAGCGAGTGCTCTACGAGTTGGGCCGTTTCCGCTTCCACCAGCCGGACACCGGGCTCGATGCGTTCCTCAGCGAGCTGGTGAGTCTGGCGGAAGCGGACCGGGGCGAGGCCGGGCGCTTCGGCGGGCTCATGCCCGCCGGCGACGATCCGTGGGGGTAGGCTCCTCGTCCTCGACGGAGCGTTCCAGATGCGCAACCGTTTCGACGTGGTGGGTCTGGGGGAACATGTCGATGGCGACGAGATCGACCAGCTCGTAGCCGGAGCCGAGCAGCGACTTGATGTCGCGGGCCAGCGTGGCGGGATCGCACGAGACGTAGGCGATGCGCTGCGGTCGCAGCCGCAGCAAGCCACGCAGGGCGGGAGCAGGCAGGCCGGTGCGCGGCGGATCGAGCAGTACGAAGGCGGTGCGGCCGTGCGTGCGGTAGGCGTTTTCCAGCCAGCGCTCGACCGAACCAGTTTCGATGCGGACATTCGTGAGGCCAGCGGCATCGGCGTTGCGCGCCGCGAAATCGGCCGCGCGGGCCTGCCCCTCGACGCCAATGACCTGCTCGAACCGGCGCGCCAGCGGCAGGGTAAACAGCCCGACGCCGCAGTAAAGGTCGATGGCCTTGCGGGTGGCGGGCGACAGGATGTCGCCCGGCTCGGGGGTGAGCTTCAGAGCTTCAGCAACGAGCGCGTCCAGCACACCGGGGTTCACCTGAAAAAAGCAGTCGGCGTCGAACGCGTAGGTTTCGCCAGCCACGTGCAGGGAAACGGGTTCGGGCGCCACCCCATCGAGCGCGGGCGCCACGGAGACGCCGTCATCGCCAGCGGCGCCGCGAATCTCGGTGGCGAACGCCGGCAGGTCGCCTTCCCGCAACCGGGCGTGGAGCGACTGGTAGACCTCGTTCAGTTCAGGCAGCACGAAGGGATCGTCGCTGATGTCGATCACCTGATGGCTGCCGTGGCGGAGATAGCCCAATACTTCCGCCTGCGGATCGTGCCGCCACTCGGCGCGGCTGCGGTAGTGCCACTCCTGCGGCGAGGGGATGATGCGGATCGGGTCCAGCAATTCAATGCCAGCGATGCGGCGCAGGCAGTCGTTGATGATGGCCTGCTTGGCCGCGAGTTGCGCCGGGTAGGTGAGGTGCTGGAAATCGGCTCCACAGTCGGCGAGGCGCGGGAAAGGCGGGGTGATACGGTCTGGCCCCGGCTGCAGGATCTCGACGATGGAGGCGTGCGCCACCCGGCCCTGATCGCGGTCGATGCGCACCTTCAGGACGTCGCCGACTGCCGCGCGGGATACGAACAGGGTGCGTCCACCGCCAAACCCGAGGCCGAGGCCGCCGGGCACGATGCGCTCGATGGTCACTTCCGCGACATCGCCTGGGCGCGCCGGCAAGACGGGCGGGGCGGTGCGAGGGGATTTGCTGCGGGGCACGGTGTGCGTCCTCTGTGGGCGCCCGGCGCGGTGGGCGGCGATGCGTGTTGCGAGCGACATGGGAGCTGCCAGTGCGCAGATACAGGACGGCCCCCGGATGCCAGCATCCGGGGGCCGTGCCGCCGGAGGACTCCGGCGAACGCCTGCTCTAGGCGGTCTTGGCCTGCGTGCGCAGGCAGCCCGTGCAGACGTTGAGGCGCTTGGAAACGCCGTTGATCACCACCACACGCGACTGCACGTTCGGCTTGAACATGCGGTTGGTGCGGCGCTTGGAAAAGCTTACGTTGCGTCCGAACTGGGTCGTCTTCCCGCAAACATCACACTTGCCGGCCACTGTGAGAAACCTCCACGATTTGCGCAATCATGCAATACAAACGCGCAAACCACGAACTCACCGGGACAAACCCACGTGGCAAGGCCGTTCACCTTCGCGCGACCGGGAAGTTTAGCACAGGGTGGCGACCGGCGCAGGTGGCTGGGCGTGGTAAGTCTGCCAAGTCTGCCAACATTTGCGGGTCCGGTCCGTTGGCAGGGTTTTCCGGCAACGTGAGTGCGGCAGCGCTCGGACAGGGCGCGTATGGCGGCGCGGGCTAGCGGAGCGCGGGAGTGCGGCTAAACTTGCCGGTCATGATTGCGCAGCGACGATGTGACCCCCTGTGAGCGACGATCCGGCGTTCCCCAACCTGCAGCTGGATGAGGCCCGGGAGCGAATCGACTCGGCGGTGGAAGCGCTGCGCCGGGAATGGCGCGGCGGGTTTCAGGCGGGCAATCCGTACCGGGCGGCGGTGCAGAGCCTGCGGCGGCTGGGTTCAGCGCTGCCGGAGGCGGCGGCCGGGGAACTAGCGGCGATTGTCGCCGAGATGGACGCCTACACCGGGCTCACGGTGGAGCAGCGGAAACCGGCGCTGAGCGGGCTGGCGGAGCGGCTGAAGCGGCTGGCGCAGCAGTTGCCGCGCTCGGCGCCGCGCCCACGCCCGCAACCGGCCGTTGCGCCCCCGCCGGCCCCACGGGAAGCGGAGTCACGGCCAGCCACCACGGTCGCGGCGCCTGCGCCGCCGGCTGCGACCTCCGCCCGGCGCTCGACCCCGCTCGATGTCAGTGCGGAGCCATCGAGCCGGCCGATTCGCGTTACGGCGGCGGTGGCGCCGCTTTCGCCGGAAGCGCCGGTCACCGCGCTCAAGGGCGCGGGCGGCGCGACCAGCAAGAAGCTGGCGAAGCTGGGCATCGAAACCGTAGGCGACCTGCTGCTGCTGGCCCCGCGCCGCTACATCGACTACTCGCGCACCATCCAGATCGGGCAGGCGCTCGGGTTGCGACCGGGCGAAGAGGTCACGGTGCGCGGGCGGATCACGGATCTGCAGGTGCACCGGGGGCCGGGTTCGCCGCGCGTGGTGATCAAGCTGGCGGATCAGACCGGCTGGGTGCGGGTGACGTGGTTCAACCAGTATCTGGCGAACGTGCTGTTCGTGGGCGAGGAGATCATCGTCAGCGGGGCGCTGGAGCAGAGCATCGGGCCGCTCTCGTTCACCGGGCCGGAGTGGGAGCGCGCCAACACCGGCGGCGACAGCGTCTCCACCGGCCGCATCGTGCCCAACTACCCGCTGACCGCCGGGTTGGCGCAGA
>JASGGF010000335.1:0-5975 GCA_047605145.1 Thermomicrobiales bacterium | reverse complement strand
AATGCACGGCGCATGATGCCACAGGGCCCCGAAGGCGCGGGTAGGGCCGCGCTATAGTCTGCGGCGGAGCCGCGATCCGGCGGTCACAACCCACATGCAGGAGCGTTCCATGGCAGCAGCGTCCATCATTCCCGAAGCGTACGCGGATCTTGTCGAGCGGCCAGTGCTGGCGCACGTGGCCACGCTGGGCCCGAACGGCGAGCCGCAGAACAACCCGGTCTGGTTCGATGTGCAGGATGGCCTGATCCGCTTCAGCCAGACGACGGCGCGCCAGAAGTACCGCAACGTGCAGAAGGATGGCCGGGCCTCGTTCTCCATTGTGGACCCGGAGAACCCGTACCGCTACCTCGAGATCCGGGGCACGCTGGAGCGCATCGACCCGGACCCAGAGTACGCCTTCATCAACTCCATGGCGAAGAAGTACCTGAACGAGGACAAGTACCCGTGGCTGCAGCCGGGCGAGGAGCGGGTGGTGCTGCACTTCCGCCCCGAGCACACGACGCAGATGGGGTAGGAGTCGCGGAGCCGCTCCCGTTTCGTGCGGGTTCGCGCCGGGCTAGCGGCGCGAACCCGCCTGCGAGATCTGCACGCCAGCGGGCGGAGATGACGGAATGGGCCACAACGTCGCTGGTGGCTGATCAGGCGTCACGACCTCAACATCCCAGAGCGCCGGATCGAATACCTCCGGGGTGAGGTGCAACCCACCCTGCGGCGCCACAATGAGCAACGAATCCATGGCGCGCGTCATGCCGACATACAAGGTGCGCCGGGAGCGCAGCAGTCGCTCTTCTACCTCCTCCTCGGTAGCGCCGGGAGGAAAGGGCTCGGGATACTTTGGCGGGAACCCCGCCAGCGCCACGATGGGAAACTCCAGCCCCTTGGCGGACTGCAGGGTCACGACCTTGATGTCGGGCGAATCGAGCCGAATCCCCTTCCCGGTCATGAATACCGCAGGCATTCCGTGCTTCTTTAGCCATTGCGCGATCCACTGGCCTGACTGGTTGGTGGGCGCGAGAACGGCGCAACCGCTTAGCCCCTTGTGCATGCGGCGGGTAGCTTCCTGAAAGAACTCCGCCAGCAACTCCATCTGGACCACCGGCGTGGGGCAGAATCGCACCAACGGCCGGGCGCCGTTTCGCGGACAGTTCGCGGCTTCCCCCGGCTCGTCAAGTTCTGCGCCACGCAGAAACGCTCCGGCTCCAGCCATGATGTCGTGCGTTGAGCGGTAGTTCGTGCGCAGCACACCCGTGCGCCCCCGGAACTGTAAGTCCTCGTGGACATCTGCCCAGCGGAACCCACTGCCGTAGATCGACTGGTTGGGATCCGCCGTCAGGAAGAGTCGATCCTTGCTCTTGCACTGCGCCACGAGCAGGCGCAGCATCGTGGGCTGCAGATCCTGCGCCTCGTCAATGAGCACACCGTCAAACGGCGCAAGCGTCTTCCGTTCCCGCGTGAGCTCCACCACCCGTCGCCGGAACTGCGAGAACGTCACATTACCCGTCTGCTGCGTGGCCGCTTCGCGCACCTCATGGATGCGCCAGATCGCCTGCCGCTGGGTCCGCGTCAGCCGGCGCCCGCGGCCAGTGCGGCTCTCATCCAGATAGTCCTGCAAGGCGTGATGCTCTCGCGCCACGATCACCGTGTCGATCTCATCAAGCAGGTACGGGAGGTTGATGGTCTCGACGGAACGGGCCAGCGTCTGATCGTCCGGACTTCCTTTGGCCAGCTGGTCCATCGCCCTCTTGATGACCACCATGGCCTGACCTTCGTCGATGATGTCTTTGGGGAGCGCGCCAGCGCTCTGAGCAATATCCCACGCCAGCTTGTCTGAGGTGAAGATCTCGATGCGTTCGGCGTCCTCCGAGCCGAGTAACTGCCGCAGCATCTGTCGCGCTGCCGTGACCAGCGTGTTGGTGTAGGCGGTAAACAGGATGCGCGGACGCGGGTTGCCGCTGGCCCGGAGCGCCTCGATCAGCACCTGCACCCGGTACAACGCAATGATGGTCTTGCCCGAGCCGGGGCCACCCTTCACCAGCGTTGGGCCAGCGCCGTGAACGCCCCAGTTCACGAAGCGCTTCTGCTCGTCATCCAGCCGCAGCAGGAAAGTCACCAGTTCGCCATCGTAGTACCGTTGGAAATCACTCAGTTCCTGCGCAATCAGGCTCGGCGTTTCCCGCACGAAGTCGAAGTCTGGTTGGACCAGCGCATCGAACACCAGCCCTCGCACGCTTTCAGGGACGTCCGCCCGGGTCAGATCATCAACCGTCTTGCACGGGAGCAACGCCGGGTCATGGTGCTCAGCAACGCGCAGGCGGCGTAGCAAATCAGGCGTGATCGCCCCCGGGAGATCGTCGTTCGCCGGGACAACCGGTGACACGACCGCCGAGCCCTCAACCACAAGGTCGTCCGCAATCGCCTCGGCCACATCGGCGCTATCGCCGGCAGCAGCCTCAATGCTGGCCGCTTCGCCTGAAGCATCGCCATCTTGCGTGTGTTCCGAAATCAACACATCGACCAATGCGCCGGGAACACGAGCGGTAACTCGTTCATCAATCAGGTTGCCGTTGCGATAGACATCGTCGCGGGCATCGACGCCCAGCAGGGCCACCCACCGCTCGGATTCGCTAAACGTGTAGATGATGCGATAGTCGCCGGAGCGCAGCCGATACGTCGGGTGCTTGGGGCCGACGAGCCGCTTCTTGCTTTTGGCGTCGGGCGCTGGCGCTGAGCTGAGAATCTGCACCTTCCCGATAATCTGCGGGATGGCGTTCGGCGGCAGCGCCAGCAGTTGATTGGTAAAGGTTTGCTTATGCGTAATATCGTAAACATGCGGGGCCATGGCGGGACCTCTTGGCGAGCCCTAGCCCTTCGAGCAGGCAGGGGCGCGGCGCACTGACGATGGCTCGCGGAGCAGATCACGTTGTGGATAGATACGTGACGCGTTCTTACTCGTTTCGTGACACCATGTCAACGTCGTTCTCTGCGAAAAAGGTCCTGAATCAAGGGTCTGCGATGCTCACCACGGCCCCGCATCGCCTCAGCGACGAACGCCACGAGGAAAGCCCATGCTGATCACCCTTGACGCCGCCTACCGCCCCGCCGCCGAAGGCCGCTTCCCCGACCACGAGGTGCGATTCTTCCCCGGCGACCTCACCGAGGCCGCGCAGTTTGCCCCGTATCTGGCCGACACACATGTGCTGGTGACCCGGCGCACATTCCCCTTTCCCTTCGATGCCGCCCTCGTCGCCCAGGCGCCGCAACTGCAGTTCATCCACAAGACCGGCACCGGCGTGGACTGGTTTCCTATCCCATTGCTGAACGCGGCCGGGATTCTGCTTGCCAACAACGCTGGCTTCAACGCTCCCGCCGTGGCGGAGCACACCATCATGCTCATGCTGCTGGCGCTGCGCGGCGGCGTCGCCAACGTCCCCCGCTGGCGGGCGGGCGAGTGGGTACGCAGCACGCCGTACGAACCCGTGCTACTGCAGGGCAAGACCGTCGGCATCGTCGGGCTGGGCGCCATCGGCCAGCACGTGGCGCGGGCGCTGCCCGGCTTCGGCGCGCGGGTGGTGGCCACGCAGCATCGGCCCCACCCATTGCCCGCCGGGCTGGAGTTCATCACCTTGCTGCCGCTGGACGACCTGCTGCAACAGGCGGATATCGTCACCCTGCACGTGCCACTCACCGACGAAACACGCGGCCTGATCGGCCCGCGCGAGCTGGCGCTGATGGGGCCAGACGCGACGCTGATCAACACCACGCGCGGCAACGTAATCGACGAGGCGGCGTTGATCGCCGCCTTGCAGGCGGGGCAGCTGCGCGCCGCCGGGCTCGATGTCCTCGCGCAGGAACCGACCCCGCCGGACAACCCGCTGCTCCAGATGGACAACGTGGTGGTCACCCCGCACATTGGGGGCGGCGCGCGGGAAATCAGCGGGCGGCAGGTGGAGGGCGCGCTGGCGAATGCCGCCCGCTTCGCTGCCGGCGACCTACCGGAGCGACTGATCAATCCGGAACTGCTGGCGCAACCGCAACTGCGCGCCCGGCACTTGCGCGGCGCGGGGTAGCCGCGCCCCCCACTGGCCTTCCGGCGGAGGAGCCGGTCGGGAGCGGAAGGCAAGCGCCACGCCGCGCCGTGCGCCGCGCCCCGCCGCGCCATTTGCGCATCCGCCCGGCAGCGGGCAAGATGGGGCCATCAGCGATGATCCAGCAACGCAACAGGGAGAAGCCAGCAATGGGCAGCGGGTCAGCGAACGGAAAAATCGGCGTCGCCATTCACGGCGCGGGGAATGTCTCCGGCGGGCACCTGCGGGCGTACCTGCACAACCCGCACTGCGAGGTGGTGGCGATCAGCAGCCGAACGAAGGAAGGCGCCGCCAACCGCGCCCTGCTGGCCGGGCTGGACCCCGCCAAGGTGGCCCTCTACGACGACATGGACGCCCTGCTGGCCGACCCGAATGTCGATGCCCTCAGCATCTGCACGCCGCACCGCCGCCACGCGCAGGACGCCATTGCGGCCGCCAACGCCGGCAAGCACATGCTGGTCGAAAAGCCGATTGCGGTGAACCCGGACGAGCTGCTGGCGATGGACGCCGCCATCACCGCCGCCGGCGTGCGTTCCGTCTGCGGCTTTGTCCTGCGCTGGATCCCCTCGGTGCTGGCGCTGATCTCGCTGCGGGAGGAGGGGATGTTCGGCGACCTGCTCTTCGTGCAGGCCGATTACTGGCACAACCCGGAGCAATCCGGCTACCCCGGCTCCCACGATTACCTGCGGCGCAAGGCGGACGCCTCCGCCATGCTGCTGGGCGGCTGCCACGCCGTCGATCTGGCCCGCTACATGATGGGCAGCGACATCACCGCCGTGGCCGCCACTGGCTTCACGAATATCGAGGATCTGCCGTACCCGCCGAATCAGGTGGCGGTGCTGCAGTTCGCCAACGGCAAGGGGGGCCGCGTCTCCGCCATGCAGGAGCAGTGGGCGCCGTACCAGTTCAATGTCGACCTGATGGGCAGCGACGGCGGGTTCCGCCACAACCGCTTCTACAGCCGCAAGGTGGCCGGCGCCCGCGACTGGATCACCATCCCCACTATCACGCCGGATAGCGGCGCGGTCGATCACCACCCATTTCAGGGGGAGATCGACCATTTCCTCGACTGCATCCGCCAGAACCACGAGAGCCACGCCAGCGTTCATGATTCCGTGAACACCCATCTGGCGGTGTTCGCCATCGATCAGTCGTGCGCAGAGGGTGGCCGGCAGGTGCACCTGAGCGAACTGGCCGCCACCCCGGCCTGACCCCGGAAAGGACATCCCCCATGCTGAAGCGACTCGCCACAACCGCCGCCCTCACCCTCGCCGCCGGCAGCGCCCTGCTCGGCGCCCCGGCCGCGACGGAGGCGCAGCCGGTGAACATCTGCAACGGCCAGTGGCTGTGGACGATTACGTTCGATGGCCGGGACCAGACCGAGGAGGCCATCGCCGATTTCGATGAGGATGGCGATCTGCTGCTGGTCAGCCCCTCCGTCGTGCCGGCGCTGCCCGGCTCGGGCGATGACGACGAAGTGAACGTGAGCGACGCCGTCGGCGCGTGGCAGATCGAGAACGAGGACGACCTGACCTGCACCTTCTCCGCCGTACGCCTGCTGGCGGACGACGACGGCGGCAGCCTCGGCAAGGTGCTGCTGCAGGGCTCCGTGAAGGTGGTGGCGAACGGCGCCGGGATGGAAGGCACGTTCACCTTCGACCAGAGCAGCGGGACGGGCAAGACGGTCAACAGCGGCACGGGCACGGTGGTTGGGACCAGCGCCGGGTGACCGACCCCGGAGCGGGCTCGCCGGGGGAGGTCGGCCGGGTCTTTCTGCGCCTCGGCCTCACCTCGTTCGGCGGGCCGGTAGCGCATCTGGCGTACCTGCGGCGGGAGCTGGTGGTGCGGCGCGGCTGGATCACCGATGGCGATTTCGCCGATCTCGTCGCC
>JASGGF010000334.1:0-6006 GCA_047605145.1 Thermomicrobiales bacterium | reverse complement strand
CCCTAAAATGTGGGAAATGCATAGCGCGCATCGGGAGAGGGGTTGGGGTGAGGGCCTTTCGGGACACGGGATCCTCGCCCAAGCAGACGAGGTCTCTCGACTTCGCTCGAGACACGCGGGGTGGCGCTCGAGACACGAGGCGGTGGAAGGGCACGAGGTTTCTCACAACGGCGCCGGCGTAGCGTTGCGCGGGTACAGGCATCGGGATCGGCGAATCGGATGAACGACAGGCGACAGGCGCGATGAACAGGCTCAGCCGGAACCCCGGCTCGCATTCTGGGTCCGATTTCAGTTACGCGTGGGTGGTGGCGGCGGTCAGCTTCGTGACGCTGCTGGCGGCGGCGGGGTTCCGCAGCACGCCGGGGGTGCTCTTCCTGCCGCTGGAGGACGAGTTCGGCTGGAGCCGGGCCACCGTCGGCATCGCGGTGTCGGTGAACCTGCTGCTCTTCGGGTTCGTGGGGCCGTTCGCCGCCGCGCTGATGATCCGCTACGGCCTGCGCCGGGTGGTGGCGGGCGCGCTGCTGGTGATCTCCTCCGGCGCGCTGCTGACCACGCAGATCCGCGAGCCGTGGCAGCTGGTGCTGCTGTGGGGCGTGGTGGTCGGCCTCGGGGCCGGGTGCATGGCGACGGTGCTGGCGGCGACGGTGGCGAACCGCTGGTTCGTGGCGCGGCGCAGCCTGATCGTGGGCGTGCTGACCGCCGCCGGAGCGACGGGACAACTCATCTTCCTGCCGCTGCTGGCGTGGCTGGCGACGACGTACAACTGGCGCTTCGTTTCCATCACGACGGCCATTGCGGCGCTGGCGGTGATCCCGCTGGTGCTGATCTTCATGCGCGATTGGCCGGCGGATGTGGGGCAATTGCCCTACGGCGCGACGTCGAGCGATCCGCCGCCGGCGGCCCCGAAGGGCAATCCTATCGCCAACGCGTTCGGCGGCCTGCAGTTCGCGGTGACCCAGCGCGATTTCTGGCTGCTCTCCATTCCCTTCATGATCTGCGGCCTGAGCACGAACGGGCTGATTGGGACGCACCTGATCCCGGCTGGCGTGGATCACGGGATGTCCGAGATGACGGCGGCAGGGCTGCTGGCGACCATCGGCATCTTCGATATCGTGGGCACCACGTTCTCGGGCTGGCTGACGGACCGCTACGACAGCCGCAAGCTGCTGTTCGCCTACTACGGTCTGCGCGGGTTGTCGCTGATGCTCTTGCCGCTCGCGTTTTCGGCGGGCAGTTTCAGCATGATCGCCTTCATCATCTTCTACGGGCTGGATTGGGTGGCGACGGTGCCCCCGACGGTGGCGCTGGCCACGAAGTGCTTCGGCCGGGAGCGCGGCCCCCTGATCTACGGCTGGATCTTCGCCTCGCATCAGGTGGGGGCGGCGGTGGCGGCGACCGGCGCGGGCGTGATCCGCACGCTGACGGGGGATTACTTCTTCGCGTTCGTGATCGCCGGGGGCGCCTGCCTGCTGGCGGCGGTGCTCTCGATGGGCGTGGGCCGCACGGCGCCGCAGGTGGGAACGCCGCTGCTGCCGGAGACGGGCGCGCCCCTGGTGCGGTAGTGGGCGCGGCGCCGCTCCGCGCCCACCGCCACCACGATGTCATCCCGACGAAGGAGGGATCGACCACCCCCAACTTCGCTACTGCGTCCCGCTTCTCCACCTCCCACTTCGGTGGCTGCAGGCGGAGAATTGGCCCCGTGACCCTGGAGTTGGGGGTGGTCGATCCCTTGTAAGTTATAGGAGGAGCCATCCCCCGTTCGATCCCTGGGGCTCTCACGCCCGGAAATGAGACAGGGGGTGGCTCCGGCATGATGGCGCGGTCACCGAACAGTGTCGAGGTCTTCCACGGCCGATTCCACAAGGCCGGTGCGCGCCACCTCGCCGGAGCCTGGCTCCAGTCTGCCATACGTCGTCCCGCACAGGAGTCATCGCCATGTTCATCGGCATTGATGTTGGGTTGAAGTGGCTCGATCTGGCCGCGGCGGAGAAAGCGCCGGCACTCCCCCGGCGTGTGCCGAACACGCCTGAAGGCTACGCCACCCTCGTCGCCACGCTTACCTCACTGGCGCCCACCCTGATCGTCTGTGAAGCGACCGGCGCCTATCACCGCCCCCTGCTCATCGCGCTGCTGCTGGCCAAGCTCCCCGTCTCCGTCATCAACCCGGCCCAGTCGGCGGCGTTTCGCAAGCAGCACCTGGGCCGCAACAAGACCGACCGCGGGGACGCCATGTTGTTGGCCCGCTTTGCTGCCCTCTATCACGCTGAACTGCGCCGGGCGGAGCCCGAGGAGCCGGAATTGGCGCAGTTGCGCCAGATTGTGGGGTATCGTGAGGGACTGGTGAAGCTGCGGACGGCGGCGCGCAACCGGCGGCACGCCGCCAAATGGGCGGGCGACGCCCAGATCCTGGCCTGGCTCGATCAGGATCTCGCCTACCTCGCCGCCCAGCTCAAGGCCGTCGAGGCGGCGATCCGGGCCATCCTGAAGCGCATCCCCGAGGCCGAGGTGTTGATGGTGCAGAAGGGGGTGGGGGTGCTGGTGGCCGCGGCGACGCTGGCGTATCTGCCGGCGGGGGTGCACGGGGACGCCAAGGCAGCGGCGGCCTATGCCGGGGTGCATCCGAAGCAGGAGCAGTCTGGGCAACGTGACCGCAGTCACCTGAGCAAGCAAGGCTGTCCATCCCTGCGGCGCTATCTGTATATGGCGGCGCAGAGCGCGGTGCGCACCGACCCAGTGATGCGGGCGTGGTATGAGGCGTTGCAGGGGCGGGGCAAGGCGAAGCAGAGCGCGATCTGTGCGGTGGCGCACAAGCTGTTGCGGCAGATGATGGGGCGGCTGAAGCAGGCGCGGGCGGAGCGGGCGGCCGCCGAGGCTGCGGCGGAGACGGCCCTGCCGCTCGCCGCCTGAGGCTGGAAAGCCGCATCTGGGACTTGACGCCGCACACAGTGTCTCATCTGCGGATTCGGGATGACATCGTGGTGGGTGGGGGCGCGGTGGAGCGCGGAGCGTTTCCCGCGCCCCTACCGCGAGAGGTGGATGACCTCAGCGAGGGGGCGGCCGAGCATGTGCTCGGCGGGTTCTGCGCCGGCGCCGCTGATGCGGATGCGGACGGGCCCCTCGAAGGGCAGGTGCTCCAGCACCTCCACGTGCACACCGGGCACGATGCCGAGCCCGCCGAGGTAGCGCAAGTGCTCCGGCTCACGGTCAGAGACGCGGCTGATGACGCCAGAGGCACCGGCCGGCAGCTCCAGCAGCGTGGGATCCGGGGCCAGACTGGCGCCCTCGCGGGGGATGGGATCGCCGTGGGGGTCGGTGTTGGGGAACCCGAGCATCGAATCGAGGCGCGCTTCGAGGCGGTCGGAGAGGTGATGCTCCAGCCGCTCCGCCTCATCGTGGACCTCGTCCCAGCCGAGGCCGACCTTCTCTGCGAGGAAGGTCTCCAGCAGCCGGTGCCGCCGGATCACATCCAGCGCCACCTGCTCGCCCTCGGCGGTCAATTCCACGCCGTGGTAGGGGGTGTGGTTCAGCAGCCCCTGCTCGTGCAGGCGCTTGGCCATGTTCGTGGCAGAGGATGCCGCGACCCCGAGTTCATCGGCAAGCTGCTGCGTCGCCACGGGGCCATGCCCGCCCAGACGATAGACCGCCTTCAGGTAGTCTTGCATCGCCGGGGTCACGGGGATGCCTCCGGCAGGCCGCTCGGCGACGAGATCATCAGACAACGGGAGCTCCCTCCGCCGGGTGGACGGGCAGAACCGGAGCGGCGCGCGGGTCCTCGCCCCGGCGTCTCCTCTGGCGCCTGCAATGCTACTCCGGCGGCGCTGAACGTGAAAACTGCGGTGAAATGTCGCCCGGGCGCCGGCGGTGTTTCCTGGCAGTTGGCGCGGTGCGCAGGGGCCCATCTACCTTTCGCGCATCTTCCAAGTCCTCCATCCGCGCTGCATCGCAAGGGAGAGATCATGCGCCTGCTGGTTCGTCTGCTGTTCGTTCTGGCGTGCCTGGTGATGACCGGGGTTCCGGGTGCGCTGGCCCGGCAGAGCGCCACCCCGATGGCGTCGCCAGAGGCATCGCCGCTGGCTGGCGCGGTCGAGCATGGCTCGCTGCTGGTCGCGATGGACCCGGAAGTGGCCCCCGGCGACGACTTCTACCGCTACGCCGCTGGCCGCTGGATCGACCGGGCCGTGATTCCGCCGGACTGGCCCTCATGGGACGCGACCAGCGAACTGACCGAACTGACGACCGACCAGTTGCTAGGCCTGCTGAAAACCCTCTCCGCAAGCGACACGTTGCAGGAAGGGTCGGACGAGTGGAAGGCGGTGCAGCTCTTTGCGCAGGGCATGGACCGCGCCACCCGCAACGCGCAGGGGGTGCAACCGATT
This sequence comes from Thermomicrobiales bacterium, assembly GCA_047605145.1. GTDB lineage: Bacteria > Chloroflexota > Chloroflexia > Thermomicrobiales > UBA6265 > JACCXM01. The sequence goes on along the minus strand of JASGGF010000334.1, from coordinate 1,630 downwards.
CAGGCGGAGCTGGACGCCATCGCGGCGGTCAGTTCGCTGGATGCGCTGTACGCGCTCATCCGGGACGATTGGTGGACGAGCCATGTCGGCGGGTTCTACAGCGTCAGCCCAGGCATTGACCTGGCGGACAGCTCCCGGTATGCCCTCTGGTACAACTCCGCCGCCATTGGCTTGCCCAGCCGCGATTACTACTGGGACGATGACGAAACGAACGAGCCGATCCGCCAGGCCTACCGGGACACTAGCGCCAAGCTGCTGACGCTGGCCGGCTGGGACGAGGCGGATGCCGCTGACGCCGCTCAGCGCGTGTATGACTTCGAGAAGCGTCTGGCCGAGCCGATGCTCTCGCCGGAAGACTGGAACGACCCGGACAACTATTACCACCCCCACGCCATCACGGACCTGGAACAGGCCAACCCCGATTTCGACTGGCCAGCGTTCCTGGCGGTGCTGGGCATTCAGGACCAGGACACCGTCATTGTGCCGGAAGAGGATTTTCTGGCGCAGGTTGACGCCATCGTGACGAGCACCGACTTGCAGACGCTGAAGGATTACATCACGCTGCAGGTGCTCTGGGGAACCGCCAGTTCCCTGTCGCAGGAGCTGGATGACACCGCTTTCTCCTTTGCCACCACGCTGTACGGCGTGGAGGAGCAGAGCCCGGACGACGAACAGGCGCTGGGCGCCGTCAATGGCAACCTCGGCTTCGCGCTGGGCAAGCTGTACGTCGATGAATACTTCCCGCCGGAAGCCAAGGCGCAAATCGAGGAACTGGTCAGCAACCTGAAGGACGCCACGCGCACACGCATCGAGAATCTGGAGTGGATGACTCCGGAGACGAAGGCGGAAGCACTGCACAAGCTGGACACCATGCGTGTCAAGGTCGGCTACCCGGACGAGTGGCAAACCTACGAGAACGTCACGATTGGTGACTCGTACGTGGCGTCGCTGCAGAGCGCGAGTGTGGCCGAAGGGAAACGCCAGCTGGCGCGCATCAATGAACCGGTGGACCGCGATGAGTGGGGCATGCTGCCGCAGGAAGTGAATGCGTACTACTCCCCCACCAATAACGAGATCGTGTTCCCGGCCGCCATCCTGCAGCCACCCTTCTTTGACTATCAGGCGGACCTTGCTACCAATTACGGCGGCATCGGCGCGACGATTGGCCACGAGATCACGCATGCCTTCGATCAGAGCGGCTCCCAGTTCGATGCCGATGGCAACCTGCGTGATTGGTGGACGCCGGAGGATGCCGAGGAGTTCACGGCCCTGCGCGATGCGGTCGCTACCCAGTACAGCGAGGTCGAGGTTGAGCCCGGCCTGTTCGTGGATGGCGAACTGACCATTGGCGAGAACATCGCGGACATGGGCGGCCTGCAGATCGCCTACGACGCGCTGCAAACCGCGCTGGCGAAGGAGGGCGACCCCGGTCTGATCGAAGGCCTGACGCCGGAACAGCGCTTCTTCATCTCCTATGCGTACACGTGGGCGGAGGCCGCGCGCCCGCAGTATCTGGCGACGCAGGTCGAGACGAATGAGCATGCGCCGGGCGCGGTGCGGGCGGTGGAGCCGCCACGCAACATGGACAGCTTCTACGAGGCGTTCGGCATCGAGCCGGGCGACCCGATGT
>JASGGF010000333.1:0-6072 GCA_047605145.1 Thermomicrobiales bacterium | reverse complement strand
AACTCGGCGTAGAACGCGCGCAACGCCGTCGTGTCCGCCGCGAACCACTCGCGCAGCCACGCCGTGTACGCGCCCGCTGCCGCCTCTCGCGACGCCTCGCGTCGCACGGCGCGCACGATGACGTGCGCCGCCATCATCCCGGACATCACCGCCTTCAGCACCCCGTGCGATGCCGCCGGATCGAGCACCGCTCCCGCATCCCCGACGCAGATGTATCCCGGTCCCGCTGGCTGTTCCACCATCCGCCACGTCACATCGGCGCCGCGCGCGCGGCCCACCGGCGCCAGCCCGCGCAGCTCCGGCGGCGGCGCATCGCGCTCCGGGTTGCTGGCGTCCCACGAGAGTCGCGTCCACGCGTACATGCCGGGCGCCACCCGCGCCGACCAGCACCAGCCGCCCTCATCCGCCGTGATCTCCGGGGCATCGTCCCGCGCGTGGCATTCGCCCGCCAGGTATCCGTAGCGCGCCGTCAGGCGCGGCGAGGCCGTCGCGATGCCCAGCCCGAGCTGTCGCGCCAGCCAATGCGCGCCGCCCCCGGCGTCAACCGTCCACCTCGCCGCGACTTCGCCCTCGGCGGTGGTTACCCCGGTGACCACGCCCTTCGCCACCACTGGCGCCACCGCCCGCCGGGGTTGCAGCAGCACGGCGCCCGCCGCCACCGCCGCGTCGAGCAGGATGGTGTCCAACCGTTCGCGTGGCGCCTGATACCCCAGCCACGGGCCGCGCGCATCCGCCCCGAACGCCTCGAAGCGCCGATCCGCGCCCCACGCTGACCACGTCCCGGCGTGCCGCACGAAACCGGCCGCCGCGACCGCCTCACGCACCCCTAGTTGCCCGAAGATTGGCTCAATCCCCGGCGGCAACGTCTCGCCGGGCCGGTGGCGTGGAAACGGCTCGCGCTCCAGCAACGCCACCCGCAGCCCGTGCCGCGCGCACCATAACGCCGCCGCCGCGCCCGCCGGCCCGCTGCCAATGACGGCCACGTCGAAGTGGTCTGACTGTGGCGAGACATGCATCACGCTGGCGGCTGGAACGCCTCCCACGTGTCGCCACGCCGCAGCAGCAGCGTGGCGAGGTCGGTGTAGGCCAGCGCCTCTTCTTCGATCCCGACCAGCTGGCGGCGCACGTCATCGGGCCGCTGCGTCTCCCCGTTCGGGCTGAACAGCTCGAAGCGGTACGCGCCTGCCTGCAAGGTCTCACCAGTTGCGGCCTCCGCCGCCGTCAGATCGGCATCGGGAACATCTTCAGACACGGCGCGGAAGGAGAGGACGTTCCATTCCCCCTTCGCCGCCTGAAAGCGGTCCAGCGCCTCCGCGATCCCGAACTGATCGCCGAAATCCTCCCAGCGAATGCCCAGCGCCCAGTACACCTGCGCCATCGCCAGCACCCGCGCGATGTACACATCCAGATCGACCCGGCTCGTCAGCGCGGCGGTGAAGCGGTCGACCGTCTCCAGATAGTCGGTCTGGGCGAGGTCCGGGTAGTTGACCCACGCCTCACCATCGACCGTCTCCCGGTGCGGCCCGCGTACGCCGTCCCATCCCATGAAGCCGAGCCCTGCCACTTCGACGATGCCCATCTCCTCGTCGGTCATCGGGGCGATGGTCGGCCATGTCTGGAAGATGTCGGCGTCGCTCTTGTCCGGCGGGAACTCGCGGGCGCTGTCCGGCGACACGCCCGGCCAGAACGTGCTGAGCGTCGCGCAGAGCTTGGCGTCCTCGATGAACGGGGTGCCGAGCCCGTAGCTGGCGAAGAAGAACTTGTGATCGGTGGTGCGGTCCTGACTAATCTCCCAGCCGGGATCGAACAATCCGGCCGCGCCATCTGGCAGCGTCAGGTGGCGACGCACCTGCGTCGTGGGGTCGCCGCTGCGCTCCGGGAAGGCCGCGCGCGGCAGCGAAACGACCGCCGTTACCGTGTCGTCGTCAATGGAGAAGCCAGCCTGCAGGTGAACGTTCGCAGCCATGCGCCGGTCGGAGAGCGGGCGCGGCGGAATCGCCCAGATTCCTGCCCGGAACTCCTCCGGCGCGCCCGTTTCCGCCCACTCCGTCAAACCCCGCTGATTGGCGTAGGGGTAAAAGCTGGGCGGGCAGACCGTGGAGTACGCGGGGACCCGCGTCGGGATCGCCTCGTCCAGCGCCACCACCCGCGCCGATACCCAGCCGTCGGCGGCGTAGTCGATGAAGTGTCGCGCCCAGAAGTTGCCCTCGGCGATCGATTCGGTCACGCCCGGGGTGTCATTCAGGTTGATGTCGTTCCCGTCGGTGTCGATCACCTGCCGCACGTTGAGGTACTCAGGGGAGCTGCGGCCAATATCCGGGTTGATGCTGGTGCGGTACCCCGCCACGGCCGGGTCGGCGATGGCGATATTCTCCGGTAGGGATTGCGTGCGCCCCGGTCCCAGCGGCGAAAACGGCGCCGCCGGCAGCAGTTGCAGCGAGGAGTAGAACGAGGTGTCCGGGCTGTTGGCGAGATCCTGCGAGAAGAAGTAGGTGAGCGGCTTGCCGTTGTACTCGGCGGCCTCCACCAGCGGGTGCGGCGGCGGCAGCACCCACCCGGAGCCGTACGCCGGATCGGTAGCAAACGCGGCCAGCGTTTCATCGCGGATCACGAACGGGTACTGCGAAATATCCGGTTCGTCCCAGCCGGTGTAGAACCCGGCGTTGTTCATTTGCAGGTGGAAGCGGCGCAGCTTCTCGTTGATGTGGCCAGTGGTCAGGCTCACGGTCAGGTCGTAGTCCTGCAGGCACTCCGGCCCGCTGAACAGCTTGTGCAACGGCGCCCAGAACCAACGCCCCTCGTCGCTGGGCTCGGCGCGCAGCGGCCCGAACGTTTCGGGATCGGGCGCCAGTTGCGCCGCGATGAACGGGGCGTAGCGCGCCGGTTGCGCCACGAAGGCGAAGGGATCATCGGTGTCCGCCGGCAGGAATTCGCGGCGCTGCGCGTCGTACATCTCCGGGGTCGTGCCCAGCCGGGCGTGCCCGGTGCGCGCGAAGCAGAAATCCGCGTGTTGCTCGTGCACCGATTCGCGGCCGGGCCGGTACTCCAGCGCAAAGACCACCACCGCCAGCGGCGCCCCGCCCACGCGCGCCCGCAGGTCTGTCAGCGAGGGCGGCTGCACCCCGTAGACGTAGTTCTCCACCGCCTCCAGTTCGGCAGGCGCCGGGAACGCGCTCAGCGTCTCGCCATCGGCCCCGAGGAAGACGTTCGGTGAGGCCAGCGCGTGGTACAGCAGGCTGCGCGCGGGGTCCCCCGGCTCGATGCCGCGCCCGCCCTCCAGCGCGAAGTCTTCGAAGCCGGGCGCCGTGCGGTCGATGCTCGGCAAGTCCGCCGCCAGCGCCGCCGCCAGATCGGCCGCGCCGATATCCAGCCCGCCGTCGGTCACCGCCAGCAGCAGATCGCGCCAGCCCGCGGGCGCCAGCCGCGCGCAGACCGCGCTCACCTGCGGCAGCAGCGGCGCGGCGGGCGCTGTCTGGTGGGACGTCAGGCCGGGAACCGCCGATGACGGCGCAATGTCGAACCCGCGCGCCGTGAACGCTGGCGCGCCCAGCGCCCCGGCGGCAACCAGCGCCCCGGCGCGGGTCAGAAAGCGCCGCCGGTTCCATGTCGACAGGGTCGGGTGGCTCATGACTCTCTCACTCCAACTCAGGCCGTTCTGGCAGATGTACGTCGCTCACGCGCGCTGGCAGCCAGTCCCCCGCGCCGCAGACAGCAGGCAGCGCGAGGCGCCCGCGAACGGCTTTGCCGCTTCCGCATCTCGCACCCAACACGACGTAACGTTCGCCGGGCATGATACAGCGGCGGACGGGTTGCGCCACCGCCAGCAGATCATGCTCCTCGGGGTCCGGCCGCGGGAGTTGGCAGGGCGATGTCGCCACCACCTCCGGGTGATCCCTGACGCGTTCTGTCCCGGAAGGTGGCGATGCGAAGTCGCCACCACCTTCAGGCGATGTCCTGAGCTTGTCGGAGGACCTCGTCGCTGGTCACCGCGTTTTGCATCCCGCCGCGCTGCCTCTGGCCCTCTCGGTCGTTCGCTGCGCGGCGGGACGCTACCCCTCGCGCATCTGCCCTTGCAGCGTCATGCGCCCCGTCGCGTCTGCGTAGCCCCACGCCGAAACGTCTGGCGCTTCGTACCCCAGCGTCCCGAGGATCGAGCACACGTGGGCGCGGTGCTCGTTCGCGTGGTGCAGCGTCTGCGCCAGCAGCACCCCGGCGCGCACATCCAGCTCGCCCTCGTCGCTGAACCCCACCGTCACTCGCTCATCGTCCCAATCGCGCGCCAGAAACTGCGTCAGCGTCTCGCCCAGCAGCGCCGCCCGCTCGGAAAGGGTGGCGAGGTCGACGTCCTCGTCATCCGGCCACGGGTGGGCGTCCCATGCCCGCGTCAGCCGGTAGAGGTATGAGGCCTCGGCGTCGATCAGATGTTGCAGCGTCGCGAGGATCGTGCCGTAGGTCCCCGGCGCCGTCGCGGTCAACGTCGCCTCATCGAGATCGCGGCAGTACGCCAGCAGTGTGAGGGTCGCCCACGCGTGATGTCCCGCCACATCGCGCCATCCGGGGTGCATTGCGCCACTCCTGCCTGAGAGCCAGTAGAGGCGAGGAGCATAGCGGGCGCCGCCCGTTGCGACGACGCCCGGGTCACCCCTTGCAGGCCGGAGGCTAGGTGGCCGGTGTGTACGTGCGGATGCCGTTCTCTTCCAGAATGTACAGCACGTCGCTGGTATCCACGTATACCCCCAGAGGCTCCGACGTTGGCGTCACCGGGAACGCGTGCACCCGCTTGCCCTCGATGGTGAGTTGCTCCACCTGAAAGTCCCCGTCGCCGGCCCTGACAAACATGTCGCCGGCCCGGGTGACCGCGACGTTCTCGATGTCGGGGAACCCGGCAAACGTCGCCAGGTAGCTCCCGTCGGCCCCGCTGAACTTCTGCACCCGGGTGTTCCCGAAGTCGGACACGTAGAGGTTTCCTGCGCCGTCCACCGCAAGATCGGTCGGCGAAATGAGCTGATTGTTGCCGGGTCCCGGCACGCCCGTGCCGATGGTGCGCACGTGGGCGTAGCTGCTGTTGAACATCAGCACGCGGTGGCCATCGGTGTCCGCGACGTAGATATTCTGGTTCGCGTCGAGCGCCAGCCCACCCGGCCCCGTAACCTGCGTGTTGCCGCTTCCCGGGCCGCTCGCCAGTTGACCAACGTAGGCGCCGTTGCGGGCAAAGATCTGGACGCGGTTGTTTTCGTAGTCCGAGATGAAGACCCGGTTCCCGTACGCGACCGCATCGCGGGGGCGGCCGAGGCGGGTGTTGTCGCTGCCCTGATTGCCGCAAATGCCGTAGGTGTATTCCAGCGTGTAGGTCGAGGAATACTGCCGCACGCACTCCTGAAGGGTGAACGTCACGAACTTCGCGCCGCTGGCATCGACGAAGAGGTCGAACGGCTCCGTGAACGGCGTAAAGCTCCGCTCCACATACGACGGAACGCAGACCTGCCCCTGACACTGCGCACTGCCGGCGCAGGCCTTGCCGCACGCGCCGCAGTTGGCGTTGTCATTCTGCAGGGTGAGGCAGTCCTTGCCGCACCGGGTCAGCCCACCCTTGCACCGGTGCTTGCGCTTCTTTCGCTTGTTCTTGCGCCGCTTCTTGCCCTTCACGGCGGTGTCGTCTGGCGCCAGGAAGGGCGCCGCGATGAGCCCGCCCAACAGCGCGCTGGCCGCGCGCCGTGAGCGAGGCCCCGTGAGCGCGCGCGCCAGCCGCTCAAACTGCGTCTCGTTCATCCCTTGTGTCTCCCTGCGTGCCGTCGAGTCTGATCGCACTCTACGGGGATGGCGCCACGGCGCGCATTCGTAGAAATACGTATTTGGGGGCCAGCAGGGACCGCGCCTGAGTCAGCCCGGCCCAATTGCTGGTGGCGGCAGCCAGAGCGGCGCAATCAGACGCAGGTCGCTGGCGCGGTAGGCGTACGGACACTCGCAAATCCGCCATACTTGGCGCGATACAAAGGAGTTGCCACCGTGTCTGACACCGCCACCACCCCCACCGAACCCCCCCCCACCCGCTTGGGAGTAGAAGGCGTGGGG
>JASGGF010000332.1:0-6087 GCA_047605145.1 Thermomicrobiales bacterium | reverse complement strand
ATCGAGGGCTTGACGTCGCACACAGTGTCTCATCTGCGGATTCGGAACGACATGGGGGTGGGGCGGAGAGCGGCGCCGTGACCTTGCGGTTGGTGGTGCACGATTCCTCGTCTGCGGACTCGGAATGACAGCGTTGGTGGGAGCGGCGCGGGGGCATGTGGAGCGCCGGGCCGGGATGGCGCGGCACGTGGGCGCCGGGCGCCGCCTGGACTGGGCGGAATGCACAGTCCGCCGGCAAATCCCCCCGCCGGAACAGCTTGACGCACCCGCGTCCGAATGCTAATGTCCACCTTGTCCATTTTTTTGGTGGACAACTTCAGGTGATCAAGTTCTCGCGCGCGGGAGGTTCCATGTTCGATGTCGTGACCATTGCGGGGAGCCCGGCGGCCCCCTCACGGTGCTCGGCGGCGCTCGATGCCGCCCGCACCGTGCTGGAACGCCGCGGCCTCGCCACAGCGGCCATCAACCTGCGGGATTTCCCGCCAGAGGCGCTGCTGTGGGCCAACTTCGATGACCCCGCCGTGCGCAACGCCACCAATCTGGTGGCGCAGGCCCACGTCGTGATTGTGGCCACCCCCGTCTACAAGGCGTCGTACTCCGGAGTCCTGAAGACCTTTCTGGACCTCCTCCCGACCGGAGTGCTGACCGACAAGGGTGTGCTGCCCATCTCCACCGCCGGTTCGCTGGCCCACTGCCTCGTGCTGGAGTACGCGCTGAAGCCGGTCCTGTCCGCGCTTGGCGCTGCCACCTTCCTGCCCGGCGTCTGCCTGCTGGATGGTGACTTCGTGCGCGAGGGCGAGCGCATCCGCTACCGCGAGGAACTGGCCGACACCCGCCTGCTACGCGCCCTTGATGCTGTCGAGCAGGACGTCCTTCACCGCCGCAGCCACGCCGCTGTAGCGCCATTGCTGGAGATTGCCGTATGACCCGATCATCCCTCGTGGCCGCCCGGCAGACCCGGCGTGGGTTGCTGCGCGCATCGTTGCTGGCGGCTGGGGCCGCCGCCCTGCCCGCGTTCGCGTCCCTCCCGCTGGCTGCCCGCGCAGCCGGCGGCGAGGTCCGTATCGGTTTCCAGAAGGGATCCTCCAACCTGCTGGTGCTGAAGGCGCAAGACTTGCTGGCCCCGGTCCTCGATCCGCTGGGCTACACCGTGACCTGGACCGAGTTTCAGGCCGGCCCGCCCCTGCTGGAGGCGCTGAACGCCGGCGCGCTCGATTTCGGCACCACCGGCGCCCCGCCGCCCATCTTCGCGCAGGCCGCCGGCGCAGACCTGATCTACGCCGCCGTCACCACGCCCTCGCCGCTGGAGGAAGGGATTCTGGTGCCACAGGATTCCGCCATCCAGACGGTGGCGGATCTGAAGGGGAAGAAGGTGGCCGTGGCGAAGGGCTCCTCCGCCAACGCCTTCCTCGCCTACGCGCTGGAAAACGCCGGGCTGGCGTGGGGCGATGTGGAGGCCACCTACCTCCTGCCCGCCGACGCCAAAGCTGCCTTCGATGGCGGATCGGTCGATGCGTGGGCGATCTGGGACCCCTACGCCGCCGTGGCGGAGGACACCAGCGGCGCCCGCTCCATCGCCGATGGCACGAGCGCGGATCACACCAACCGCAGCTTCTACCTCGCGTCCCGCACCTTCGCCACCGAGCACGCCGAAGCGCTGGCCGGGATCATCTCCGCGCTGGAGACCTCCGACGCGTGGGCGGCGGCGAACCCGCAGGAGGTCGCCACGCTGGTGGCTGGCGAGACCGGCATTTCTGAAGCGACGCAGCTCAAGGTGGAAGAACGCTCCGCCTACGGCATCGAGCCGATCACGGCGGAGATCATCGCGGAGCAGCAGGCCCTCGCCGACAAGTTTCTCGAACTGGGCCTGATCCCCGAGCACGTCGATATCGCCAGCGCCGTGTTGGCGGTCGCCACCCCGACCCCGTAGTTTCCGCGCCCGCCCAACCGTCCGTTTGCGTCCGTCTCGTTTGAGGAGCATGTTCGTGACCACATCCGTCGTTCGCCCGAACCGCCGCCAGCTGCTGACCGGCATTGCCGCCGCCGCCATCGTTGCCGGGCTGCCCACGCTGTCTGCCCGCGCCCAGAGCAAGGAGGCGCGCATCGGCTTCCAGAAAGGCGCCGTCAGCCTGACCGTGCTGAAGGCGCAGGGCGATTTCCAGAAGCGGCTGGAAGAGCTTGGCTACACCGTAAGCTGGGTGGAGTTCCCGGCCGGCCCGCCGATGCTGGAGGCCATGAACGCCGGCGCCATCGACCTCGGGTACGTCGGCTCGCCGCCGCCAATCTTCGCGCAGGCCGCTGGCGCTGACCTCGTGTACGTGCTCGCCACCGTCGCCAACAGCGACACGCAGGGCGTGCTGGTGCCGAAGGATTCCGCGATTCAGGCCCCGGCGGACCTGAAGGGCAAGAAAGTGGCGGTCACCAAGGGCTCCTCCGCCAACGCGCTGCTGGTGCGCACGCTGGAGTTCGGCGGGCTGGAGTGGGGCGATGTGGAGCCGGTCTTCCTGCTCCCCTCCGACGCCAAGGCCGCCTTCGAGGGCGGCAGCGTGGATGCGTGGTCGATCTGGGACCCGTATCTCGCCGCCGAGGAAGCCGCTTCCGGCGCGCGCTCCATCGCCTCCGATGGCTCCGTGGGGCACCCCTCCCGCGCGTACTACCTCGCGTCCCGCCCCTTTGCCACCGGCAACCCGGAGGCGCTGGAGGTGCTGAAGACCTCGCTGGAGGAATCCGAAGCGTGGTCGCAGGAGCACATCGACGAGGTCGCGAAGCTGATCTCCGGCGAGACCGGGCTGCCAGAGGAGGTCATCGTGACGGTGGAGGAGCGGCGCAAGGTCGGCGTGGACGCCATCTCGCCCGAAATCGTGGCGGAACAGCAGGCGGTCGCCGATCTCTTCTTCGGCATCGGGCTGATCCCCGAGAAGATCGACATCCTCAAGGCCACGTTGCTGCCGCAGAGCTAGGCAGACCCGCCGGACTCACCGCACAGGAGCCCACCTATGACCCACGTTTTCTGGTTCATCCCCACCCACGGCGATGGCCGCTACCTCGGAACCGCCGAGGCGGGCCGCGCCACCAGCCACAGCTACATGCGGCAGATCGCGCAGGCCGTTGATGACCTCGGCTACGAGGGCGTGCTGCTGCCGACCGGCGCCAGCTGCGAGGACGCGTGGGTCGTCGCCAGCAGCATGATCCCGCTCACCAAGCGGCTGAAGTTCCTCGTCGCGCTGCGGCCGGGCCTGATGTCCCCCACGCTGGCGGCGCGCATGGCCGCCACCTTCGACCGCCTCAGCGATGGCCGGCTGCTCATTAACGTCGTCACCGGCGGCGACCCGGTGGAACTGGCCGGCGACGGCGTGCATGTCTCCCACGACGAGCGCTACGAGATCACCGACGAGTTCCTGACCATCTGGCGCAAGGAGCTGGCTGGCGAGACCGTCGATTTTCAGGGGGAGCACCTCGACGTCCGGGGCGGCAAGCTGCTGATTCCCGGCCTCCAGAAGCCCTACCCGCCGCTGTACTTCGGCGGGTCCTCCCCGGCGGCGCAGGCGGTGGCGGCGAAGCACGTCGACCTGTACCTGACGTGGGGCGAGCCGCCGGACAAGGTGGCCGAGAAGATCGAGGCCGTCCGCAAGCTGGCGGCGGCGGAGGGGCGCACCCTGCGCTTCGGCATCCGCCTGCACGTCATCGTGCGCGAGACCGAAGCGGAGGCGTGGCGGGACGCCGATGACCTGATCAGCCGCGTCGATGAGGCGACCATCGCCCGCGCGCAGGCGGTCTTCGCGCGGATGGATTCCCACGGGCAGTCCCGCATGGCGACCCTGCACAGCGGCTCGCGGGAGCAGCTGGAGATCAGCCCGAACCTGTGGGCCGGCGTCGGGCTGGTGCGCGGCGGCGCGGGCACCGCCCTCGTCGGCGACCCGGACATCGTGGCCGCGCGGATGCGCGAGTACGAGGACGCCGGCATCGACACCTTCATCTTCAGCGGCTACCCGCACCTCGAAGAGGCGTACCGCTTCGCCGAGCTGGTCTTCCCGAAGCTCAACCTTGCCTCGCAGCCGGACAGCTCCCAGTCCCTGACCTCCGCGTTCGGGCCGTTCGGCATGACCGGCGGCGAGATCGTCGCGAACACCACCGTGCCGGGGCTGGAAACGCGCCGCGCCCACGCCGCCGCGCAAGCCGCGAGCTAGAGAGGCGACCCGATGGCGACCATTGCTCCTGCGTCTCCCGCCGCTGCGGCGGCTTCTGTCAGCGCGCCGGCCATTCCGGTGGCCGCCACCCGCGTGGGCCGCGCCCTCGTGCCGTGGCTGGTGCCGGCGGTGATTCTGGTGGTCTGGCAGATCCTCTCCATGCGCGGCATCATCGCGGCGCGGGTGCTGCCGGCGCCGCTTTCGGTGGCGGAGGCGGGCTGGAAGCTGCTGACGCAGGGCGACCTGCTGCTCGATGTCGCCATCAGCGCCCGCCGTGCCTTCATCGGCCTGCTGATCGGCGGCGGCATCGGCTTTTTGCTCGGCCTCATCAACGGCTTCTTCCCGTGGGGCGCGCGCCTGCTGGACAGCTCCGTGCAGATGGGGCGCAACATCCCGCACCTCGCGCTGATCCCGCTGGTGATCCTGTGGTTCGGCATCGGCGAGACCTCGCGCATCTTCCTCGTGGCGATTGGCGTGGCCTTCCCCATCTACATCAACACCTACCACGGCGTGCGCAGCGTGGACCCCGGCCTGATCGAGATGAGCCGCACGTATGGCCTGACTACGTGGCAGATGTTCCGGCAGGTGATCCTGCCCGGCGCGCTCCCATCCATTCTGGTGGGCCTGCGCTACGCGCTCGGCATCATGTGGCTGACGCTGATCGTGGCGGAAACAATCGCCGCCACCTCCGGCATCGGCTACGTGACGATGAACGCCCGCGAGTTCCTGCAGACCGATGTGCTGGTGCTGGGCATCCTGCTTTACGCCCTGCTTGGCAAGGCGGCGGATGTCGCGGCGCGCGGGCTGGAGCGCAAGCTGCTGGCGTGGAGCCCGGCGTATGCGCACTAACCCCAACCGCCGGGTGCAGACGTTCGGCGACTGCACCGGGCTCGCCATTCTGCCAGAGCCGCGCGAAACCCCACGGCCTCGGCCCGGATTCGCCCTCACCCCCAGCCCTTCTCCCGATGCGCGGGCGAGGGGAGACGACAGGAAGACAAGCATGCCGATTCCCAGTGGCGTCGAAATCGAAGCGCACGATCTGCACAAGGCGTTCGGCGCGCGCCCCGTCCTGCAGGGCGTCGACCTGACGTTCGAGAGCGGCGAGTTCGTCGCCATCGTGGGCCAGAGCGGCTGCGGCAAGAGCACGCTGCTGCGGCTGCTGGCCGGGCTGGAGACGCCCACTGCCGGCTCCGTGCTGCTGGAGCGCCACGAGCCGAAGCCCGGCTCCCCGCTGGTGCGCCTGATGTTTCAGGACGCCCGGCTGCTGCCGTGGCGGCGGGTGCTGGACAACGTCTCGCTCGGCCTGAGCAACGACCGCCGCCCCGAGGCGGAGGCGGCGCTGGCGGAGGTCGGCCTCGCCGAGCGCAGCCACGACTGGCCCAGCATCCTCTCCGGCGGCCAGCGCCAGCGCGTGGCCCTCGCCCGCGCGCTCGCCTCCCGGCCGCGCCTGTTGCTGCTGGATGAGCCGCTCGGCGCGCTGGACGCCCTGACCCGGCTGGACATGCAGGCGCTGATCGAGCGCGTCTGGCAAGAGCACGGTTTCACCGCCGTCCTCGTCACCCACGACGTCGAGGAGGCGGTGGCGCTGGCCGACCGCATCATCGTGCTGAAAGACGGCGTGGTGGCGCTCGACCTGCGCGTCGATCTCCCCCGCCCACGTGATCACAGCACGCGCGGCTTCACCGAGATCAAGAAGGCGGTGCTGGACGAGGTGCTGGGCCTGCGGCAGCAGGAGAGCGCCAGCCGCGTCCACGCGCTGGAGGCGATCGAGGACGAGGAGGAGACCGAGGTCCGGCCGCGGCTGGCGCGCACGGCGTAGGGGGAAACCCCGGCCCTCCGGGGAAGCCCTCCGGGGAAGCCCGCACCCCCCCCCCCCCCCCCCCAGCGCGGGGGGGGGGGG
>JASGGF010000331.1:0-6104 GCA_047605145.1 Thermomicrobiales bacterium | reverse complement strand
CGCAGGTGGTGTCTGCCAGCGCCTGGGGGGCTGGCAGGGCCGGGGTGGGCTGCTGCGTCTTCCGCTTCTTGCGCCGGCGCTTCTTCTTGCGGGCATCAACGCCGGCGCCGAGGAGCAGTGCGGCGATGCCGCCAAGCAGCAGCCCCAGCGCCGGGCGGCGAGAGATGGCGGGTTGTTCCTCGCGGGCCAGAACGGCGTGCGGCCGGGATTCCATGCAGCAGAACCTCATCCAGTGAACGGGCGGGCGGCACACGATGCCGCACGGTCACCGTACGAGGTTCACCACCTACGCACATGGGGAGAATTACGCATTTTTGGCGAGACTGGCCCGGCCTGAGGCGCCGAAGTGGCTACCCGCCCGCTGGCGCGCTCCCTGCTTCGAACTCCGTGCCGGTGTGCTGCCAGACGGCGCCGAGCCGCTCGGCGGTGGCGGTGGAGCGCTGCATGCGCTCCTGAATCTCGTCGCTGCCATTGGTAGCGATCTCGGCCACGATGGCGTTGACGATCGCCAGATGCCCCACCAGCGACTGGTTGAAGCACACGCTCTCGCTGCGCGTAATCAGCACGTGCTCGGCCACCTGGGCCAGCGGGGAGGCGCGGCTGTCGGCGATGGCGACCGTGTGCGCGCCCTGCTCGCGCGCGATGGTCAGCGCCTCGCGCGTGTCGTTCAGCACCCACCACGCGGAGCTGCCAAAGACTACGTGGCCCGGCCCCACCTGCGACAGCCGGGCGGCCAGCGAAATCCCACCTCGGATCTCGGCGTCCACCGGCAGGCCCATGAACCGGCAGAGGTGGCTGAACACCAGCGCCAGACCGCCGTGGCTGCCGCCGCCAATCGCCAGCGAGGCGGGCGCCGCCTCCACCAGCCGCGCTACCTGCTGCACCACCCGGCCATCCAGCGAGGCCCGGGTGGTAGCCAGATTGCGCATGTCCTGGTCCAGCGATGAGGTCACCACATCGCCAAACCGCGCGCTCGGGTGGGGCGGATTCAGGGAGACGGCATCCAGCGAGCACAGGTAGGTGTGGCGGATGGCCGCCTGAAACTCCGGGAACCCCGCGTAGCCCAGCAGTTGCGCCAGCCGCACCACGGTGGACGGGTGCACGTTGGTGCGGGAACCGAGCTCGCCAGCGGTGGCGAAGGCCGCAAACTTGGGGTTGTGTTCGATATAGGACACGACCGTACGCTGTTTGCGCGAAAGGCGGACCGGCTCCCCACTTGGCAGGTGGTCCATCCCATTCACGACGACGACGGAGTTCGCCACGTTGCGCTCCTGCATCAATGCTCCGTTACCATGTATCCGCGTTTTACCATATCGTTGACGGTTTCGCATCATGCGCGCGCAAGAAATCGTGCGCAGCGTTCTTGTGAATGTTTTTGCACGATTGACCAGTTGGGCAAGCCAGGAGGGAAGAGCCGATGGATAACGTGCTGGCTAGACGCGTAACCCGCCGCCGGGCGCAGCAGCTGGCGCTGCCGTTGGCGGCGCTCCTGGCCGGCTGGCGGCCCGGTGGCGCGCTGGCGCAGGCGACGCCGCAGCCCGTGTCGCAGGCTACGCACGATGCGTTCCTGATCGATGTGGCTGCCGCGCAGCAGCACGAGGGCGGCGCCCGGTTTCGCCCGTTGGCGCTGGCCGGCGACGTGACCCCGGCGGAGGGCGTGATCCCCGGATCGGCGCTGGTGGACTGGCACGAACTGGAGCTGCTCGATTCGGTCGATGACGCAGCGGTGACGGGCTGGGCCGATAACATGTCGGCGCTGTTCGCACGGCTCGGGCTGGATCAGGATGCGGACATCGTGATTTACGATGACGGCTCCCTCTTTGCGCCCCGTGCCTGGTGGGTGCTCTGCCTGCTGGGATACGACGAGGCTGTGGTGCTGGATGGCGGCTTCATCGCCTGGCGGCAGGCGGGCGGCGCGCTGGAGCCTGGCCCGGCGGGCGCGAAGGTGGCCACTGCGCCGCCCCCCGCCGCCGCCCGCCGCTGGGAGATGCTGGCGCGGCAGCCGGAGGTGCTGGCCCACCTGCACGACCCGGACTGGGCGCTGGTGGATGCCCGCACGCCGGAGGAGTACGAGCGCGGGCATATTCCCGGCGCGGTGAATATCAACTACCTGGAGAACGTGACCGGCGATGCCCCGGCCCGCTGGCGCGCGCCGGAGGAGCTGCGGGCGCTCTACGCGGCGGCAGGCGTCACCCCGGACAAGCACATCGTGCCGTACTGCGCCACCGGCGCGCGCTCGGCGCTGACCGATTTCACGTTGCGCTGGCTCGGGTACCCCAGTGTCTCGCTCTATTCCGCCTCGTGGCAGGAGTGGAGCGCGCTGCCAGATTCGCCGACGGCGAAGGGACCCAATCCGTAACGTCCGCCCGAAACGGGAGCCGGCGCCTGCCGTCGGGCGCCCGCTCGGCGCCCCGCGCGAGTGCGCTCATCCCCTGCCGCCACCGGGGTTCCCTGCGTGGCGGCGCCGGGTAGGGCGCTTTGACACCGCTCCGTGTCTATACTCTGCGCATTCACAATTCACTTTGCGCTGCATTTTTGTTCACGATTCCGTGATGCAGGCAGGCCGTTGCGGCAGGCAGCGGCGTGGCGGCGTGTTCACGAGAAGGCCGGAGCCCCATGGACGCAGATCAGCTCGACACTCTGGCGCGAAAGGTCGGCGCGCAGTGGCCACGGCGCGGGGTGGTCGCCGCGCTCGGCGGCGTGGCCGCCTTCCTGATCGCCGCTGCGCCAGACAGCGAAGCGAAGCGAAAAAAGCGCAAGAAGCGAAACAAGGGCAAGAAGCTCAAGCGGTGTGGCAAGGGGCGCACGCGGTGCGGGAAGACGTGCATTTCCGCTGGCCAGTGCTGCCGGGATGCCGACTGCGGAGCCGGAAATGTCTGCGCCGCCGGGGTGTGCCAGTGCGCCGCAGGAACCCGCGCGTGCAACGGCGCGTGTATCGCGGCAGGCGCCTGCTGCGCCGATAGTGACTGTGGCGGAGAGCAGGCGTGCCGCGCCGGCGTGTGCACGTGCCTCCCCCGCACCAAGCTCTGCGGCAGCGCGTGCATCTCCGTCCACGAGTGTTGCGCCGGGTCCTGCCCCAGCGGCCAGACATGCACCACCGGTCAGTGCGTGTGCGACGCGGACCCGGAGCTGCAACCGTGCGGCAATGGCACGTGTGTCACCGGCCGGCAATGCTGTGTCGATGCCGGCTGCCCGGGCGTCAATGAGACCTGCGAGGATGGCTATTGCGTCTGCAACAGCGCGAACCCCGGAGATTGCCTGGACAACCAGATCTGCGAGCCGGAGAACTTCTGCACTACCGGGAACGTGATGAACTGCCCGACCCCCGACGGACCGGAGAACTTCGTCTGCTACTGCATGCGGGATTATGATGGCGCCCAGGAACCGCCGGCCTGTGTGAAGTCGCTGTCGCTGGAGACAGCGGCGTGCAGCAGCAATGGGCCATGCGCCACGAGCGCCGACTGCACGGATACGCAGGTTTGTGTGCAGGGCGGGCCGAACTGTGGGTGTGCCGGCAAGTTCTGCGCGGATCTGTGTCTCCAGGCGTAAACAGCCATCGGCTCTACAACAGCAGCCGGAATCAGGCTCACTGATTCCGGCTGCTGTCGCGTCAGCAACAGCTCCGGGGTCAATGAGCAATTCACGGTGCATTGTTATTCATCTCACGATCATCTATTGTTCGCCGCGCAAAAGACCACCGAACTCCCCTGCCACGAACGTGGTCGAGACAGGCACGCTCGGCGGATAGGCACCTCGAGGCGTTCATCATGGATGGCCAGCAACTGGATCAATTGGCGCGAGATATTGGAGCTCGGATCTCCCGGCGTGGAGCATTGGGTGTACTCGGCGGGTTGGGGGTGTTGCTCGGGGCGTCTGCGGAGAGCCGCGCCAAGAAGCACCACCATCACCATAAGCACAAGCATCACACCGGCAGCGGAACATCCTGCAAGGCCGGCCAGAAAGCGTGCAATGGGGGCTGCATTGCCACAGACGCATGCTGTGCAGATGCGGATTGTGGCGGCAATAACGCGTGTGTCGCTGGAGTCTGCCAGTGCGCGGCCGGCATGCACGCTTGCGGCGGCACGTGTATCGCGAACGGAACCTGTTGCAATAGCGACGATTGCGGCGGCGAACAAGAGTGCATCAACAGCGTCTGCATCTGCCGCCCGCGCACCAAGCTCTGCGGCAATGCCTGCATTACGGTCACTGCGTGCTGCGCGGGTTCCTGCCCCAGCGGGCAAACCTGCACTGACAACGCCTGCATTTGCGACAGCGACCCCACCAAACAGCCGTGCGGCAATGGCACATGCGTCACGGGCCGGCAGTGCTGTGAGGATGCCGGCTGTCCCGACGCCAACGAGACCTGCCAGGATGGGTACTGCAAGTGCGCCAGCGCCGAGCCCGGCGCCTGCGAGAACAACCAGGTGTGCGAGCCGAAGGATTTCTGCAATCTGGGCGATGTCCAGACCTGCCCCACACCTCCCGGCCCCGAATCGTTCGTCTGCTACTGCCTGACGGAGCTCGATGGCGGCGCGAATCCGTCGGCGTGCGTGAAGGCGTCGTCGGTGGAGAACGGCGCCGCTTGCCTCGCCTGCACGACGAGCGCGGATTGCCCCGATGGGCCGTACGCCTGCGTGGCGGGCAACACGACTGGAACCAACTGCGCCTGCTCCGGCAGCTTCTGCGCCGAGCTCTGCCTGCAGCCGCCCCCGGCCGCGCGGCACGCCGGCACGGGCCACAAGCGTCGCAAGGGCCGAAAGGCCGCGAAGAGGCGCAAGGCGGGCAAGCGCTAACCGGAGATCGCCCTCACCCCCGGCCCCCTCTCCCCACGTCCTTGCGCGGCTGAATTGGGTAGTACTGGGAATGCAGATGCCGCCGTGGCGAGAAACCCTCACCCCAAACCCCTCGCCCTTCGCAAAGGGCGAGGGGCTTCCGGTGGCGGATCGGGCAAATGTTCGAGGGTAACTGGCGGCATACTGCCGTATCGCCACGTCGCTGTGCACAGGCTCCCCTCTCCCTTCGCAAAGGGAGAGGGGCCGGGGGTGACGGTTTACGCGGTGGCCGCTCCTGCCAGTTGACTCTCGCCCAGCGTCTGTAGCAGGCGATTCGCCCAGGCGAAGATGGCCGCGCCGTTGGAGATGTCGAGGATTTCCAGATCGCCGAAGCCCAGATCGCGCAGTGGCTGCAGGTCGGCGGCGGCGAAGCTGGCGGGGTCATCGGTCAGCTTCACCGAGAGGTCAACGATGGCGCGCTCCCGCTCCCGCAGCGAGGTGGCGTTCCCCTCATCGAGGATGCGCTGCATCTGGTCGGTGTCGCCGGTCATCTGGTTGTAGGCGGATGCGTGGACGGCGGCGCAGTAGACGCAGCCGTTCACGCGCGAGGTGGCGACTGCGGCCAACTCGCGGTCCGCTTTCGCCGAGCCGCCCTCCCCCTTCATGATGCCGTTGAACAGCCCGGTGCGCTGCCGCAGCGGCTCTGGATCCTGCGCCAGCAGCAGGTAGTAGGGGTTCGTCTTCATCGTGGGGACCACCTCGTCCAGCACCGCCCACTGCTCTGGCGTCGATTCGCCGTCGGCGATGGTGGCGGTCCACGGCTGCCAATCGAAGCGGGTGCTGGAGAAACGCAGTCGCTGCCGGGGCGCCCGTTGGGCAGCGGCGTCTGGCACGGGCGCCTCCTTCGGCCCGATGGTGGGCTGTGGCCCCTCGGCGAACGCGCGCGCCACAGCGACTGCCCGCGCCTGATAGCCAAGGAAGCCGAGCAACTGCCCCAGCGTGACCACGGCGGCGGGCGTCAGCCCGGCCTCATGCAGCGCCGCGATATCCTCGGGGCCGGCGGCGCCGGGGCGCAAGGTGACGAGGTCGGTGTGGCGGAGCAGCGCGGCCAGACGCGGCTCCAGCGCCGCCTTCGGGTAGCGTGCGACGCCGGATGCCAGATCGGTGCGGCCGAAATCGAGCAGGCGGCGGCGGTGGCGGCGCTCCATGGCGGCATCGCCCGTGAGCAGCGCGACGCGGAGGCCCACGGCGTGGCGCTCCAGCAGGGAGAGATCGCCGAGGTCGGCGGGCTCCAGCAGCGACTGATCGCTGCCCTGCGCGAAGGCGACGAGG
>JASGGF010000330.1:0-6110 GCA_047605145.1 Thermomicrobiales bacterium | reverse complement strand
GGCTGGGCAAAGAGCTGGACCTCTTCTCCGTCAACGAGGAGATCGGCCCGGGCCTGATCCTGTGGCACCCGAAGGGCGCCATGGTGCGCTACCTCGTGGAGCAGTTCGAGCAGAAGGAGCAGCTGGCGCGTGGCTACGACCTCGTCTACACGCCGCACATCGCCTCCGAGAAGATCTACCAGACCTCCGGCCACCTCGAGACCTACCGGGAGAACATGTACTCCCCGATGAGCATCGAGGAGGTCGATTACTACCTGAAGCCGATGAACTGCCCCGGCCACATCATGATCTACAAGAGCCGGGTGCATTCGTACCGCGACCTGCCGATCCGGCTGGCGGAACTCGGCACCGTCTACCGTTATGAGCGCTCAGGCACGCTGCACGGCATGTTGCGGGTGCGTGGCTTCACGCAGGACGACTCGCACATCTTCTGCACGCCGGATCAGGTGATCGACGAGGTCGGCGGCGTGATCGACCTCGCCATGCACATGGCCAAGGTGTTCGGCTACGAGTTTCAGGCCTACCTCGCCACGCGCCCGGAAAAGGCGATTGGCGACGAGGCCGTCTGGTCACGCGCCATGGACGACCTGAAGCGCGCCATGGAGCACCGGGGGCTGTCCTACAAGATCGACGAGGGCGGTGGGGCGTTCTACGGCCCGAAGATCGACATCAAGTGGGTCGATGCGCTGGGCCGCGAGTGGACGGGCCCGACGATTCAGGTGGACTTCAACCTGCCAGAGCGCTTCGATGTCAATTACATCGGCGAGGACGGCGAGCGCCACCGCGCGGTGATGATTCACCGTACGCTGCTCGGCTCCATGGAGCGCTTCGTGGGCGGGCTGGTGGAGCACTATGCGGGCGCCTTCCCGGCGTGGCTGGCCCCCGTGCAGGCCATGATCATCCCGATCACGGATGATCAGATCCCGTACGCGCGCGAGGTCGAGCAGACGCTGAAGGACGCCGGGCTGCGGGTTCAGGTCAACGACCGCCGCGACCGCATGCAGGCGAAGATCCGCGAGGCGCAACTGGAGAAGGTGCCGTACATGCTGGTCATCGGCAAGCGCGAGGCCGCCGATGGCGCGGTTGCCGTGCGCCTGCGCAACGGCCGCGATCTCGGCGCGATGCCGGTGGCGTCGTTCCTCGAGGTGGCGCTGCCGCGCGTCGCCGACCGCTCGCTGTACCTCGACGATGCCGAGGAGGCGGAGGCGCGGGAGAACGCGCTGGCGGCCACCGCGTAGCGCTGCACAAGCGCGCAACGTGGGGCGGACCGCTAGGTCCGCCCCACGTTGTGTCTGGAGCTCCCTCCGCTGGGTGACGGGTGTCAGCAGCCCGTCACGCCGGTGCAGTTCGTCGGCGTATTGTTTGCCACGGTGGCTCCATTGAGATTCGTGACGGCCGGTGCGTTGTTGAGAATGCCGCCGGCCGGTGAGCCAGCATCAGTGGCCGTGTTGTTGGTGATGCTGGTGGCGCTATCCAGATTGAGTTCATTTGCGCTCGACGATCCATCAAACGCAATCGCGCCGCCGTCTAGCCCGGTGTTCTGGCTGAACGTCGAGGCCGAAACGTTGATGGTCTGGTTGGCGCTGTAGATCACGCCTCCCCAGCTTGCCGACGAGTTGTCCGTGAACGTGCAGTTGGTGATCGTCGAGACCTCAGCGAAGGTCTGGCCTGACAGATTGAGCACGCCGCCAAAGTTGAACGTCGCCTCATTGCCCGTGAACTGGCTGTTCGACAGGTAAAGGTTCGAGAAGGTGGCGATGGCGCCACCAGAGCCCGCCTTGTTTCCGGCGAAGACACAGCGGTCTACCGTAAGGTCGCGGGCGGTCGTGCCGAAGAGCACGGTGTCGACGTTGATCGCGCCACCCGCGGAGAAGTTGCCGGCGTTGCCATTGATGATGCGAAGTCGCGAGAACGTGGTTTCGGTCAACTGCGGCACCGAGAAGACCCGCGCCGCATTGGCGCCATCCACGATGGTGTTGGTCGCGGGATCGTCGCCGCTGCCAGCGCCGTACACCGCTGTGCCATTGATGCCGGCCGAAAAGTTGCCTTCATACAGTCCCGGACACACGTAGATGTCGCCGCCGATGAGCAGCGCCGCCGCAAGTTCAGCGCCGCAGGCGGTTGGCGACCCGGTGCAGGTGACCGTGCAGGCCTCGCATGCTCCATTGGCGCAAACATTGCCCGCCGTGCAGCCGCATTCGCCACCGCAGCCATCGTCCGCGCCGCACCCGGTCGGTGGGCAGACGGGAGTGCAGGTATCGGGGCCAGGGTTGGGGCAGCGCCCCCGCACCGCGCCCTGCCGGCGCAGGCGACGCTTCCGCCGCTTCCGCTTCGTCCGGTAGTTCGTGCCGTTCAGGCAGAAGCGGCGTTTGCGCCCCTTGCGCTTCTTCTTATGGTCGTTCTTGTTCTTCTTCTTGCCTTCAGCGTCGTCCAGTGATAGGACGCCAAAGGGCGCCGCTGCCAGTAGCGCCAGCAGCGCGCGGCGGGGCGTTGTGCTGACCAGTCCCTTCGCCAGCAGATCGAATGTCGAGCGGTCCACGGCCTCTCCCGTCGTTCTCGGCGTCCGGTCGCGACTTCCGGTAACTCGCATTCACGGCAGACACATGCTTTACGGTAATGAAATTCATGATACAGCATTCTGCACAAGATTGGCGTGGCGATCTCTGCCAGCCGGTGCACGGCCTATCTGGGCGGGGCGCACGGAGATGCGTCTCTCGGGAGGCAGGCGCGAGCGCGGATACCCCAGCCGGGGACGGGGAAAGACGTCGCCCGCTACAGGAGGTTGAACCGGATCACGTACACCGCCACGATCACCGCGATGTAGGCGGGGTAGAAGATGTGGGAGAAGCGGTCCAGCCGCCGCAGTTCCTGATATCGCCCTTGCTCGTACATCCAGTCGCCGACGAGGCCGAAGATGATGCAGATTGCCGAAAGCAGGATGAAGGCGTAGAACCCCCACTCAATGGCCACGGTGTAGCCGATCTGGGGCAGCACGCCGGTCACGCTGGTCAGCAGCACGGCGGTGGTCAGGATGGCGCTCACCGCGAAGGCGACGCGTTCGCCGGTCTGGCTGTGGGAGAAGAAGAGCGAGACGTAGGTGATGGCCGCCAGCAACCCGAGGGGCAGCAGGTTCTTCAGCAGGAAGCCGCCGAGATCGCGGGTGATGGTGACATCGGCGGTGAACACGGAGAACTCGACGCCGCCGGAGGCGTCTGTCGCCTCGGGATCACCGAGCAGGGCGGTCGTGCCGACGGTGTCCTGATAGAGCTGCATGTCGATAGGTTCCCAGCTCGGGATCGCGTTGATTGATTCCGCGGCGTTAGCGCCGCTGCGCAGCCGGGATTTGACTGGCAGTTCCAGAAACGTGGGGTCAACGGCGTACACCAGTTCGGAGGACGCCAGTTCGGCGTTCTGGAAGCTGATCACGAGTTGCTGCTGGTCAAACGGAAAGTCACGGAACTCCAGCGGCGCCTTGAAGCGGCCCCGCACCCGGTACAGCTGGTAGGTCTGGCCGTCGTTGGTCGTGGCGCGGATCGGGTCTCCCAGCGACGTTTCGGGATCGACGGCGTTGACGAACAGGATGGTCGCCGCGTCGGCATCGCCCGTGAAGTTGAACCAGACGAAGAAATCGGCGTAAAAGCTGGGATTGGCGGTATCGAGTTCGCCAATCTCGTTGATATTGATGCCGGTGTACACAATCCGCTGGCGAGCGAGTGTGACCCCGGCAAACTCCAACGCGGAGCCATCCCGCATCGCATCGGCCCGTGATTCACCGGTTGGCGGCGTGTAGGGGCGCAACTGTTCGAAAGCGGAGGCGTAGCCATCGCCCCGCGCCACACCGAAGACAGCGGTGCTCGGCACCGTGCGCTCTGCATCGAAGTAGAGCGGCCCCATCAGGCCAGTCACTGCGGTTTCCGGGCTGTTGATGGCGGCAAGGGCATCGCGGGTCGCTGTTCGCTCTGCGGCAAGGGCGCCGGTCGCGCCGGTGACCCGCGCCGCGTCAAACGCGTTGGCGGCAGCGATGGCCGCGTTGTACGTGGTGGCGCCTCGCCACGTCGGATCTTCGTCGAATTCGGCGCGGTAGGCGCGGAACCAACGCAAGCTCTCACTGCTCAGGCTGTCCATGAAGAGGGGAGAGGCGGCGTAGATGCCATCCGTCATGTCCCCGATGGCGGAGCCGGGCGTCAGGGACGCCACGTCGCTGATGAACCGGTTGGAGCCGATGGAGTCGCCACCGATGATGGGCGCCGCCACGCCCGCAATGCGCAGCGCGGTCAGCAACTGGGCGGCAGGGTCGGCCTGCAACGCCAGCACCACGATGCCTGGGTCTTGTTCGGCGTTCACGGCGGCCACGGTGGCGGCGATCCCCGCTGCCAGATCCCCGGCGCCGGTATCCAGCGTCAGTTGCGTGATGTCCTGATCGCTGCCTGCGAACGCCTCAGAGACGCCACTGGCCAGCGACTGGCCGAAGTCGTCACTGCCCGCCACGATGGTCACCCGGTCGTGGCCCAAAATCCCGTGCAGATACGCCGCAATCAGGAAGCCCTGCGCACTGTTATTGAAAACTGAGCGGAAGTACCAAGGGTTCTCGGCGGTCACATCATCCGCAGTCGCCGTGCTGGTGATGACCGGGATGCCCGCTGCCGCGTAGATGGGCCCGGCGGCCAGCGAGGCGGAACTGGTGGCGTGGCCAATGACCAGCATGACCCGGCCGTCTGCCACGATCTCGTTGGCGATGTCACGCGCGCGTTCTGGCGAATTCTCGTCGTCAAAGGTGAGCAGTTCGACCGGGTGCCCGTTGATGCCGCCCTCGCGATTCAGGCGGTCGAAGAAGAGCTGCGCGCTGTGCGTCATTTCGGCGCCGGTCGCCGCGCCGCTGCCGGACATGCCCGCCGCAATGGCAACGAAGATCGGGTCGCCCGGGCGCTCCTGCCGGTAGAGAAACAGCCCGGCCACCACGGCAGCAATGACCACCAGCGCAAGCGCCGCCATGCCCCAGGGGTTGCGGCTGCGGCGCGGCTGCAGGCCGTCGTGGTCGCCCGGGGGAGGAATGGAGGGGGGCAAGGGTGGGCCACCAATCTCCTCCAGCTCCGGCGGGGTGACCGCCTCCACCCGTGCGTAGCGCGCCAGCTCCGCGCGGGCGGTGGATTCCGGATTGGCGACGATCGCCTGCTGCAGCGCGAACTTACGCTCGCCGGGCTCTTCGGCGATGTGCGCGAACCAGAGCCACGCTGGCTCGTAGCGCGGGTCGTCATCCAGCGCCTGCGCCAGCAGGCGACGGGCGTCATCGACGCCGCCATCCTCAATGCGCTCCAGAGCCAGCCGGGTGAGAGAGGCGGCGGTGGGGGTTTTCTCGGTCATCGAGGTCCTGCGCGGCGCTGACGGCGTAAACGCCGGTCAATTCGGCGCCGCGCCGATTGTGGGCGAGGGTTGGTAGGCGGCGCAACCGGCGACAGCGTGGGGCCGGCGTTGACCAGAAGTCCCAGAATCTGGGGGTTCTTGCCACGAAACGAAACCCTCTGCGTTCCTGTGCGTATCTACTGATACACGCGGCAGCCTGCCTGACGTAGGCCGGTGCTGCCGTGAAGGGCGCCTCACCAGGTGGTGTGGCGCAGAGGCAAGGGCGATATTGGGAGCGCGCCGCCGCAGATTCGGCGCAGCACACGGAGGGAGACCCCGCAATGCGGACAGATGTCAACAGCTCGGATGCCGTCAAGAAGGCGCCCCGTAGCCTGGTGCTGACCAAGCTGGCGCTGGGCGCGGCGCTGACGCTGTCGCTGGCCGGATTCGCCGGGGCGACGCCGGCGGCGGCGCAGGATGATGAGATTGTGCTCAGTGGTGGTGGCGCCGTTCTGACGGTGAGCCCCGGCCACGCGAGCGCCGAGGCCACCATCGCCTCCGCCGAGGCCGGCCCGGGTTGGGCCGTGACCGAGGGCGCGGCGGCGCGGGCCGTGGCGGACTGCGAGGACGGCGCGCTGGCTGAGGGCGCGGCGGCTCTGGCGGCCGAGGGGGCGGCCATTATCGCCCTCGATATCTGTGCAGATCTGCCGGGTAACACCTATCCGTTGGCCAGGCCAGAGGATCTCGACGAGACCGCGCTCAAGCGCATC
>JASGGF010000329.1:0-6124 GCA_047605145.1 Thermomicrobiales bacterium | reverse complement strand
GCTCGGGCTGGCCGGGCTGGGGCGACGGCACATCCGGGAGCTTTCCGGCGGGCAGCAGCAGCGCGTCTTTTTGGCGCGCGCGCTGATCGGCGAGCCGGACGTGCTGCTGCTCGACGAGCCGACCGCCAGCGTCGATGTCAAGACGCGGGATGACATCCTGCACCTGCTGGCGGAACTCAACCGGCAGGGCATCACCATCGTGATGACCACCCACGAGCTGAACGCTGTCGCCGCGCATCTCCCGTTCGTGGTCTGCGTCAACGGCGGCATCGTCGCGCAGGGCGCCCCGCAGGCCGTGTTCACCGAGGCGATCCTCTCCCGCACCTTTGCCGCCGATATGCGCGTCGTGCGCGATGTCGAGACCGGCGGCCTGCTGATCGCCGAAGCGGGGCGGCACGGCCCCTTTGGCGCGGGCCACGCCGCCGCAGCGCCGCAAGCGATCGCGACGCCCACGCCAGACGAGTTCCCGCGCCATGGCTGGCAGTCCGCGTGGCAGCCCGTCGCAGAACCGGCCTCCGAGCCGGAACCGGAGCCGGAACCCGCGCTGACCTCAGCCGGGCGGTGGGACCAGCGCCCGTGATTGAGGCGCTGACGCAGCCACTGAACTACGAGTTCTTCCGGCACGGCCTGATTGCCGCCACCCTCGCGGGCGCCTTGTGCGGGCTGATGGGGGTGTACATCGTCCTCCGCCGCATGAGCTACATCGGCCACGGCCTCTCGCACGCCGTCTTTGGTGGGGCGGTGGTCAGCGCGCTGATGGGCTGGAACTTCTTTCTTGGGGCTGGGGCGTGGGGGTTCCTCTCCGCGCTGCTCATCCAGCGCACGGCGCAGCGGCGAAACATTGGCGCGGACGCCGCCATCGGGGTGATCACCACGGCCTCGTTTGCGCTGGGCGTGGCCTTGATCTCGAAATCACGCTCCTTCGAGAAGAACTTCGAAAGCGCGCTGTTCGGCAACATCCTCGGCGTCACGCCAGAGGACCTGATCGCCATCGGCGTGGTCAGCGCCGTGATCGCGTTGGCCGTGTTCTTCGGCTACAAGCAGTTGCTCTTCGCCACCTTCGACCCCGAGATCGCGCCGGTCTACGGCGTGCCTACACGCTGGGTGGACGCCGCGTTTGCGCTGGCGCTGGCTGCCACCATCGTGGTCTGCATGAACGTGGTCGGCGTGACCCTGATCGCCGCCGCCATCGTCATCCCTCCCGTCTCGGCGCGGCTGTTGACGCACGCCTTCGGGCCGCTGGTGCTGCTCTCCACGCTGCTGGGCGCCGCCTGCGGCTTCTTCGGCATGTTCGTGTCGTTCTACGCCGATGTCGCCTCCGGGCCGGCGATCATCCTGCTGGCCGCCGGGGGGTTCGGGATTGTCTACCTGCTGACCGGCCTGCGCAGCTCGTCGCGCGCCGGCCACCCGCACCCCGGCGGCCACGAACTGGCGCCTGATCTGCACTGAGCGCCTGTACACAGCGAACCCCGCCGGAAGCGATTCCGGCGGGGTCTGCGTCTTGAGCCCGGATCGGTGTCACGGCGCGGGCGTTCCCGCGCCGACTGCCACCGGGTTACGTGGCTCCAGATACAGCACATAGACGGTGATCGGCGTGCCGCCCATGTTGCGCAGCGCGCCGCCGCCCGGCCGGCCCAGTGGCGCCTCCGGATCGAGTGCAACGCCGACCTGCGTGGTGGCCGTCGATGGTGGCGCCGCCACGTCATCTGGCGCCAGCTCGATGCGGCGCAGGCGCATCTGGTAATCGCCGAGGTTGGACGGGGAAAGATCCCGCGCGACGCTGTTGAGGTCCACCGATTCCCACAGGCCGGACGGGGTCACCCACCCGGTGGGGACCGGCTCCACGTCCCCGCTGTCGAAGATCATCGTGCTCAGCACCATTTCGGCCCGGACAGCGCCCGAATTGACTGCCTCGAACGGCGTCTCATTGCGGGAGATGCGGGCGTCGCCGGGGTGGAGGGTGACCTCGGCTCCCGCCGCGATCGCTTCCACGGCGCCCGCGCCATTCGCCCGCATGACCTGCGTAGGCTGCCCCGAGCGGAACGTCATCTCGCCGGAGACGACATACTCGAGGCGCGGACCCGGGCAACAGGTGTTGGCGACGTTCTCCTTCCACTCGGCCCGCGCTCCCGGCTCGACCGTGATGGCGTACATCAACCAGTTGGTAATGTCCTTGAAGGTCTCGGGCTCAGCCGCCAGCGGGACCACCAGCACGGTTCCGTCGTCAGCAGCCGCCCCGGGGGGCGCCTCCTCCAGCGCCGAGAGCATGGCCGGCGCCGGGTCGCCCGGCGGCAACGAAGCCGGAGGACGTCCGCTTTCGAAGAACCCCGTCACCAGCAGCAGCGCGGTCACGACGCACATGGCGGCAAGTGTCCACGCCGCGAGGTAGGGGCGGCGTTTGGGCGCAATGGGAGCGGGGCGGGGATCGGAGAGCGCAATTACAGGGTGCATGAGATCCTCCTGCAACGACTGACGCGAAGCCATTTGGGACGCCAGGTGGCGACGCACCCGTTCGCGGGCCGTGGCCGGCGGCTGGATGGCAGGGTGCTGGACGCGCTCGATCGCTTGCGCGAGTCCGGGCTCGAGGCCGGTGGCGGCTGACTCCTGTCCGAGGACGAGGGCATCCCAGTACTCCCCGACGCGGTCTTCGGCGCGGCGGAGGTCACTCATGGTGGGTCTCCTCCCGGTGGGGGTCGAGCAGTTCGCGCAGGCGTTGCGCGGCCCGGTACTGGCTGGTGCGGATGGCGCCGTGGCTGCGGCCCAACACCGTGGCGATCTCGCGGTCGGTCAGGCCCGCCAGCCGCAGCTCCACGATGCGCCGCTGGTCCGGCGCCAGCTGGGCCAGCACCGCGCGCACGGCGTGCGTCGCTTCCGCCTGCATCGCAACATCTTCCGGCGAGGGCGCGGCGTCGACCACCTGTTCCGCCGCCGCCAGCGGTTGGCTGGCGCGCTGCCGGTTGGCGCGGTGCTGGTTCGAGATGACGTTGTGGGCGATGGCGAAGAGCCACGAGCGGAACGACGATTCCCGCTCACCCGGCCGGTAGCGGGGGAGGGCGGCCAGCGCGTTCGTGAATACGAGGCTGGTGGCGTCTTCCGCCGCCTGCCAGTCGCCGAGCCGGTAGGAGCAGTAGCGGTAGATCGGGTCGAAGTAGGCGTCATACAAAGGGGAGAAGGCGGCAGGGTCGCGCTGCGCCCGCGCCACCAGCAGGGCGTCACTCGCCCCCGGCTGCGCATCCAGAGCCTCCGCAGATTGTGGTGACCGGGTTGCGCTGGCCATCACGGAACTCCGTGCCGTCGCCTGCTGCTGTGTGTTCAACAGGGTAAACACGGAGCGCGGGAAAGTGTCACAGACCTTCGTAGCGTCCGCGCGTTGCGCTGGGTGGCGTCGGGGCAAAGGCCGCGTGTTCCATGGGTTCCGGTGTGGCCGCGACCTCGCCGGTCGGCTCGCCAGCAGTCCCGGTTCGTGGGCGTTTGGGCGGCTTCTCGACCGGCAGACTGGCGCAAGGCGCCGCAATCGGGTGCTATTGACCACGCGCGGCGCGGGCGCACGGTCCGCCGAATTGAGGGTTGCGCCGATCATGGAGCCGCTTCGCTTCTACGACTTCTTCGCCGGGGCCGGGATGCCCGATCTGGCGCTGGCGCCAGCGTGGCGCTGTGTCTGGGCGAACGACATCGACCCGAAGAAGGCGGCGATCTACACCGCGAACCACGGCGCCGCGCACTTCCACCTCGGCGATGTGGCGCTGGCGCACGGCGCCGATCTGCCCACTCCGGCGGACATGGCGTGGGCCTCGTTCCCCTGTCAGGACCTCTCCCTCGCGGGTTGGCGGCGCGGCATGATGGGCGAACGCAGCGGGACCTTCTGGCATTTCCACCGCATCATGCGCGAACTGCACGTCGCCGGGCAGCGGCCTCCGCTGCTGGTGCTGGAAAACGTGGTCGGCCTGCTGCAGGGCCCCGATTTCGCGGCGCTCTGCGAGGCGCTGGCCGCGCTCGATCTGCAATTCGGCGCGCTGGTGATTGACGCCGCGCGCTTTCTGCCGCAGTCCCGGCCTCGGGTCTTCGTGGTCGCCGTAGATCGGACCGTCGATGTCGCCGCGTTTGCGGGAGACCAGCCGTCGCCTGACTGGACCTCGCCCGCGTTGCTCGATGCGTGTGACCGGCTGCCCCCTGTTATCCGCCAGCAGTGGCGCTGGTGGCGCCTGCCGGGGCCGGAAGCCGACGTGGCGCCGGTTGCTGGCATGATCGAAGACGCGCCGGAGAGCGTGCGCTGGCATAGCCCGCGTGAAACCGCGCGACTGCTGGGGATGATGTCGCCGCGCAATCTGGCGAAAGTGGAACTCGCGCAGGAGTCGCCGGCGCGATCAGTCGGGTTCCTGTACCGGCGCACGCGGGACGGCCAGCAGCGCGCCGAGGTGCGCTTCGATGGCGTCGCGGGGTGCCTGCGCACTCCGGCGGGTGGATCCAGCCGGCAGACACTGCTGGTGGTGGAGGGTGGCGTTGTGTGCTCGCGGCTGCTCTCCGCCCGCGAAGCCGCCCGGCTGATGGGCATCCCCGATGAGTTCGCGCTACCCGGCTCCTATAACGACGTCTACCACGCCATGGGCGACGGCGTGGCGGCGCCGGTTGTGCGCTGGCTGGGTGAGCACCTGCTGACGCCGCTCGCGAGAACGGCGCGCGGGGAGTAAGGTGTTTTCGGATGAGTCCGCACGCGGCTGTGGACCTGTGCGGCGGCTGCGACGAATCCTCACTCCAACCCCTCGCCGTTGGCAAAGGGCGAGGGGAGCGAATCTGTTTCGCGGCGAGAATTGAGCAGCACACAGCGCTGTCCCCAAGTCTCCGCTCGGTTCGCCGCCGAATGCCCCTCTCCCTTCGCAAAGGGAGAGGGGTCGGGGTGAAGGTTCCTTGCACGAGCGAATGCCCATAGACCCCCTCACCCCCGCCGAACGCAGTGCGGTGATGCGCCGTGTGCCGGCCACCGGTTCGAAGCCGGAGGTGAAGGTGCGCCACGCGCTGCACGCCGCCGGGTATCGCTACCGCCTGAACCGCGCCGATCTGCCCGGCAAGCCTGACCTCGTGTTTCCCCGTTACCGGATGGCCGTGTTCGTCCACGGCTGTTTCTGGCACTGGCATGGCTGCAAGCGCTCACGCATGCCGGCGGCCAACAACGCCTACTGGACCGCCAAGATCGCGCGCAACGTCGCCCGCGATGCTCGCAATCAGGCCGCGCTGCAGGCGTTGGGCTGGCGGGTGGTGGTGATCTGGGAGTGCCAGCTGGTCGCAGGCATCGCCGGGCTGATCGCGCGCCTCGACGCGCTCCGCGCCGGGACGCCGCTGCCCGCGCCGGCGTTCGCCAGCGGCGCTATCCTGCCAACCTGCACAATGGCGAGCGGAGCCGAGGGAGGCAAAGGGTTGGACGAACGGCTACACGAGGCGGCGGCAAGCGGTGATGTCGACGCGATTCAGGCGCTGCTGGCTGACGGCGCCAAGATTGACGGCATCAACTCGAACGGCGAAACGGCCCTGCTGGTCGCCACGCACGGCAACCAGATCGCGGCGTCGCGGGCGCTGATCGAGGCCGGCGCCGATGTGAACGCGAAGGACTTCATCAACGACAGCCCGTACCTGTACGCCGGCGCGCGCGGCTACAACGAGATCCTGCAGCTGACGTTGCTGAACGGCGCCGACCTGACCAGCACCAATCGCTACGGGGGCACCGCGCTCATCCCAGCCTGCGAACGCGGCCATCTCAACAATGTGCGCACGCTGATCGCGGCGGGCGTGGACGTCAACCACGTCAACAAGCTGCAGTGGACCGCCTTGCTGGAGGCGATTTTCCTCGGCGATGGCGGCCCGGTGCACACCGAGATCGTGCAGGCGTTGGTCGATGCGGGCGCCGATGTCAACCTCGCCGATGGCGACGGCGTGACGCCGCTGCAACACGCCCGCCAGCGCGGCTACACCGCGATGGTGGCGATCCTCGAGGCGGCGGGCGCGCGCTAACGCCCGCCCCCGGTGTCTTGCGCGCAGTCGCGAGACCTCGCGTCACGCTGCAGCGAAACGCGGCCCGTCGACACGCTCAGGACACACCGGCCCGCATGTGGCTGATACTACCGCCGGGATC
>JASGGF010000328.1:0-6133 GCA_047605145.1 Thermomicrobiales bacterium | reverse complement strand
CTGCTGGGAGCGGCCGGCGGCTACGCGCTGGCGGCCAGCGGCCTGCCGCTGCCGGCGTGGCTGGCCGGGGACCGCGATGCGGCGCAGGCTGCTGACCACCCGGGCAACCGGGTGCGGGGGCGGGCTGAAAAGCGGCGGCAGCGGCGCCACCACCGGCTGAAACGCCAGCGGGCCGGGCGCCGCGATCACGGCGCGCAGCCCGGCGCGTTCATCCGGGGCGTGCGTGCGGGGGTGGGCACGGCGTACGTCCCGGTCACCATCACGGCCTACGCGGGAACGTTTTCACTGGGCTACCTGACCGGGCCGGTGGATCTGGACGTAGGCGGTTCCACGACGCTCACCACCGGCGATCTCAACCTGCAAGTGGTGTTCGGGGCCGATCACTCCCGGACGCCAGCAAGCGGCCTTCTCTCCGTCATCCTCCGCAACCCCGCCGGCACGCCGGATGTGAGCGTCCTGCAGGGCGGGTCTACCTTCATCGTCAGGAACCTGAATCTGACCGAAGGGGATGGCATCGAGGTTGAGGCCGAGTTGTACCGCGATGTGCGGGTCAAGCTGGCCGTGCAGCGCGAGCGCGACAGCCGGGATTTTAAGGAGTTTCAGGTCAAGATCGTCGGGCGGCGTGAACTGGAGGCAGATGATGCGTGTACACCCAATTTCCCGGAGACTCTTCGGCCTGTTGCTCGTGCTGACGCTGGCGCTGCCATGGCAGGCCGCAATCGCTGCCACCCAGAGCGCCGCCACGCCAGTGGTTGGCGCGGCGGCGCTCGAATGGCAGCCCTGCGCCGATGTCGAGGAGACCGAGTGCGCGTGGCTGGCTGTTCCGGTGGACCCGGCGCAACCCGGCGGCGAGCAGATCACCCTCCGTCTCGCGCGCGTGCCGGCGCTCGATCCCGCCACGAAAGCGGGAACCTTGCTGCTGATCCCCGGAGGGCCGGGCGCGGGCATCAACGAGATGATCACCGGTGGCTGGGGGATGCGCGAGGCGCACCACGTCGATGCGTTCCGGCAGCGCTACGATGTCGTCACCTTCGATCCACGCGGCGTCGGCCAGAGTAACCCCATCCGTTGCGATCCAGCGTTGCTGCCGGAGGTGATCGCCCCGCGTGACGCCGCGCCGACCGCCGCCGAGTTCGCGGCGCTGGCGGAGGCCAACGGCGCCTTCTACGAGGGCTGCTTCGCCGCCACCGGCGCCCTGATGGCCCACCTCTCGGTCAACGACACCGCCGCCGATATCGAGCAGATCCGGCTGGCGCTCGGCGGCGAGGACCTGACCGCCTACGCCGGCTCCTACGGTTCCGCCTACGCCGCCGCGTGGCTGGAGCGCTACGGCGATCACACCCGCGCGCTGGTGCTGGACGGCATCGTGGATCACAGCATCAGCATGCCGGAGTTCATGACCCGCAACGTCCTCTCGGCGCAGGAGACGTTCGAGCGCTTCGCAAGATGGTGCGCCGCAGAACCGACCTGCGCCCTGCATGGCGAGGATATCGGCGCTGTCTTCGATGAGATCGTGGTATCCGCGCCGGTGACGCGCAAGCTGGTGCCGCAGATTCTGGCCGGCGGCGTCGGGTACTGGCAGGAGCTGGCGCAGATGATGGCCGATGTCCACGCCGGTGACACCGCTACGCTGGATGCCCTGACCGGCGTGGGCGCACTGGCCAGCACCGCCGATGACCCGTGGGTGGTGGCCGGCAAGAACGGCCTGTTCCCCGGCGTGCTCTGCGCCTCCTTCGGGCCGCAGGGCGACTACCCGGCGATCCGCGCGGCGGGCGACGCCCTGCAGCAGCAGGCGCCGCGCTTCGCGTGGAAGTTCTGGGACGCCTCGCCGCTGAGCCACGGCACCGCCGGGGTGGGGGACTGCGTGGGCTGGCCGCTGGCCTCGGTGAACCCGCCGCACGCCCTGAACGTCGGGGCGCACCCGAACGTGCTGGTGGCGAACCCGACCACCGACCCGGCCACCCCGCTGACGAACGCGCTGGCGATGTGGCTGCAAATCCCGCAAGCCCGCCTGCTGCTCGCTGATGTCGGCGGCCACCAGAGCCTGCTGCTCTCGCAGTGCGCCTACGAGACAATGGCCGCCTTCATCGACGACCCGGCCTCGGTGACCCCGACCACGCTGTGCGCGGCGTGATGACGCGACCGATGAGCAACGCGGCGCAGCGTGGGGCGTGCAGCGCTCCGCCCCCACCTCGGCCTACCAAACCACGATGTCATCCCGACGAAAGAGAGATCGCCCACAGCGCACTTCCGCTACCCCGGCGTCATCGCTCCGTGCTTCACTCCGGCCTCCCCAACCACGATGTCATCCCGACGAAGGAGGGATCGCCCACCCCCAACCTCGCCACCCCGGCGCCGTCTCTCCGCGTTCTCCCGCCGGGGAGTATGGCGCTGGCGTAGGGGTGGCAAGGTCGGGAGTGGCACGCGGAGAGCTGGAGCCGTGACGCTGAGGTTGGGGGTGCGCGATCCCTCGGCTGCGGCCTCGGGATGACATCGTGGTTGGGAAGGCGCCGGTGGCACGCGGAGAGCTGGGCGCCGATGCGAGCAGTGGACGGCAGAGAACAGAGGTTGTGACCGTAATGTGGCGTGCCGGGGCTGCATGACGACAGAGCGAGCCGATTGCAACCGCACGATCAAAAAGAAGGACGATGCAGATGACGATCCCCCGGCTCCTCCTCGTGTTTGGCGTGGTGCTCCTCGCCGCTAGCGCGCTCCTGCGCCCGGCCATCGCGCTGGCGCAGACGCCAACCGCCAGCAGCGCCCTCGACCTGCGCAGCGCCATCGCCACCCCGAACGACTGCTCGTTCCTGATCAAGGGTGACGATGACCCCCGCCCCCGCCTCGGCGAGATCGCCTGCGGCACGGTCGATGTGCCGGAGAACTGGAGCCAGCCGGAGGGCCGGCGGCTGCAGATCGCCTACCTGATCCTGAAAAGCACCGCCGCGCAGCCCGCCCCCGATCCCGTCATCGAGCTGGGCGGCGGGCCGGGCATCAGCCCGCTCACCTTCGCCGAGGCGTGGGCGGGCGTCTTCGCTACTTTGCGGCAGGAGCGCGACGTCATCCTGTATGACCAGCGCGGCGCCCGCCTCTCCTCGCCGCTGCGCTGCGACGAGCAGAGCGTGGCGCTGGCGGTCGATGCGCCGGCAGATGCGACCGGCATCACCCCGGCCTCGCCCGCCTACCCGGCGGAGATCACCGACCCGGAGGCGATCCTGCAGCAGGCCCGCGACATCTACGGCCCCCTCGCGGCGGCCTGCGTCGCCGAGCTTCAGGCCGGCGGCGCCAATATCACCCAATACAACTCCCTCGCCAGCGCGAACGACCTCGTGGCGCTGGTGGGCGCGCTCGGTTACGACGCCTACAACCTGTACGGCGTCTCGTACGGCACCCGGCTGGCGCTGGAAGTGATGCGCACGCATCCGGACAGCGGCCTGCGCAGCGTCGTTCTCGATTCCACCTACCCGCCGGAAATCCCCAGCTACGAGCAGTTTCCGCTGGAGCCATTCGAGCCGGTGATGCAACTGTTCGTCGATTGCGCGCGTGACGCCGCCTGCAACGCCGCCTACCCGAACCTGAAGGCGCGCTTCATGGCGCTGCTCGCCCAGCTCCGCGCCACGCCGGTGACGACGCCAGACGGCACGACCGTCACCGACCGCGACCTGATCGCGTTGCTGCAAGGCATCGGCGGCAATATCCCGGTCGTCCCGTACATCCCGCGCCTGATCGCCGAGCTGGAGCAGGGCGACACCACGACGTGGACCGGGATCGCCGATGGCTCACTGCTGGCCCCGCCCGCGATGCGAGTGACGGCGGAGCGCACCGGCAACGCCAGCGCGGAGGCCACCCCCGTCACCGATGCGCTGGCCGGTTTCTCCCCCGCGCGCCGCTTCGTGCTGGCCGTGCAGGCTGACCTCACCGGTGCGAACGGCGACGACAGCGCCGCGCTGGCCACCCTGCGCGCGCTGGAGGTCAGCGAACCGACCAATGCTGCCCTGCAGGCGGTCATCGACGACGCGTTCCCGGAGGCGGCGGATGCCCGCGCCGCGCTGACTGCCGACCTCGCCGCGATGAACGGCGCCGACATGCAGGAGATCAGCGGGATCGCCACGCAGGCGCTGACGCTGGCGAACCAGACGCGCACCCGGCAGGCTGTCCCGATGTACTACAGCGTGGAGTGCAACGAGCGCCTGCCGTTTCAGTCGTTCGCCCGGATGGTCGAGAACGCGCAGGCACTGGAAATCCCCGATCTGGCGCTGGGCATCCCCGAATCGTTCGCCAAGGTCTTCGCCATCTGCGAGCAGTGGCCCGCCGGCGAGGCGCCGGCGGAAACCCAGCAGGCGGTGCGCAGCGACATCCCGACCCTCGTGCTAGCGAGCGCCTACGACAACCTGACGCCGATTTCGTGGAACAAGTCCGCTTTCGTCACGCTGGAGAACGCCTCGTTCGCCATCGTGCCCATGGCCGGGCACGGGGCCATCGCGTACTCCGCCTGCGCGCAGCAGATCGGGGCCGCCTTCATCGCCGACCCGGCCATCACCCCGGACACCTCGTGCCTCGCGGGCGAGCAACCGGACTGGGCGCTACCGGCGGGGTAAGGGGCGACGCAGCGCCAGCTTCCGCCAGCACGGCCCGCGTCTCCGCCAGCGCGTCGCCGGTGGGCGTGGCCTGCCCCGCCTTCCAGTGCGCTGCGTATGGGCTGGCTCCCAGCGCCTCCCGCACGCGTTCCCCAGTCTGGGCGAAGAGGGCGAAGTGCGGCATCCGGGGGTGGCCGGATGCCACGAGGGTGGCATCGGCGGCCCCCAGCAGCCGCGCCGCCCGGGCGTGCTCGCCCTGCGCCGCCGCGATGGCCGCGCCAAAGCTGATCGCGTTCGCCAGATTCCAGCGGCTCCAGAGCAGGACTGCAAGCTCTAGCCCCTCGCCAACGAGCGCGGCTGCTGCCGCGATATCGCCGCGCGCTAGCGCCACCTGCGCCAGATTGCCAAGGTTCATGCTGAGCATGTAGTCGTGACCTACCGCCCGCAGCGGCGCCATCCCCTCCTGCGCGTAGCGCTCGGCCAGCACGAGGTCGCTGCGCCGGTACGCAGCGTCGCTCAGGTTCGGCAGCACCTCGCTCATGGCCCACACGTCGTTTCGCGCCTGCGCCAGCGCCAGCACCTCCAGATAGCATTCCTCCGCCAGCGTTTCCTCCCCGAGATGCTCAGCCACCGTCCCCCGGAGCAGCAGTGCGTGCATCGTCACCTCGGGATCTGGCGTGGCGCGCAGGATCGCGGTGATCGCATCAAAATCGGCGATGGCGGCGGCGTAATCCCCCACGCCGAACGCGAGCATCCCGGCGCGCACCAGCACGCGCGCGCGCCCCAGTGTGTCCGGAGGCGACAACGGAAGCAGCCGCCGCAGAATGGCCAGCCCCTCAGCCGCGTGCGCATTCAGGAACCAGAACAGCGCCAGCGCCTGCGCCAGCCGCTGACAGGCCGCCTGGTCTCCCTGCTGCTCAAAGGTGGCCAGCGCCTCCCGCAAGTTGGGCAATTCCGTTTCGAGCCGGAGCAGCCACCCCCGTTGCCCAGTGCTCATCAGGGCCGGAGCCCCCTGCTCGGCCAGATCGAGGAAGTACGCGGCGTGCCGCTGCCGGGCCGCAGCAGCCTCGCCGCGCGCAATGAGCGCCTCCAGCGCAAACTCGCGGATCGTCTCCAACATGGTGTAGCGCGAGGCGCCTTCGCGGATATCGACGCGCACCAGATTCGCGTCGATCAGCGCACCGAGCGGTTCAAGCACCATCAGGCCGCCGTCCGCCGCCGTTCCGGCCACGGCGGCCGCCGCGGCGATATCCCAGCCGCCTGCGAAGGCGCTCAGGCGTCGGAGCAACTCCTGTTCCGCTGGCGCGAGGAGGTCGTAGCTCCAGGCAATAGTGGATCGCAGCGTGCGTTGCCGCGCCGGGGCATCATGCGCCCCGGTGATGAGCAGCGGCAGGCGGCGGTGCAGCCGGGCCGCCAGTTCCTCCGGCGCGAGGTGCGCAACGCGCGCCGCCGCCAGCTCGATCGCCAGTGGCAGGCCATCGAGTTGCTGGCAAATGCTGACCACGGCGGCGGCGTTGTCCACGGTCAGGGCGAAGTGCGGGGTGACGGCCCGGGCGCGG
>JASGGF010000327.1:0-6166 GCA_047605145.1 Thermomicrobiales bacterium | reverse complement strand
AGGATCACGTCGATCTCATCCTCGCCATCGGCGGCCGCAAGAGCTCCAACACCGCGCGCCTCGCCGAAGTCGGCGAAGCCATGGGTGTGCGCTCCTTCCATATCGAACGCCCGGAAGAGATCGCCGACGACTGGCTGGAATCGGTGGGCACTGTCGGGGTCACCGCCGGGGCCTCCACCCCGGATGACGTGATCGAGGCGGTGGTGGCGTACCTCGGCGAGAAGGGCTACGCGCCCCCTCCCGGCGGCATTCGCCCTGTCGACCCCGACTACGTCCCGGCGTACTAGGCCGCTGTCCAGCCACGCTGCCTGCTCACGGATCTCGCGCTGGCCAAGACATACGTTCTGCCCGGCTCTGTAGCCTACACATTCAGGCGTGCCGCCCAGAATGCCAATAGCATCACGTGGTGTTCAGGCAAATTGACACGCGCCAACCGTTGGGATATTCTCCGGATCACGTTTCAAACTATCATTTCGGTCCCACGGTGGGGTCAGGCAGCGCGTGGCCCGAGCGGTTGCCAGATTGCGGGAGAATGCGTCTCAGCGTTCGCTCGCAAGCATGCGTGACAGGCGGCTCCTTGCCGCTCTGCAATCAAGTGGAGGAACGTCCATGGATCAGCGGTACACCCGGCTCGTCGAGCAGCTGCAGACCGGCAGCATTGATCGCCGCAATTTCATTGTGCGCGCCTTCGCGCTCGGCATCAGCACCAGCGTCATCGGCTCCGCGCTGCGCGTCACCGGCGCCGCCGCGCAGGACGCCACGCCGGAAGCCGGTAACGCAACCATCGGCAACCCGGACATCGAGCACATCACCACCACTGACAAGGGCGTGATCCGGCTTTACTCTTCGTGGCCGCTGACCGGCACCTATGAGTTGCTCGGCGGCGACGCCGTTGAGGCGATCAAGCTGGCGCTCGAGGACTATGGCAACGCCGCCGGTGGCTACGCCATCGAGTACACCGCGCTGGACGACGGCATCGCGGCGAACAACGGCGGTTGGGACCCGGGCGCGGAGTCCGCAAACGCGAACGAGGTCATCGCCGATCCGGACGCCATGGTCTACATGGCGACCTACAACTCCGGCGCCGCGAAGATCTCCATCCCGATCATGAACGAGGCCGGGATGGCCCAGATCTCCTACGCCAACACCTACCCGGGCCTGACCAAGCCGGGTTACGAAGAGGGCGAGCCGGATCAGTACTACCCGAGCGGCAAGCGCAACTACATGCGCACCGTCCCGGCGGACGACATTCAGGGCGCGGCCGGCGCGAAGTGGGCTCTTGAGTCCAAGGGCGCGACCAAGGCGTACGTGCTGCACGACCAGAGCCTCTACGGCAAGGGCGTGGCCGACGTCTTCAACAAGTCCTTCGCGGAACTCGGCGGCGAGGTGCTCGGCTTCGAGGGCTACGACCCGAAGGCGCCGGACTACCAGGCCCTGATGACCAAGATCGCCGATGCCGGGCCGGACATCCTGTATGTCGGCGCCACGGTCGATAACAACGCGCCGAAGCTGATGCTGGACTTCCGCTCGCTGATGCCGGCGGATCAGGTCACCTTCCTTGGCCCGGACGGCCTGGTGAACCAGGCCTTCATCGATGGCTCCGGTGACGCCGCGCAGGGCGCGTTCGTGACCTTCGCCGGTTTGCCGCCATCTGCCCTGAAGGAGATGGGTGGCCCGGGTGGCGACTATGTCACCCGCATGGAGGAGATCGTCGGTCACTCGCCGGACTCCTACGCGACGTACGCGTACGAGACGGCCGTGGCTGTCCTGCAGGCGATCGACAAGGCGGGAACCAAGGACCGCGCCGCGATCCTGGACGCACTGATGAGCACCGAGAACTTCCACAGCCTCCTCGGCGGCACGTGGGCCTTCACGGATACCGGCGACACTGACTCGCTGGTGATGTCGGTGAACGAGATCAAGCCGGGCGCCGATGGCGCGCTGGAAATCGCTTACATCGAGCCCATCGGGGCGTAACACACGCGGCATTCAGCAGCGTCGAGCGGGTCTGGGGTTCTCCCGGGCCCGCTCGCGTTACGCGGTCTGTGGGAGTCCGGAGACCTCCGGGGCCATCCGACGCCGACCTCGAGGCGAACATGGATTTCAACTGGACCCTGTTCACCCAATACCTGATTCTGGGCATCACCAACGGGGCGCTGATCGCGTTGATCGCCCTCGGCTACACGCTGGTCTACGGCATCGTGGAGCTCATCAACTTCGCCCACGGCGAGGTGTTCATGATGGGCGCCCTCTTCGCCGTCACCGTCGTCGGGGCCTTCGGCATCTCGCAGGGCTCCGGCTGGGGGCAAATCGCCTTTGCCGCAGCAATCTCCCTGCTGGCCGCCATGGCGTTCAGCGGCGCCCTGAACTGGAGCATCGACAAGCTCATCTATCAGCGGCTCCGCTCTGCGCCCCGGTTAGCCCCGCTCATCGCGGCTATTGGCGTCAGTTTTATCTTGCAAGGCGTCGGAATTTACTGGAAGGGCTCGGCGAACATCCTGCCGCCGCCCCTCGTGCCCACCGATGTGCGCTCCCTCAACATTTTGACTGAATGGTTCGGGTTGGAAACGCGCATCCGCTTCCGGGCGCTCGATCTGGCGGTCATTCTGCTCACCATCCCGCTGCTGGCAGCGCTCTCGTGGCTGGTGTACCGCACCCGCACCGGCAAGGCGATGCGGGCCGTGGCGCAGGACCGTGGCGCCGCTGCCCTCATGGGCATTGACGTCAACCGCACCATCGCCACCGCTTTCCTCGTCGGTGGCGCGCTGGCCGGAGCCGCCGGGTTCATCATCACCTACTACACGAACAGCGCCCGCTTCACGATGGGCTTCCGCTACGGGCTCTTCGCCTTCACGGCGGCGGTGCTGGGCGGCATCGGCAACCTGAACGGCGCCGTGCTGGGCGGGCTGATTATCGGTATCGTCTGGCAATTCAGCGACGGCTTCCTCCAACAGTACATTCCGTGGTGGGGCGCCCAGTGGACGCCGGCCATGATCTTCGGCGTGCTGGTGCTGGTGATGGTCTTCAAGCCCTCCGGCTTGCTGGGCGAATCCGTGCCCGAAAAGGTCTAGGTGGCATCCATGGCAACGACTACCGCCGCCGCCCGGCCGGGCACGCAACCCACGCGCTCCCCGCGCGATATGGCCGCCTTCGGCATCATTCTGGCGTTCCTGATCCTCTTCCCGTTCATCGACCAGGCGCTGAATCTGCGTCTGCTCGGCGCCCTGCTGCCCATCGGCATCTACTGCCTGCTGGCCATGGGCCTGAACATCGTGGTCGGCTACGCGGGCCTGCTGGACCTAGGGTACGCCGCCTTCTTCGCCATCGGCGCGTACACCATCGGCTTCCTCACCTCACCCGGCTCGGTGATGGTGCGCAACGGCTGGATTCCGCCGTTCTTCCAGAGCTTCTGGCCCGC
Source organism: Thermomicrobiales bacterium (assembly GCA_047605145.1). Classification (GTDB taxonomy): domain Bacteria; phylum Chloroflexota; class Chloroflexia; order Thermomicrobiales; family UBA6265; genus JACCXM01. The sequence goes on along the minus strand of JASGGF010000327.1, from coordinate 2,748 downwards.
CCTGTGTGTGGCCTTCGTGGTGGCCGCCATCTTCGGGGTCATCCTCGGCGCGCCAACTCTGCGCCTCCGTGGTGATTACCTCGCCATCGTCACCCTGGGCTTCGGCGAGATCGTGCCGAACTTCTTCCTGAACGCGACGCCGCTCACGAACGGCACCGCCGGCATGAACCCAATCGCCAAACCACCCTCCATCGGGCCGCTCAGCTTCGGGCAGACGGACCAGCGGAACTGGTACTGGCTGATCCTGGCCGTGGGTCTCTTCTCGCTGTTCCTCATTCTGCGGCTCTACAACTCCCGGCTGGGACGCTCCTGGCAAGCGATTCGCGAGGATGAGTTGGCCGCCTCGGCCATGGGCATCAACCTGGTCCGCACCAAGCTGTGGGCCTTCGCGCTGGGCGCCTCGTTCTCCGGATTCGCGGGGTCGCTCTTCTCCTCGGCCTTCCAGTACGTCCACCCCAGCCAGTTCGAATTCACGCTCTCCATCATGATCCTCTCGGCCGTCATCCTCGGCGGTATCGGCAACGTCTACGGCGCCATCTTCGGCGCATTTCTGATCGGCTCCTTCGACCGCATCCTGGCGGACCGGCTGACTGGCCCCCTCAACGCCTTTGGCGAGCAGATCGGCAACGCCTGGCTTGCGAACCACAACGTCGGCGAAGACCGCTACCTGGTCTTCGGCCTCGCGCTGGTGTTGATGATGGTGCTGCGGCCGGGTGGCCTCTTCCCCAGCAAGCAGCGCGCCGCCGAAATGCAGCCAGACGACGAAGACATCACCGTGCAGGAACAGGAGACGCTCTACGACGTGCGCGAGCACAGCGATCCCACGCCCGACGAGCAGGGAGGCCAGGTCCAGTGAGCGCCACGTCCACCATGCCCGACGAAATCCTCAGCATCAGCGGCCTCACCAAGCGCTTCGGCGGCCTCGTCGCGGTCGATGGCCTCGATCTCTCCGTGCCCCGTGGCGCCATCGCTGGTCTCATCGGCCCCAACGGCGCCGGCAAGACCACCGTCTTCAACATGATCGCCGGCATCTACCGCCCCACCGAGGGGCAGATCAGCTTCAGCGACCAGACCATCTTCTCGGATGGCTCGCACGGCACCCGCTCCAGCTGGCTGCGCCCCGACCAGGTGACCTCCCGGGGGATTGCCCGCACCTTTCAGAACATCCGGCTCTTTGCCAACATGTCTGCCATCGACAACGTGCTGATCGGCATGCACACCCGCCTGCACTCCTCGCCGATCAGCGCGGTGCTGCGCCTGCCTTCCGTCAAGCGGGAGGAAGAGGCGGCTCACCAGCGCGCCCGTGAACTGCTCGACTACGTCGGGTTGCGGGGGCAAGGCCCGGTGACGGCCAAGAACCTGGCCTACGGCGACCAGCGCCGCCTGGAGATTGCCCGCGCCCTCGCCAGCGAGCCGAAGCTGCTGCTCCTCGACGAGCCCACCGCCGGCATGAACCCGAACGAAACGGCACAGATGCGCCGCTTCATCGACCGGCTGCGCCGCGACATGGACCTGACCATCCTGCTCATCGAGCACGACATGAAGGTCGTGATGGGCATCTCGGATCAGGTCGCGGTGCTCGATCACGGCGTCAAGATCGCCGACGGCACCCCGCGCAACGTCCAGCGCGACTCGAAAGTGATCGAGGCGTACCTGGGCACCGGCGCCAGCGAAGGCATCGAGACCGCGATCGAGACGGCGATCGAGGCCGTGCAGTCCGACAGCGACGCCGCGGCGCCGCCAAGCCAGGGAGCACGGTAACGCCATGGCGATGCTGGAAGTCAACGACATCCACACGTTCTACGGGAATATCGAGGCCCTGAAAGGCGTCTCGCTGGCAGTGGAGCAGGGCGAAATCGTCACCCTGATCGGCTCCAACGGGGCCGGCAAGACCACCACCCTGCACTCCATCTCCGGGCTGATCCGCCCGCGCGTGGGCAACATCGTCCTGGGCGGCAAGGTGATCAGCGACAAACCGGCGCACGTGGTGGCCGGCATGGGCGTGGCGCACTCGCCGGAGGGTCGCCGCATCTTCAACCGCATGACGGTGATGGAAAATCTGGAGCTGGGCGCCTACGTCCACGGCAAACCGGACGCAGCGGATCTGGAGCGCGTCTTCGCCCTGTTCCCCCGGCTGGAGGAGCGCAAGGGGCAGATTGCGGGAACCATGTCCGGCGGCGAGCAGCAGATGCTGGCCATCGGCCGCGCGCTGATGGCCCGGCCCTCGGTGCTGCTGCTGGACGAGCCCTCCCTCGGTCTGGCCCCGATTCTGGTGGACACCATCTTCCAGATCATCGTGGACATCAACGCGCAGGGCATTCCGGTGCTGCTGGTGGAGCAGAACGCGCTCAAGGCACTGGCCATTGCCCACCGCGGCTACGTCATCCAGACCGGCAAAATCGTGCTCGCCGGCACCGGCCGCGAACTCCTCGGCAACGACATGGTGCGCAAGGCGTACCTCGGCGAGGACTAGCGGGGCGCCAAACTCGTGTCTCGAGCGCAGTCGAGAACGCTTGGCGCCAATTCGCCCGGGAATCCCGAAACGGCGAGAAGCCCTCACCCCAACCCCTCTCCCGATGCGCGGGAAAGGGGCTTTCACTCCGGACAATGGCGCCAGATTCGGCATGGTGACGTCAAAAGTCCACCCCGACGCTGCTGGTTGGCTCCCCTCTCCCGCGCATCGGGAGAGGGGCTGGGGGTTGTCATCCCGACAGTTTGTGATTGGAGGCCGAAAATGACGTCGCCAGC
>JASGGF010000326.1:0-6190 GCA_047605145.1 Thermomicrobiales bacterium | reverse complement strand
GGCGCGCTGCCGGTGCAGATGTGCTTGCCGAAGGGCACCAGCAGCGCGTTGATGGCGATCCAGTAGTGCTCCGGCAAGACCGCCTGTAACGCAGCCATGGTGCGCTCCGGCGTGCTGGCGGTCACGTAGCCCCAGCGGTTCACGACGCGGTGGACGTGGATATCCACGCTGATGCTCGGCTGCCCGCAGGCCACCCCCAGCGTGAGGTGGGCGCACTTCGGCCCCACACCCGCGAACTCCAGCAGCACCCCCTCGTCGCACGGGAGTTCGCCGCCGGGCATCGCCGCCGTTTGCACGGCGATGGCGTGGATTTGCTGCGCCTTGCGCTCGTGAAACGTGCTCGGCGCAATCAGCGCGTCGATCTGCGACGGCGTCAGAGCCGCCACCGCCGCCGCGTCTGGCGCGGCCTCGAACAGGCGCTGGCTGAGGGGCAGGCTCTCCTCATCCCGCGTGCGGATCGAGATGATGCAGGCCACCAACTGCTGAAACGGCGAGCCGTACCCCATCTCCGCCAGTGCGAACATCGCGGCTTTCGGGTACGGCGCTACGGCCCCCGCCACGCGCTCCAGCGCGACGCTGATGTCGAACGGTTCCGAGGGCGGGGGAAGATCGGTCATAGGGGTTTCCCTACACAATTGGCGCCAGATCGGGAACACTGTAGCGGTCCAACTGGAAGCATTCCGGCCGCGCGCAGGGCCAAGCATGACCGTGTCGATGACAGGCGAGCGAATTCGAGCCATCCGCCGGAGTCTGGGCCTTTCACAGGTGCAGCTGGCGGAGGTGCTCGATGTCAGCAACATCACGGTCAGCCGCTGGGAGCAGGGCCGGGCGCAGCCGCACCCGAGCACGATTGCCCGGCTGGAGCAGATGGAGCGGGGCGACGACCCGCCCGAGCGCGCTGTGCTGCCGCCGGTCTCCCGCCCGGGCAACCTGCCGGGTCCCGGCGCGCCCCTGATCGGGCGGGATCAGGATCTGGCGCGGGTGACGGGCGCGCTGGCGCGGGCGCGGCTCGTCGCCATCGTTGGGCCAGCTGGCGCCGGCAAGACCAGCCTGGCGTTGGCGGCCGGCGCCGTGATGGCTGCCGCGTGGCCGGATGGCGTCTGGTTCGTTGATCTGGCGGCGGTGGCGGAGCCCGAGGGCGTGGCGGCGACGGTGGCGTGGACGCTGGGGTTGCGCGAGGACGCGCACGCCTCGCTGGTGGAGCGGTTGCGGGACGCCGTGCGTGACCGCGAGCTCATGATCATCCTCGACAATTGCGAGCACCTGCTGCCGGCGGTCGCCGAGCTGGCGCGCACGCTGCTGGCGGCAGGCGGCGGGTCGCGCCTGTTGGCGACCAGCCGGGTGGCGCTCGATGTGCCGGGGGAAGAGCGCGTCCCCCTGCGGCCGCTGGCGCTGGCCGATGCGGCGGCGCTATTCGTGCAGCGCGTGCAGGAGCAACAGCCCGATCTGCCATTGCCCCTCGATGCGGAGACCCTGCACGCAGTTGACCAGATCTGCGCGCGGCTTGATTGCTTGCCGCTGGCCATCGAGCTGGCGGCGGCGCGGGCGCGGGTGCTGGCCATTCCCCAGATTGCCAGCCGCCTCGATGGGCGCTTCGCGCTCTTGCAGAACGCCGCCAACCCGGTGGAGCGGCAGCGCACCCTGCAGGCGGCGATCGCCTGGAGCTACGACCTGCTCCCTCCTGGCGCGGCGGCGCTGTTCCGGGCGCTGGGGGTGTTTGCCGGCTGGAGCGATCTGACGGCGGTCGAGGTGGTGGCCGCCACGCCGTTGGCGCTCGATTTGCTGGATGACCTGGTCCGCCACTCCATGGTCGTGGTCGAACACAGCGGGGCGCCGGCGCAGGCGCGCTACCGCCTGCTGGAAAGCCTGGCGGAGTTTGCGCGAGACCAGCTGGCGGCTGAAAACGAACTGACCGCCGTGGCCGCGCGGCACGCGGCTTCCTACGGCGAGCAGGCGCGCCGGCTGAGCGGGGGACTGCGCGGCGCCCAACAGGCCGCGCTGCTGGCCACGCTGGACCGTGACCACGACAACATGCTGGCGGCGCTGGAGTGGCTTCTCGCGCACGGCGATGTCGCTGCCGCGCTGGGCCTGGCCGCCGATCTGGGACCGTACTGGCAGTTGCGTGGCCGCTACGATCAGGGGCTCGGCCTGCTGGGGCGCGTGCTGGCGCAGCCGCAGGCAGTCGAGGCGCCGGCGTATGTGCGGGCGCTGCGGCAATCTGGCGTGCTCCACTATCTCACCGGCAACCTGGGCGTGGCGGCCGCCACGCTGACCGAGGCGGTGGTGATCGGGCGGCAGGGCGGCGCTGTCCGCGAGCTGGCGCACGCGCTGGACGCCCTGGGGCTGGTGCACGCCGGGCGCCGCGCCTTTGACCACGCGCAGGCGGCGCACACCGAGGCGCGCGATCTGGCGCTGGCGGATGGAGACCGCGCGCAGGCCGCGCTGAGCACCATGTACCTCGGGCAATTGGCGAATGTGCGCGGCGGCAACAACGCGGCCGAGCGCGCCTACCGCGAGGCGTGGTCACTGGTGCAGGGGAGCGGCGACCTGACGGCGGAGGCGATCATCCTCTCCAACCTGGGCGAGGTGGCGGCGCGGCTGGGACGGTACGAGCGGGCCCTGGGGTACTACCGGAAGAGCCGCGAGGTGCTGCAAACGCTGGGGTACTCCGACCGGCTCGCGGCCGCCAGCACCAACACGGCTGAAGTGCTGCTGATTCTCGGCGACAGCGCTACGGCCGGGCCGCTCAGCGCGGACGCCGTGCGCCAGTTTCGCCAGATCGGCAACCGCGCGCACCTGGCGGCGGCCATCTACATCGAGGCGGCGGCGCTGGCGGCGGTGGGGCGGCTGACTGACGCGCTGGCGGCGGCGCGCGAATCGCTCACCATCTATCTGCAGCTGGATGACTGGATCGACGCGGCGGATGCGATCGAGGTAATTGCGCGGTTGCTGATGACCGGCCCCGATTGCGAGACGGCCGCGCATCTGCTGGGTGGCGTGGCCCGCCTGCGCGAGGAAGACGCCTTCGACCGCTACCCGTTGTTCGATATCGCGGCGGCGGATGCCACCTTGTTCCGGCGGCTGGGTGCGGCGCGGGTGGCGGGCGCGCTGGCGGCGGGGCGCGAGATGTCCCGGCACGACGTGGCCATGGAGGCGTTGCACGTCGGGGACGTGTCGGACGGCGAGCCGCTGTTCGTGCTGGTGCGGCAGCAGGTGGCGGAACGCCTACGCGATGACGACGCGCTGACCCCGCGCCAGATCGAGATACTGCGCCTGGTGGCGGATGGCATGAGCAACCGCGAGATCGGCGATGCGCTCAGCATCAGCGCGCGCACCGTCGACCGCCACCTGACGGCCATCTTCGCCGTGCTGGATGTTGACCGGCGGTCGGCGGCAGTTGCCCGCGCCACCGCGCTGGGCCTGCTGACGCGGCGGAGCTGAGGCGAGGCCGGTTTAGCGTTTTGCCGTGACGACTTGTCGTTTGTCCGCGCCGTCGCCCGGTTTGACGCGAAAAGGTGGCGGATTTCCCCGATGCGACCATCAGTCCAGCGCGTCATGATGCCGGCAAGACGTTGATCGCTGGACTGCCCTGTCAGCCCGGCGAGGCGGCTTTCGCCAACGCTGCGGTGGCGAGGGCGAGGCCCGCGACAAATCGCGGGCCTCGCCTGGCGGGGGTGGCCGCCGCCTCAGGCGAAGGCGGGCATGACGTCCGTGCCCAGCAGCTCGATGGTCTCCTCATCGCCGTTGAGGATGTTGACCACGAAATACTGGAACCCCAGCGTCGTCAGTTCCTTGTAATACGTGATGGCGTCCTCTGGCGTGCCGTCGAAGAGGGCATCGCCGCACCAGGCCAGCGTTTCCTGCGGCATGGCGGCCAGCTTGCGCTCCAGCGCCGCCTGCGTGGGCGCCAGGATCAGCGGCATCGTGAAGTGCGTGCGCAGGATGCTCTCCGCCGGGCGGCCGTACTGTTCGCACCAGCCGCGCAGCACATCGAACTTGCGGCTGATGTCGTGCTCGGTGACGGCCTGCCCGATGGCCGGGTGCGCGCCCATGTTGGAGGCGTCGGCGAAACGCGCCACCTGCCGCAGCGTCGTCTTCTCGCCGCCGCCTGCCAGCAGGAAGGGCACGTACGGCTCCTGCACCGGCGGCAGGAAATGCCCCCACGGCCCCGGCGAGGACGCCGCGAAGCTCTTGCCCTGGAAGTTGAACCGCTTGCCGGACCACAGCCCGCGCAGGATGGCGAACGTTTCCTCCAGCGCTTCCTGCCGCTCAGCGGTCGGCGGGTAGGCGAGGCCCATGTTGGCGAACTCTTCTTCCAGCCGGCCGATGCCCAGCCCCAGTACCAGTCGCCCCCCCGAGGCGCGGTCGATATCCGCCGCCTGCCGCGCCAGCAGGTACGGCGTGCGGTAGTAGATGCAATCGACCATGGTGCCGAGCCGGATCTTGTCCGTAGAAACGGCGAGCGCCGAGAGCGCGGTCCAGCAATCGGCGTGGGCGGCGGGGTGGTCGTAGCTCCAGTAGGAATCGACGCCGAGGGCTTCCATGCGCTGCACGAGCTGAATGAAGCGCTGCCAGTCTGGCGGTTGCGGGAAGATGCTGACCCCGAAGCCGATGCGGTCCTGCCAGGAGGCGACCCACGGGTGGATCCCCTCGGGAACGGGCGGCAACGCGGTGTCCAGCGGTGTGCTCACGAGCAATGGTCTCCTTGTCGGGCGCGCAATTCGCGTCATCCTGAGCGAAGTCGAAGGATCTCGTCGATGGCGTATCGGCAGTCTACCGTTCCTGCCACGCCGCTGCGCGCCGGGAGGCGAAGAGGTCGCGTGCGCATTGGCAGCGGCGCGGTTTGGGCGCAAACCACGAGGCACATGCCCCGGCGATGGGCGATCATCTCCGCCGGGCGCCGGGAGGAGCCGGCCCCCCTTGGCAGCGGGAACTGCGTTGATCCGGAAGCCGCGTGCTACACTTCGCCTTCAGTCGGGGCGTGGCGCAGCCCGGTAGCGCACCGGTATGGGGTACCGGTGGTCGGAGGTTCGAATCCTCTCGCCCCGACCATATCCCCCTCACCTCGTTGTCAATTGCTTTCTGCGTATGCTGATTCGCGTATCTCCTGCGGCGGCAGGCGTCGCCGTATTGGTTTCGCATAGTTGAGGACCCCGCCCATGAGCGCGTCCAATGGAACCTCCCGGGCCTGGCGAGTCCTGATCGCCGATGACGAATCGCTGATCCGGCTCGACCTGCGCGAAATGCTCTCCGAGCTTGGCTACGACGTGATCGGCGAGGCTGGTGATGGGCGGCAAGCGCTCGATCTCGCCCGCAAGTTGCTGCCCGATATCGTGATCATGGACATCAAGATGCCGGAGCTGGACGGCATCACGGTGGCGGAGGAGCTGACCCGCGAGAAGATCGCGCCGGTGGTGTTGCTCACCGCGTACTCCGATCAGCCGCTGGTGGAGCGCGCCCGCGAGGCCGGCGTCGTCGGCTATGTGGTCAAGCCGTTCCGCCCGGCCGAGTTGCTGCCGGTGATCGAGCTTTCGGTGGCCCGCTTCGACGAGTTCCGCTCGCTGGAGCGCGAGGTTGGCGACCTGCGCGAGGCGCTGGAGACCCGCAAGGTCGTGGAGCGCGCCAAGGGCGTCCTGATGGAAACCCTCGGCCTGCGCGAGGCGGACGCCTTCCACCGCATCCGCAAGACCAGCATGGACACCCGCAAATCGATGCGCGAAGTGGCCGAGGCGGTCCTGCTGGCGCACGAGATGGAGCGCGCCTCGGTCGACTAGTCGGCGACCGCCGAAACAACCTGCCATGTCTCTGGGGCGAACGGCGTACGCGCTGTTTGCCCCGCTGTGCGTCCCGGCGCCACGCCGCTCCCCACCCCGACCTCCCCCACCACGCTGTCGTCCCGATGCCACAGCGAGGGACCGAGCACCCCCAACCAGCGGGGAGACGGCGCCAGCTCTCCGCGTTCCACCGCTGCCTCCCCCACCACGATGTCATCCCGACGAAGGAGGGATCGCCCACCCCCAACCAGCGGGGAGACGGCGCCCGTCATGGCGCTCCCGGTCCGTGGGGTGGAGGCGGGGGCAGGGCAAGCTGGGTGGTGGCAATCGGAGAGTTGGCGCCGTCTTCGCGAGGTTTGGCGGTGCGCGGTTCCTTGTAAGTTAGGGGTGGAGCTACTTCCCGTGCGGTTCCTGGG
>JASGGF010000325.1:0-6200 GCA_047605145.1 Thermomicrobiales bacterium | reverse complement strand
GACCTCCCCGACGATGCGATTAGGCTCTGCTCTCCCGCGCATCGGGAGAGGGATTGGGGCTGAAGACCCCCTTCAACTGCATTCTGACGAAAGCCCCATGAATGGAGTTGGAAAGCCACTTGAGGTCAGGTGATGTACAGATACCGCCAATTATCCAAGGCCATTGTTTCAGACCCATGCATGGGTTTTCCGGTGGGGTATCAGGGGATTGTGCCCCCAGCGGGCCGGACGTGACGCCTTGCATTCTCCCCCGAATCCCGTCGTCTGCGCCGGCAAACACGAGTCTCGCACCATGTCGGGATCACAAGGGGGTGGGGTGAGGGCTTCTCCGCGGGAAAACAGCCGCGCTGATGCCACTGCACACCACGCGTGAGAGACGTCGTCCGATTGTGCTGGAAAACGAGGTCTCTCGACCGCGCACGAGACACGGTTTCGGTGCACTCGGATCTAGCGCCCGATTCTGCCACGCAGCGGGGTGCGGAGCAGGCAGAGGGGCAGCAGGGTGGCGCCGAGCGCGCCGAGGAATAAGGCCGGGCGCAGGCCGATGGCGGAGGCGAGAACGCCGCCCAGCAGCGCGCCGAGCGGAAAGGCGCCGTAGACGAGGAAGCGGTGGCTGGCGGTGACGCGGCCCTGCAGGTGATCCGGGGTGAGGGTCTGGCGCAGGCTCCACTGGTTGACGTTGGCGATGGTGCCGGCCAGCCCTCCCAGCGTCTGCGCGGCGACCAGCAGCGGGATGGCGGTGGCGGGGGTGGCGAAGGGGAGGAGCAGCAGCGCCGCGCCTTCGCCCAGCCAGCCGCCCCAGATCGCCGGGCCACTGCCGAAGCGCGCACCTACGCGGTCAGCGAGCAAGCCGCCCGGCGCGGCCGCGATGCCGCCCACGGCCAGAATCGCCCCGATCTGGAGGGCATCCAGCCCCAGCTCGCGCGTGACGTACAGCACGAACACTGCGCGCACGGCGTACTGGCAGACCCCGATGGCCGCTGAGGTGAGCACGATGGGACGGAGGAGTGGCTGATTGAGTAGGGCGCGCAGCCCGGCCATGATCGCCTCACGCATCCCGCCTTCCGTTGCTGATAAGGAGGCCGGGGTTTCCGGGCGCCGGTTGCTGCCGAGAAGCGCGGCGGATATGAGATAGGTTCCTGCCGTGGCGAGCATGGCCAGTGGCGCCGAGACCGCCTGAATCAGCACGCCCGCCAGGCCAGGCCCGGCGGATTCCGCCGCCGAGTAACTGACCTGAATGCGCCCGTTCGCGCGCAGCAGCTCGCTGCGGGGGACAAGGGCCGGGATGTAGGCGTAGTGCGCGACATCGAAGAGCACGTTGCCGGCGCCGGTAAGAAACGCGACGACGTACAGCAACTCCAGCCGCAGCCCGCCGAGCAGGGCGGCGAGCGGGATCAGGCTCAGCAGCCCCGCCCGGCTGAGATCGGCAGCGATGAGCAGCGGCCAACGGCGGACGCGGTCGACAAGGACGCCGCACGGCAAGCTGCAGAGCAGGAATGGCGCTTCGCCGGCGGCGACGAGCAGGCCCATCTGCAATGGCGAAGCGCCGAGCGAGAGCGCTGCGCCAAGCGGGAGCGCCAGCGTCGAGATCTGGGCGCCAAAGAGGGCCACAGTGAGGGCGGCCCAAACGCGGTGGAAGGTGACGCGCCACGTAGTGGGGGCGTCTATCGCCACGCCCGGTGAACTCGCTGTGCTGCTCATGACATCCCCTGCCAACTTGACGAATGTTTCCGGTAAACGAGCATTTGCTGGAAACAGGATGTGCGTGATCGGCATTCCGGTCAAGTGGTGTTTGGTGGTAACATGGGCTGATGGTAGTGAGCGTGACATGAGCCAACCGGCCGCGACATCGTCCCAGCGACAGGGGCTGCAAGCGGGGTTTCCCCGACTTCTGGGGGAGCGGCTGTGCCTCGATTTCGCCAACTCCGTGGAATCGCCCCTCACGGAGCCGCAGGAGTTCCTGACCGGCTTCGGCGGGCTGGCGCGCTGGGGTCGGCACGTCGGGTTGCTGGACGAGGCGGAGGTGATGGCGCTGCTAGGAGCCGCGCGGTTCCGTCCGGGCGCGGCGGAGGCGTTGTTTGCGGACGCGCTGCGGTTGCGGGCGGCCGTGCAGGCGGTCTTTGCCGCCATTGCCGCCGGCGCGGCGCCAGTTGCTGACGAGCTTGCGGTGATCCAACAGGCCTATGCGCAGAGCCTGCCCCGGACACGCCTGACGCTGCGGGAGGGCCGGGCGGACTGGGCGTGGGCGGCGACCGGTGGGCTGGCGGCGGCCGAAATGGTGCTCTGGCAGGTGGCGCGCTCGGCAGTCGACCTGCTGACGGGCGATGATCTGGCGCGGGTGAAGGCTTGTGACTGTTGCTGGCTGTTCTACGACACCAGCCGCAACGGGAGCCGGCGCTGGTGCAGCATGGAGGGGTGCGGCACGGAGGCCAAGATGCGCCGCTACACGGAAAAGCGGCGGGCGGCCCGCGCCTGATACGCACGTGCATGGGAAAGGGGCGCCGGTGGCGATGACGGTGGGGGTGGGGCGGGTGACGCTCTACCTCGAGGATACGTTCAGCCTGAAGGACAAGCGGCAGGTGGTGCGCTCGATCACGCAAAAGGTGCGCAACCAGTTCAACGCCGGGATCGCCGAGGTGGCGGATCTGGACGACGCCCGTGCCGCAACGCTCGCCATCGTGGTGGTCTCCAACTCGGCGAATCACGCGCAGGAGATGCTGCAAACGATCATCGCGTTCATCGAGGCGCGGGTGGAGCTGGGCGTGGTAGGGGAGATTGAGACGGAGCTGATCCCGTACGGAACGTAGGGGGTGTCGCCTTCGGCTCAGGGGGCGCCGCTGCGCTCAGAGGGTGCAGGGGGGTGAAGGAGAGGCGGACGACGGGAGGGGTGTGTCTCCTTCACCCTGAGGGGCGGCCGGTTACTGCGCGGGGCTGGGTGTGTAGCCGTCGTACTCCATGATGCGGGCGGTGCGGGCGGCGATGTGTTCACCGTACAGGCGGCCAACGACGTGCAGCGACATGTCGATGCCGGCGGAGACGCCCGCTGAGGTGACGACCGGTCCAGCGTCCACGAAGCGGGCGCCCGAGACGACGTCGACTGCCGGGTGACGCTGCTTGAGTTCGTCGATGCCGAGCCAGTGGGTGGTCGCCTGGTGGCCATCGAGGAGGCCGCGCTTGGCGAGAAGTTGGGCGCCGGTGCAGACGCTGGTGGTGAGCTCGATCTGGGTGGCCTGCGCGGCGATCCAGTCCAGCACGCGGTCGTTGCCGGCGTAGATGACATCAGCGCCGGCGCCGCCGGGCACGACGAGGATGTCGAGCGGGGGGTGATTGTCGAAGGTGTAGTGTGGCTGCACCTGCAAGCCACCGCGGCAGCGGATGAGGCGATCCTCTTCGGCAATGGTGTAGACGTCGAAGAGTCGCTCGTCGTCAGCGAGGCTGTCGCCGCTGCGCGTGATGGCGAAGACCTCGAACGGGCCGCAGAAGTCGAGGACTTCGACCTCCGGGAAAATCAGGATGCCGACGGTGCGCCGGTGCGATGGCGTGGCATTGGTCATGATGGTGCTTCTCCTGTCGGGCAATGCGCCGGGTGGCGCCCGGCGGACAGCCGCGTGTCCGCGTTATGGGGCCAGCATAGGCAAGAACCCAGTAGAACCTACTGGGGGCAAACCGGGGGCAGTGGGCCTAGATTGTGTGGTGATCAGGCCTGACCGCTAGCGGGGAGCTTTGCATGGATCGCCACCAGTTTGACCAGCTTGCGCGCACGTTGGCGACCCCGGGCACACGCCGGGGGCTGCTGGGCGCAGCGTTCGCGGCCATGGCTGGGCTGTCGCAGGCGAGTGACGGGGCGGCTGCGCGGAAGAAGGGCGCGCGCAAAGACAAGCAGAGGGCCCGGAAGCAGCGGCGGAAGCGCAAGACCAACAGGAACAGCAACACCACCAGCAACACCAATAGCAGTAACACGCCGGATGATGGCCGGACGTCGCAGCGCTTGACGTTCTGCCAGAACGGGCAGACGATCACGGCCCCGAGCGACCAGAGCGAGGCGCTGCTGGCGGCCGGGGCGACGCCCGGCGCCTGCCCGGACCCGGACGGGGCGTGTCTGGACTCGGGCGCGGCCTGCGCTGCCACCAGCGAGTGCTGCGGCGATCTGGTTTGCGCCTACATCGAACACGGGGTAGGGGTTTGCCGGGTGAACCACGCGCCGGTCGCCCATGCCATCAGCGTACGCAATCCGTGGCGGAGCCCCTGCGTCCCGATCACGTTGACGGGGTATGAGCCAGACCGCGATTTTGTGCGGTTCCGCATTGTGACGACTCCCACCGAGGGGTTTCTCAGTGATCTGTCGCTGGAGAACACGGGGGCTGCCGGGTGGACGACCGGGCTACCGGCGCCCCCGCTCCCGGATGGCGCGGACATGACCTGCCCGCCACGTCGCTGCCGGACTGCGAGCTGCGACACGGCTCCGACCGGGACGTGTTCCGATTGCTCGGTGGGCGTCGAGATTGGGGATCGCGCGCTGTGGTTCCGGGACCAGGACGGCGAGCTTGTGCCGACGGCGGGGGCGTTCTACACCTGTCCGGAGGGATGGTATTTCGCCTCGTCGTTCTGCTACATCCCGTACAAGAGTACGTTCAAGGGCAGCGACGCCTTCACCTACTCGATGGTCGATGAGCATGGCGCCGAGGGGCCGGCGGTCTCTGTCGACATCGACGTGTACGAGACGTAGGGAAGACGCGCTGCGGCGCTTAGGGAAGACGGCCTGCGGGCTTAGGGAATAAGGGAATAAGGAATTCGACGATGGGTTCACGTCCAATCGTTCTCCTTACTCCCTTACTCCCTAAGCGAAGCGTCTCCCCCTAAGCCTCCGCAGAGGCGTCTCCCCCTACGAGAGGCGCTTGATGATGTGCCACCCGTAGGGGCTGGTGCGCGGGTCGAAGTCCGCCACGCCGATGTCGCCGACGCCGAGGCCGAAGCCGACGTCGCCGAAGGCGGCGACCATGCGGTTGCGTGGGTACTCGTTGCGGCCGGCCGGGGCCACGCCGAGGTTGGCGAGGCGGTAGATGCCGGGGGCGGAGTCGTCGGTGAGATCGCGCACGAGGGTGTCGAAGTCTTCGCCGGCGTTGGCGCGGGCGAGGGTTTCGGCGGCGAGGGCGGCGGCCTCATCCTTGCTGCGGCGGGCCTTGGTGCCCGTGCCGGCGAAGGAGATGAGGACGTGCTGGATCTCGATGCGCTCCGGCTCGGCCGGGGTGATGTTTTCACTCATGTGTCGGTTGGTTCCTTCCTGTTGCTCTCGCGGTGACTGGGCTGACTATAGCGTCAAAGGTGTTTGCGGCTGAAGGATTGAGTCCGCCGGTTCGTTGCGGCGAGACTCCGTGCGTTGTTGCCAGCATTATCTGCTGGTGCAGCGGGCTGGGCTGCCGGCGCGGAAGAAGACGCGGCTGAACCGGTCGCGGTTACGCGCGACGATCCAGTACCCCAGCTCCACGCCCCAGACGAGCGGGCGGCGCTGCGCCAGCCGCACCAGCGCTGGCCGCCAGCCGACGACCTGCAGCGCGTAGAGCACGGCGCGGCCGCCGGAGAGCTGCTGGCCCTGCGAGGTGATGACCTGCACGGCGTGCTCGGCCTGCTGGCGCAGCGCGGGGGTCATGGGCGGGGTGGGGAGGTCTTGATAGGGGACAGGGTTGAGGCGGTCTGCGCCGTCGTGCTGTATCAGCCAGTCCACGGCGTTGCGGCAGAAGCCGCAGGAGCCATCCCAGATGAGGAGGGCGCGGGTCTCGTTGGCGGTGGGCAATGCGTTGGTTGCGATAGGGGTGTCCTTGGTAAGCGTGAGGCGACGCAACCGAGCTTGGCCCATTGTAGGCGCAGGGCGCCACACTCCCGGGAGGCTGGTGCAACCGCATTTCTGGCGGCGAGGATGTTCATCGCCTCGGTCGTTTCAATCCCCACCCGCCGCGAGAGGCGGGTGCAACCCTGCTACGAGGCCGACAGCAACCGCCAGACCAGGTTTCAATCCCCACCCGCCCCGAGAGGCGGGTGCAACGCCAAGCAGCTCCACCCCGATGCCGGCGGATCGGTTTCAATCCCCACCCGCCTCTCGAGGCGGGTGCAACCTAGTACAGCGCGCCGTCACCGTCAACAATCACGGCGTTTCAATCCCCACCCGCCCCGAGAGGCGGGTGCAACCCGCACCGGCCCGTCGA
>JASGGF010000324.1:0-6208 GCA_047605145.1 Thermomicrobiales bacterium | reverse complement strand
GGTCATGACGCCGGCCACCTTGTAACGCCATGTCGATCTGGCGGACGCGCGCTGCTGCGCCAATCCCGGACTACTCGGACGAATGGCAGCCCGAAATCGACATTCGGGTCGCTCGCACCCGCACGCCGGCGGACCACGACGCAGCAATGGACATTCGCCGCCGCGTCTTCACCGTCGAACAGGGCGTGACCGACCTGCGGGTCTCCGATCTGGACGACAACCGCAGCGTGATCGCGCTTGCCCGGGTGATGTCGGACGACGGCCTCGTGCCTGCCGGCACGGGCCGCCTCACCCTTTCGCCGCTCACCGGCGGCCCGGCCCTCGTGGCGTGGGTCGCTACGCTTCCGGAGTGGCGCCGCGCCGGCGTAGGCCACGAGGTGATGCTCTTCCTGATGCACGAGGCGGAAAAGGCCGGGGTGCAGCAGGTTGTCCTCGCAGCGCAGGCGCACGCCGAATCGTTCTACCGCCGCCTTGGCTTCACCCCCGCCGGCCCCCGCTACGACGTGCGCGGCATCCCCCACCTGCGCATGACCTGGCAGCAGAAGCGCCGCCGCTAAGTCGCCGGTCCCTGGTAACCATGCCGGGGACCGGCGCCGCCACCGCCTGTTTGCACTGGAGCCTCTGACGGATACGACCATATGCTCCGGCTGGTCGTGGTCCAGCCCGCAGTTCATCATGGCGCGCGCGCCGCCGCGCTGCCGGTGAACCCCGGCGCCTGCCACGAGGAGCAGCCGTCCGGACGGCCATTCCTTGCACGTTGTTCGCCCTATGGCGGGCACCCCTGCACCCAAATCGCGACGACAACGTTGTAGTAATCCGAGATCCACAGCGTCTGGCAATCAGGGGTGATGGCCACGCCGTACGGGTTCCAGAACACGTCGTGTTGGGAAATCTGGCTGCCGAACCCCAGTTGACTCGTCCAGTCCGTACTGCTGTCGTTCGGCCTGGTCCAGATGGAAATGCGATTGTTTCTTGTGTCCGCGACCCAGACCGTCAACCCATCGGGGGCAACGGCAACACCGCGGGGAAACTGGAACTGGTTGCGTCCGGCTCCCAGCGATCCTGTGCCGAGTTGCGTCTGGGAGCTCCAGTCAGTGCTGCCGACGCTGGGTCGCGTCCAGACCGAAATGCGGTGGTTGAACGTGTCCGCGATCCAAACGGTCAGGCCGTCGGGGGCAACGGCAATGCCGGATGGCGTATTGAAGTCGTTAGGACCACTCCCGGCGCTGCCGGAGCCGAATTGCGTCTCGGAGCTCCAGGCGGTGCTGGTGGCATCCGGACGCGTCCAGAGCGAAACGCGATTGTTCGCGGTTTCCGCGACCCACACCGTCCGCCCATTGGGCGCGACGGCAATGGCGCCGTACGCGGCGAAGTGCGTCTGGTAGCTCCAGGCCGTGCTGTCGGCATCTGGCCGAGTCCAGACGGAGATGCGGCCTTTTTCAGAATCCGAGATCCAGATCGTCAGCCCGTTCGGCGCGGCCGCGATACTCTCTGGAAGGCTGAAGTCGCTCCCAGGAGTGTCGTCTGCGATCTGCGTTCGATAGCTCCAGGCCGTGCTGCTGGCATCGGGCCTGGCCCAGACCTTGACGTGTCGATTTCTGGTATCCGCGACCCAGACCGTGAGCCCGTCAGCCGAGACGGCGACACCGGTTGGATTCGAGGACCCGGCGTACTCCCCGACTTCGACGTTGAACGCCGTCTGGGGGCGCCACCTCCGGGCACAGCTTCCGCCACAGCAAAGCTCTGCGCACTGCGCGTCTGAGCAGCACTCCTGGCACGTCCCCGCACAGCAGACGTTGGGATACCCGCAGTCCGTCCCATCTGGCACGGTTGCGCACGTCCCCACGGAGCCGGCCACGTTGCAGGATTGGCAGACCCCGTCACAGGCGGCGCCACAGCAGACGCCTTCCACGCAGAACCCGGATTCGCACATCGCCGACCAGTGACAAACATGACCAGTCTGTCGCAGCGCCTCGCACGTGTGACTAAGGTTGCAGAAGTAGCCCGCATCGCACTGCTCGTCGTCGCTGCAACTCGTTCCGCAGGCGGCGCCATCGCAGACGTACGGAGCGCAGGACACGGGCGGCGATGGCTGACACGACCCGGCAGCATTGCACCGATCCGGCGGCGTGAACACTCCGTTCTCACAGGTTTGCGCGCCACCACAATCGTCGCCCTGCTGCGCCGGATCCGCGACGCATTCGCCAGTGCTGGCGTTGCAAGTCTGACAGACCGGGCAAGCCGGTTCGCACACGCAGGCACCGCAGTCAATCTGGACGCCGCAGGTGTTTGTGATCAGGCCGCATCGCCCGTTGCAGGTCTGCGCGTGAGATTCCGGCACGCAGGCGCACCGGCCACAATCGACCGCCTGACCGCAGGTGTTGGTGATCGTTCCGCACTTTCCGGCGCACGTGGTGGCCTGCGCCTCCGGCGTGCAGGCGGGCGCTGGCTGGGGCTTCTTCTTCTTTTTCTTCTTCTTTTTCTTCTCGGCGCCGGGTCCCGGCGCGTGCTGGCGGTCGCGGTCCCGGCGCCGGCGCCGCTTCTTCCGGTGTTGGCGCTTCTTCGCCTCGGCCTCCTCAGGGACCGGCAGGATGCCACCGAGCATCGGCAGCGCGGCCAGCACACCGAGCACCCGGCGCCGGGTGTCACCCGCCGTCAGCGCACGTGAAAGGGCATCGAATTGGCGATCGTCCATGCTTCATCGGACTCCAGAAACGCGACGATGCGCAATGTCATAACGTATTGATTGTGTAGCGCGCGCAGCATAGCTGAACTGGGGCAGGTATCAGAAGCGAAACTCCCGCGAGCAACGGCGCACGCCATCCCGGGGCGGGCTGCGCACCCGTTTGCCGCGATCCACCGGCAATCAGCCTGCCACCCGGCAATCCCCGGCCAGCACCGTCACGGGACACTGCGCCATGGGGTCCGCTTCAGCCCATTCGCTCATCCCGAGGCGGGAGGTGAAGTTCGTCATGTCGAGGCTGGCCGGGCGCTCATGGGAGCTCGAGATCGCCCCACGAGCCAGACCTGAGCGTCAGCTCCAGCCGCTCGAGCCGGCGCCAAACATGCGGTCCCCGGCGTCGCCGGGGCCGGGCCCGATGTACGCGTGCTCATCGAGCTGGAGATCCAACAGCACCCCGTGCACCGGCACGTCCGGGTGGTCGCTTAACAGCCGCTGCACACCCGCCGGCGCGGCAATCAGCCCGACGAAGGTGATCTGCGGCGCGCCCTGCACCCACCGTTGCTGCGGCGCCTCCTGCTGTGACGCGGCTGCGTCAGCAACAGCATCTGCTACCGCGCGCCAAATGAGGCCTGCATCAACTGCTGCTGCCCCGCCGGCAACGCATCCCGGTGGCGATGCGCCCGGAGCCACGGTAGCGGCTCCGGGACACACCCCTCCCTGATTGCCGGCGACGTTGGCAGCGGCCTGCCGCACGCCCGGCAATCAGATCAGCCGCTGCCGGATCGCCAGCGCCGCAAGCGCTGTCCGCGACGGCGCGCCCAGCTTTTCGCGCAGGCGGCGGACATGGATAGAGGCCGTGTTGCGCGCCATGCCCAGCGCGATCGCGATCTCCTTGTCGGAAAGGCCATCCCCGACGAGCCGCAGCACCTCGCGCTCGCGCGGCGTCAGGACCTGCGCGCCCGAAGCCCGGGGACCACCCTCTCCTTCTCCGAGGGTCGAGCGTTCAACGACAGACCGCGCCAGAGCCAGCATCTCGACAAGCGACAACGCCGCGCCAGCCTCGATCGCGCGGGCGTACGCCGCGTCGCCCAGAATTACCGTCAACGTGGCCTGCAAGCGATCCCGGAACTCCCGCATGCCCGGACGGGGATGGTGGCGGAGGCGCCGGGCCATGGCGAGCGCGGCGCCAACGAGGCGCCCGCCAGCTTCAGCATCGCCGCCGTGGATCGCCGTGGCGGCGGCGATCTCGAAGCCGTGGAGTACGAGCGCATCGTCTCCCACATCCACATCCACGACCGCCAGGACCGATTGCAGCACGGCAGCGCCACGCTCAAAGTCCCCGAGTTCAACCAATGCGCGCGCCAGATTGATCCGGGCTGCCGCGACGTGACCGATAGCGTCGAGCTCTGCCCAGATGGTCTCGGCCTCGTCTGCCAGTTTGGCTGCAGCCGCGTACTCACCGCGCGCGAACGCCACGACCCCCAGCAGATTGATGATTGCTGCGCCATCCCATGCCGGCGGCTCCAGCTTCGAGAGTTCCCAGGCCTCCTCCAGCCTGGCCTGCGCTGTATCCAGATCCTCGCGGTCGATGGCAATGCTGCCTAGCCCCCGCAGCGCCGCAATGACGCCAGCCCGGTCCGACAGGGTGCGGCACAGCGCCAGTTGCTCGCCAGCCAGACCCGCGGCGCGGTCGAGGTTGCGCACCCAGTGCTCCAGGCCGGCGGCAACACCCAGCGCGGCCGCCAGTTCCGCCGGCATCGCCCGCGCCCCGGGCATCGCGATGACCCGCCGCATGACCCTCAGCGCTTCCTCGTGAAACGCGGGCGCGCTCCAGAACCAGGACATCGCCACACCGAGGCGCATGGCCGAACCGGCGTCGTTCTGGTCGAACACCCACCCAAACGCCGCGCGCACATTGCCGACCTCAACGGCCATCCGGTTCCACCAATACACGTGGTCCGGGCCCGCCAGCTCGGCTCCTGCCGGCTCCGCAAAGACCAAACACCACGCCAGATGCGCTCCCCGAGCGGCATCCAGGTCGCCTGTTCGCGTCAGCTCCTCCAGCCCGAAAGCGCGAATCGTTTCCAGCAAGGTGTAGCGCGCTTCGCCGGCTGCGTCGGCGACACGTTGCACCAGGCTGGCGTCGATCAGCGCGGTCAGGTCGTTGAGTGCGCCCGGGTCCTCGGCGGCATCGCTCGATGCTGCGCGCGCCATGGCTTCGACGGCGGTCGCGCCGAACCCGCCTGCAAACACGGATAGCCAGCGCAGCAACCGCTGCTGCCGGGGACTCAGAAGCTCGTACGACCAGGCAACCGCCTGCCGCATCGACTGCAATCGTTGCGGCTGGTCCACCGGCCCGTAGTCCAGCAGCTGCAGCGGCGCACGCAGCCGAGTGGCAATCTGGCGAGGCGTGAGCACACGTAGCCGCGCTGCCGCCAACTCGATGGCCAGCGGGAGTCCATCCGTCTGGTTGCAGATGGCCACGATATCGGCTGCCACCTGTTCCGTCAGCTTGAGTGGAGGTTGCGTTCGCCCGGCGCGCTCCAGCAGCAATACAACGGACTCGGTGCGTTCGAGGGCTTCCAACTCCGCTGGACCCCAGGCATCGCCTGCCTCAGCCGCCGGCATCGCCAGCGGCGCTACCCGATACAGATGCTCACCCGTCACCCGCAACGGCAAACGGCTGGTGACCAGCAGTGACAGGTTGTGGCAGCGGTTGAGCAGCGCCACCAGATCGGGGCCGGCGGCAGTGACCTGCTCCATGTTGTCCAGCAGCAATAGCGCCCGGCGCTCCTGCAGCGCGCCGGCTATGCGGTCAACAGCGACCCACTCCGCCGACTCATCGCTCACCAGCGTCTGCGCTATCGCCGGCAGCACCAGCGACGGGTCCTGGACGGCGGTGAGCGGCACGAACGCGACCATGCCAGCGAACACATCGTCCAGCTCTGCAGCCACCTGCAGCGCCAACCGGGTTTTCCCGACGCCGCCCGGTCCGGTCAGCGTGAGCACCCGCGAGTCACCCGCGCGCACGGCGCCAGCAAGCGCCCGCACGTCAGTATCCCGGCCGATGAATCGGGTCAGCGGCGCGGGGAGCGGCGGGAACCTCACGGGGTCGCGGATCACATGCACCGGATTCGCAGCCATGAACTTTTCGCCAAACAATCCGCACGGCGTGAGCAGGGGCCGCAGGCGATCCGACCTGCCTCACCCCGATTGTGACATGGTTCCCGGCAGCACAGTCAAGGCGTCAGGCGACAGATCCTGCCGCCAACAGCGTCCGGCGGCTGCGTGCCGCCGCCTCCCGCCGGACGCCTACGCTAGCTCCAGCCGCTCGGGTCGGTGCCGAACATGCGGTCGCCGGCGTCACCGAGGCCGGGCCGGATGTACGCGTTGTCATCGAGTTGCCGATCGAGCAGCGCCACGTGCACCGCCACATCCGGGTGATCGGTCAGCAACCGCTGCACACCCTCCGGCGCGGCGATCAGCCCCACGAAAATAATCTGTGGCGCGCCCCAATGTTTGAGG
>JASGGF010000323.1:0-6219 GCA_047605145.1 Thermomicrobiales bacterium | reverse complement strand
CGCGTGTCCGATATTCGCCTGCTCCGCCGGGAACGTCTCTTCCAGCACGCACAAGCGAAATTCCGGGTGGGCCGCGCCGAACCGTCGCGCCACGCCGGCAGTGTCATCGTCGCAGTTGTTGGCCAGCAGCAGCACCTCGTGCGTCGCGGGATCGAGCGGGCGGCCATCGGCGTGACGCTGCCCACACAGTGCCCGCAACGTGGCGGCGAGGCCATGCGCTTCATCCCGCGCGGGCACGATGACGCAGCTGGTGAGCAGGGAATCGGGGTCTGGTAGCCGGGAGTCATTCATGGCGCGGTTGTCGCCAGTGGCGTGCCAGTGGCGTGCACGCATCGTGCGTTCCGCGCAACCAGAGACATGACCGGGTGGCGCGCTGGCACATGGAGGCTTCGTGACGCGGAACGACGAGACACCGGCCCACATTCTGGTAATCAACGATACGGTCGCCATACTCGACCTGTTCCGGGCGCTGCTGGAGGAAGAAGGCTATCGTGTCTCCACCGATGGCTTCTCGGTGGAACTGACAGAAATGCTGACGCGCGTCGAGGGGG
The DNA here is from genome assembly GCA_047605145.1 of Thermomicrobiales bacterium. GTDB lineage: Bacteria > Chloroflexota > Chloroflexia > Thermomicrobiales > UBA6265 > JACCXM01. The sequence goes on along the minus strand of JASGGF010000323.1, from coordinate 5,668 downwards.
ACCCGCCGGACCTGATCGTGCTCGACTTCGTGGTGCTGGATGAGCTGCGTGGATGGCAGTTTCTCCAACTGCTGCGGATGAGCCGCCAGACCAAGGCGATCCCGGTTGTGGTCTGCACCGGCGCCGCTCGGCTGGTGGAGGAGTTGCAGGTCCACCTCGACACGATGCACGTGCGGGTGGTGCTGAAGCCCTTTGATCTGGACACCCTGCTCGGGGCCGTTGCGGCCGGGCTGGCGGGCTGACAGCGCCGCGCGGCTGTGTGATGATCCCCTGCGTAACGAGCCGCGCGCAGGAGAGGAAGGATCATCCCCATGCCAGCACCAACCCGGGAAGCGCTGGAGCCCGCTGCGGGCGCCGCGCCCACAGGGCGGTGGATCACGACGAAACGCGATCGCCCGATGTCGCTCGCGATGATGCTGCCGCTCATCCGCCCGGTCCCCACCGACCCCACGGACAACGGCGAACAGTTCTGGGACCTCGTCGCCAAGGCGAAGCTGGCGCTGGACGCCGGGTTCGACATGATCTGGTTCCCGGATCACTTCGTGCTCGATCTGGACCCCAACGCCGACCCACGCGGCCCGTTCGAGGCGTGGACCGCGTTGGCTGGCCTCGCCGCCGCGCTGCCGGGCACCCCGCTAGGCCCCATGGTGGCCTGCACCGGCTTCCATAACCCCGGCTCCATCGCCAAAATGGCGGAGACCATCGATTCCATCAGTCAGGGAAACTTCGTGCTGGGGCTCGGCTGCGGCTGGCACAAGCCGGAGTACGACATGTTCGGCTACCCCTTCGACCACCGGGTGGACCGCTTCGAAGAAGCCCTGCACATCATTTCCAGCCTGACCCGCACCGGCACAGCCAGCTTCGAGGGGCAGTATTCGCAGGCGCGGGGCGCCCTCAACATCCCGCGCGGCCCCCGCTGGCGCGAGGGCGGGCCGCCCATCCTGCTGGGGGCCAAGGGGCCGCGTATGCTGCGCCTGACCGCCCGCTACGCGGATGCGTGGAACTCCGACTGGCTGGCGAAGCCGGAGGATATCCAGCCGATGCTGGCGGAGCTGGACAAGGCCTGTACCGAAGTCGGGCGCGATCCCGAAACGCTGGTGCGCACCAGCAGCACCCGCTTCACGTTCAACCCGGATGACCAGAACCCCATCGCGGTGAAGGGCACGCCCGCCGAGATGGCGGCGGAGATGCAGGCGTACGCGAAGCTCGGCATGCGTCAGCACCTCGTCTCCATCGACCCACGCACCACGGAGAACATCGAACGATTTGCCGAAGTGATCGAACTGTTCGACCGCGGCTAGACCAATGGATATGCGCACCGTGCAGGAAACCGCATTGCCTCAGGTAGACCCGGCGGCGAACCGCCGCATCATGCCGGACGATCTCCGCCAATTTGTCCACGACGTCTTCGCCCATCTCGGCGTCCCCGACGCGGCGGCCACGCGCGCCGCGAATCAACTCGTCATCGCCGACGTGCGCGGCGTGTGGTCGCACGGCGTCGCGCGGCTGACGATGTACGTGGAGCAGATCGAGGCGGGGATTATCGACGCCACCGCCGAGCTGACGGTGGAGCGGGAGACCGCGTCCACCGTCAGCTTCAACGCCAACACCGGTCTCGCGCTCGCGCTCGCCCCGCAGGCGATGGACGCCTGTATCGCCAAGGCGCAAGACGTGGGCGTGGGTATGGTGACGGTCAACAACAGCACCCACTTCGGCATCGCGGGGTCGTACGCCATGGCGGCGGCGGCGCAGGGGCTGGGCGGCATGGCCATGACCAACGCCGGCCCCTTTGTGGTGCCAACTGGCGGCCGCGTGCCGATTCTGGGCACCAACCCTATTGCGTTCGCCGTTCCGCTCGGCCCGGATGAACCCCCGTTCGTTTTCGACATGGCAACCAGCGCCATCGCCTACGGCAAACTGGAGAACGCCCGCCGCACCGGCAAGCCGCTGGCGGCCGGGCTGGTGGTGGACGAAGACGGCTTGCCGGAAACCGACCCGCACGTCGCCAGGTACCTGATGCCACTGGGCGGCGAAAAGGCCACCAGCGGCTACAAGGGCTACGGCCTCGCCACGATGGTGGAGATTTTCTGCGGGCCACTGGCAGGTGCGCTGTGGGGCACGCACCTCGCCAGCGTCATGCGCATCGGGGTGAAGCCCGGGCTCGGCCACGCCTTCATGGCGTGGCGCATCGACGCCTTCCGCGAACCGGAGGAGTTCGCGGCGGACGTGCGGCAACTGCTGGACGAGTTGCGAGCCACCCCGCCCGCCATCGGCGCGGAAGACACGGGCGTCATCGCCCCTGGTGACCCGGAGAACCGCGCCACCGAGCAGAGCGAAACTTACGGCATCGCCCTGCACCCCTCGATCTGGGATGAGCTGGACGGCCTCTCGGCGCGGCTGGGCGTGCCGCTGGGGGCATAGCGCTCTTCGCCCCGTTGCCGGAGCGTCACGAGCGAGGCGGCGTTCGCCTTGCTCGTGGCGTGTTCACAACCACGTGTAGACGGTGAAATCCTGCGCGGCGCGCTGCATATCACGATCCAGTGTCACGATGTGCGGAATGTCAAGGCTCTGCGCCTCGAGGAGGATGCGGGCGTCATTGGAGTCAAGGCCGTAGCGTTTGGACAACCGAAGCAGCTCCGTCATGAATCCATCATCTTGGCCGAGAGTTGGGGTCAATGGTTCAACAAAAAGGACTTCGCTCAGGTAGAGAATCCGCGGCAACGCTTCGAGTTTGGTCATGAGTTCAGTCAGGATGGCGCCATCACGCTTGTACAGTTGTCCCCAATGGCGGATCACCTGACCGTATCGCTCTTGCATTTCCGAAGGCGGCATCGTTCGCACAAGGTGTTGATAGCGTCCACGTGCGGCCACGTGCAGCATTTCGGACACCACAGTAGGGGTCACGACAGTCGTCACTCGCTGTTGCCGCAACTCCCTGATTAGCCGGACAATGCGAAGGAGATCAGCGGAAATCGGCGTAACTGTAGAGTTCACATTGAGCCCAGCGCTATCTAGAACATGAATACTGACGTTGCTATCGAGTACGACCTGTGACGGCAAACGAGTTCCGAACTTTGACAAGTCAACGACTGGCATCGACGTCATCTCGGCACAAATCGTTCATGTAGCACTCGTCGCTAGCAGGATCGAGCACGCGTAAATCCGTTCCAAAGAGTTCGATCACCAATTCACCGAGCGTTTTCCAGTCGTCGGGATGCGACTCCCGCCATTGCTCCATCTTCTGCCGTTGCTCTGCAATTTGGGCCGCGAGCCATTCCTCTTTGGATAGTTGAGGGCGATTTGCTGGCAGGGCCATACAGGTCACTCCTTCGAAACTTGCCACAACCCGCAGACATGCCTGACAAGCGTACCGGAAGCCAGCAGCGGCATCACGGCGTCGGGAGTTGCTACTGCGCCACCATCACCGCATGGCACGCGAGGTGCGTTCGCGCGGCATGGGCAGATTGCCCAACACCGCGCAACCACACTCCCGGGGGACCAACCATGAGCGACGCCCAGCAGCCGAAACCACGGAACCTCTCGCACGCCAACCTCGCCGGCAGTGATCTGGCCGAAGCCGATCTGCACGACACGAACCTGCGCCACGCCACCCTGCGCAACGCCAATCTGGACCGCAGCGACCTGACGAACGCCGACCTCACCGGCGCGAACCTGCGCAACGCTTCATTGCAGGATGCCACCGCCGCCCACGCCAACCTCGCGGGAGCCGATCTGCGCGGCGCCAAGCTCGATGGCGCGAACTTGCGAGGCGCGAAGCTGGACGGCGCCCGCACGGATGATCCGCCCGAGGCGCCCTGAACGTGGATCGAGGGTTCGGACACGCAAACGGCCCCGGCGCTCGTCAGCGCCGGGGCCGTCCTGTTGCGGGAATGGTTCGCTAGGCCGGGAAATCGTCCGTCTGCGAATGCCACGCCTTACCGACCATCTTGTGAGTCGCCGCCACGGCATCACCCTGCGGCTGGTGTCCGTCCTTGCGCAGCTCGCGGTCAACCACGGCCGGCATGATCTCGTTGATGCGCTCGATGGCGCCGGCGTAGTCGGTCAGGCCCTGATCGCTGAGATCCGCCACCGCCTTGTTGCCCAGCCCCAGCGACGTGGTGTACAGCATCGAGTAGCTGATTGCCGCGAGGCTGAACGCCGTGTAGTCATCGCGCAGGCTCTTCGAGATGCCCTCGGTGCGCACCTTGTCGACGACACCCGCCGCCGCGCCCAGTAGCGCCGCGCCCGCCGCCTTGATCGGGTTGCCGGCGGTTTCGCCGGTCTGCTCCTGAATCGCCTTCAGCGCCGCGTGGTGCCGCTTCGCGATGTCGTGGAACTCGCGCACCGCCGCGCCGGCGTCCGGGTCGTCTTTGGTCTCATCGAGCTGCCGGTTCAGCGCCTCATGGATGTGCGGCTCCAGCGCCACCATGTCGCCCACGTAATCGGCAATAGTCGTTTCGTGCTTTTCCTGAACGTCGGATGCCACGTCGTGCTCCTTTTGGTAGAGCCCCGTTGGCTCTTCGCGGGATAAAGCGCACGGCATATGCCACCTCCGAATGCTTCGTAGCATCGGCGTCTGACCGTTTTGTGGCCGGGAATACCGGGCCTTGCACGTCGAAATGCGTGGCAGCCACAGGGTCGGACCCGGGAACGCAGGGCTTGACGCCGCGCCGCCACCACGCCAATATCCGACTCAAGCAGTCGGATATGCGCTGCGCTCCTGTCAATCACCGTGCGAGGCCCTGATGCAACAGTTCCAAACGTCCCGTTTCACCCGGCGGCGGGTGTGCGCAGCCGCGCTGGCCGGAGCGGCTGCGATAGCGACGCGCCACCCCGCCCGCGCCCAGACCCCGGCAGCTGGTGGCGCCATCTCGTTCCGGTACCTCGATCTGCAATTCACCGTGCCCGACAACCCGCAGCGCGTCGTGGTGATGGAAGGCCGGGGCGATCTGGAACTGGCCACAATCGCCGGCCTGCCGGTGGTCGCCAGCGCAAACACCTTCTGGCCGGATGAGCAGCCGGGTTCCAGGCTCGATGGGTACGCCCGGCCAGATATCACGCTGTTGCCTGTCGGCGATGGCTTCGCGCCCTCCTTTGAGGACATCCTGTTGCAGGATCCTGACTTGATCGTGATGCGCGCAAATGGCTTCAGGAACGATTGGTATGGCAATGAGCAACTCGCCGCGATCGCGCCGCTGCTGGCGGTTGAAGTCAACCGCACGGTCTGGCGAGAAGACCTGACCGGGCAGATGGCGCAACTGGGCCGACAGGCCGCCGCCGCGCCATTCCTCGAACGGTATGACGCCGAGGTGGCAGAGGCCCGCCAGACCATCGATCCCCTGATGAGCGGAAAGACCGTGGCGTTCATCACGGCGACCACCGGGAACCCCATCCCCCTCTGGACCAATGACTTCGCGATGGCCGTTTGCGAGGATCTGGGACTGGACCAACCCTTCTTCGACAAAACCGACGACGTTGGCGTGGAACTGAGCGCCGAACAGCTCACCATGTTGAAGGATATCGACCTGATCATGCGTCAGGTGGAGAGCCAGGAGGACGCCGCGACGGTCGATGCGCTGCCGACGTGGCAGCTGCTGCCGGCGGTCAAGGCCGGGCACGTCTACGACATCAGCCCGCAGTTCAACACCGGCTCAGCCATCACCGCCCG
>JASGGF010000322.1:0-6240 GCA_047605145.1 Thermomicrobiales bacterium | reverse complement strand
TTCAGCGCCATTTCGCCGCCGGTCGCGTTCGGGCTCAGCACGGGGTCGCTCATCATCTCCGGCAAGCAGTGGGTCTTCACGCTGGCGGCGCTCGGCATTATCCGCGAGGGGGAACTGGCGCGGCCGCAGGCCATCGCCGCCTACCTCATTTACGTGGCAGCGGCGCAGGCGCTGCTGCTGCTGCCGCTGCTGGGCATGCTGGTGGCGCGGCAACGCACCGCCGCGCTGCTGGACAGCGCGATGGCGTGGCTGCAAGCGCACGAGCGCGCCATCGTGGTCACCATCTCTCTGGTGTTCGGCGTGCTCTTCCTCTCCAGGGGGATCACTGGCCTGCGCTAGCACCCAGTTCCGGCACGCCTCGGTAACGCACGCTACAAGACTCGCCCTCCCGCATTGATGACTGCGCCAGACGATGGAAGCGCGTTGGTCGTACACGGCACAATGGCGCGCAGCATTTCGAAACTGAGCAGTTTTCAGTCGTCGGCGCATCGTGCAGTGCAGCCCTGTTTGCCGGAGGTCTCCTGATGGAAGATTCGCGCTTCGATCACCTGGTGCGCGCCATCGCGGGCGCAGCCTCTCGCCGCACCCTCCTGGGCGCCGCGCTGCCCGTGCTCGGCGCCGGGCTGGCGTTCCTCGATCCGGAGGGCACGGAGGCCCGGAAGCGCCGCCACAAGGGCAAGGGCGCCAGCGCCGAGAAGAAGCGCAAGCGCAAGAAGCGCAAGAAGACCCCGGCGGCCACCACCACCCTGCCACCCACCTGCACGCCGGACGCACCCACCACCACCTGCGCCGGCAAGTGCGGCCCGGTCACCAATAACTGCTTCCAGACCATCGAGTGCGGCTCCTGCGTCTGCGATCCGCCCTGCGGCGAGTGCATGACCTGCGATGTCCCCACGGCGACCTGCGTGCCGGAGCCGCTGGGCGAGCCGTGCGGAGCCGGGCCCTCGTGCGCCAATGGGCTGCAACACCCACAGGACACCTGCGACGGCGCGGGGTTCTGCCAGACCAGCGGCGATATCCCCTGCCAGCCGTACCGCTGCGCCGGCGCCGTCTGCGGCACGGCCTGCGACGACCCCTTCGCCTGCGACGAGACGGCGTTCTGCAACGCCAGCAACCAGTGCGAGGTCAAGTTCGGGCAAGGCCAGCCCTGCGATGGCGCCATCGAATGCGCTTCTGGCGCGTGCTGCAACAACGTCTGCGAGCAATGCTGTTTCAACTACCAGTGCGGGGATTCCGGCCTGATCTGCCTGAACAACACCTGCCAGTCCTGCGTCAACAGCCCCGGCGATTGCGACAGCGGAACCTGCTGCAACAGCCAGACGAACGGCTGCGTGGAGGATTGCCCCGGCGTCCAGCTCTGCGACGCCACCAACACCTGCGCCGCGCCGTGCGGCAGCCACGCCGATTGCGCCGCCAATTCGCTCTGCGTGGAGGGGATCTGCCACGCCTGCACCGTCACCGAGAACGGCTTCACCTCCCTCCAGACGGCGATCACGAACGCAACGGATGGCGACACGCTGTACATCTGCCCGGGCGTCTATGAGCCCGATCCGACCGACAACAGCATCCTCATCGACAAGCAACTGACGCTCATCGGCGCGGGCGATGGCCCCGGGGAAACGCGGATCGTCGGCCCGGTGCGCCTGGAGGACGCCGGCCTCGCGGGAGCGCCGGTGGTCATCCGCGACGTGCGGGTGCTCTCCCCCTTCCAGGGCATTGACTTGCAGCGAGGAGCCTTGCTGATGACCGATTGCACCGTGCGCGGCTCCGGCCTTTCCTGTCGCGGTGTGAACAATTTCGGCGGCGCGCTGGAAATGCGGCGGTGCAACATCCTCAACAATCGCATCTCCAATGGCGCCGGCATTGGCCTGCAAAACGTCAATGGCTCCGCGATCCTCCGCAACTGCCGCATCGAGGGGAACGACGGTGGGCAAGGCGCCGGCATCTTCACCGGGAATCAGGCGACCTTTACGGCCACGCTGGAGCTATACAGCACCGAAGTCCGCGGCAATACGTCCAGCAGCAGCGGGGCGGGGATCTTCAACCTCGTCAACACCCCCGGCTCCTCCACGGTCACTGTCTCCAACGACAGCGCCATCTGCGCGAACTCACCGGACGCCACCCAGTGCCAGAACATCGACACCTCGCGCTGCTTCGCGTCCTGCCCGAACTAGGCGGGGCGCTCGTCAACGCACCATCCAGCGGCGGCCGTGCGGCCGCCGCTCCATCAGGACCGCCGTCCGGGATAGCATGAACACGGCTCCCGCCGTGCTCGTGGAGACCGGCCGCAGCCGGCGCCGGTGCGCGAAAATGCGTAGTTTTACCCATATCCTGCGCCACACCGCGCCTCTACAGTGATGCCACGACTTGCGTGCATCTTGGGTGGCATGGCTCTGGATACCAAACAGTTCGACGCCGCCACGCAGCGGCTTTCACGGCTCCTGACCCGCCGCCACAGCCTCGGCGCGCTGGCGGCGCTCGGCCCTGGCGCGACGCTGCTGGCGGACGATGCCGCCGCGAAGAAGTAGCGCAAGAAGAAGAAGAAGGGCTGCAAGGGCGGCTGCCCCACCGGCGCCATCTGCGCCGGCAAGGTCTGCGTGTTCTGCGCCAGCGGCGAGGCCGCCTGTAACGGCGCCTGCATCCCGGTCACCAGCGACCGCGCCAACTGCGGCTCCTGCGGCGTGGCCTGCCCGGCGGGCGCCATCTGCACCGGCGGGGCCTGCGTGTTCTGCGCCAGCGACCGGGTCGTGTGCAATAACACCTGCGTCGATATCGCCACCGATGCAGCGAACTGAGGCCGCTGCGGCAATACGTGCATCAGCGGCGCGTGCATCCGCGGCGCATGTACGTGCACCACGAATGCCCAGTGCGGGTCCGGCTGCGACTGCACCAACGACGCAAAGGGCTCGTCGGTCTGCACCAAGGATGGCCCCAGCGTGGGCCCTTGCACGGCCAGTACGTGTCCGTTCGGCCAAGTCTGCGCGTACTACGGATTCTCATGTTTTCCGGCCTGCGGCGCGTAAGGTCAGTGACGCACGCGCACCCGGACGAACGCCTGCGTACGCAACTGCTGTTCGCCGCATCGCGGCCAGTCCAGCCACATCCGGGGGCGGCTTCTCGCGCCCCGCTCCCGTTGCGAACGCGGGGCGCGAGGAGCCAGCTCTTGGCGGCGGGGCCTCGCCGCTCGCACTCCACCATTCACTACACGGTCATCCTGAGCGAAGTCGAAGGATTGCCCACCCCCAACGTTCGCGGAGACGGCGCCAGTGCTTCGCCCTCCACCGCGGCCTTCCCCACCCCCTTGTCATCCCGACCGCAGGAGGGATCGCCCACCCCCAACTCCCGGGGACACGGCGCCCATCGTGGCGCCCCCGGTCCGTGGGGTGGAGGTGGGCCAAGGACGAAGGTTCGCGGTGGCAGGCGGAGTGCAGGCGCCGTTGCGCCGCGCGTTGGCGGCGCGCGGTTCCTCGTCTGCGGACTCGGAACGACATCGTGGTAGGTGGCGCCGTGGTGGGGCGCGGAGAGGGCGCCGTTACCCCGTCCGCTCCGCGATCTTCCCCGCAATCCCGCTGGGCTGGAAGTACCAGCGGTACAGCCCGATGGCCATCACGAAGATGACCAGAAACGTGCCCACCAGCGATTCCGCTGTCATCCGCACATCATCCAGCTGATCGCCGGCGTACAGCAGCAGCACCGCCGCCGCCATGCACCACACGAACGCGCCCACGCCCTTGGCCTCCGCTGGCCATCGGGCGCGGTTCACCATCGAAATGATCGGGCTCATGCAGAACCCCACCACCAACGTCGCCAGCACATACGGGCCTCCCACCGGCAGCGCGTAGGGCGCTTCCACCCCCGATTGCGCCAGCAGCAGCCCCAGCGTTGCGATCATCACCACCATCCTGCTCCCTTCGTGGTATTGTCTAGTTTGTTGATCGTCTTTGACGGCGATCAAGTCGCCTGCCCATCGGTCGTGCAGGCGCGCCATCACTCCCCGGAAAAGGAGCGCCCCATGCCGCAGCCCACCCACCCGTTCATCCCCACCCCTTCCGCCCCGGAGCTGTCGCGCCGCCGCCTCATCGCCCAGCTCGCCGCCGCCGGGTTCGCGGCGCCCGCCATCGCCAGCATCCTCACCGCGCCCACCACCGCGCAGGACGCCACCCCGCTGGCGACCCCGGAGGTCACGCCGGAGATCACCCCCACGCCGCAGGAGGTGCTGGCCAGCATCGGCAAGGATTCGCGCCTCATCCCCTACGGCACGACCACCTTCGGTACCCCGCTGGAGTTGATCGACGGCCTCACCGTGCCGAACGACCTGTTCTTCATCCGCTCCAATGGCCCCGTCTCCGTCGATATCGACCCCGCTGCGTGGCGCCTCGCCGTCACCGGGCTGGTCGAGCGTCCGCTGGAGCTGACGCTGGATGACCTGCAAGGCCTGCCGCAGGTGACGCTGACCGCGTTCCTTGAGTGCTCCGGGGATAGCCGCTCCCGCTTCGAGCCGGAGGTGGAGGGCACCAAGTGGGGGAATACCGCCATCGGCAATGCCGAGTGGGTCGGCACGCCGCTGGCGGCGGTGCTGGAACTGGCGGGCCTCAAGGATGGCGCGGTCGATATCGTCTCGCAGGGTGGCGATTTCCCCGAGATGCAGCGCGGCCTGCCGCTGGGCAAGGCGCTCGATCCCGACACCCTGCTGGTGTGGTCGATGAACGGCGAGCCGGTGCCCGCGCCGCACGGCGGCCCGGTGCGGCTGCTGGTTCCCGGCTGGGGCGGCATCGCCAACACGAAATGGCTGGTGGGGCTGGAGGTGATCGATCACCCCTTCGCCGGCCACTACAACGCCGAAAGCTACGTCATCATCGACGAGCAGGAGCGTGTGCTGACGCCGGTGACGACCATGCCGGTGAAGTCGGTCATCACTTCGCCCCTCCCGGAGGCCACGCTCCCCGCCGGCGACCAGACCATCGCGGGGTACGCGTGGAGCGGCTGGGGCGGCATCACCCATGTCGAGGTGAGCGCAGACGGCGGCGCGACGTGGGCCGACGCGCCCATCGTGCTGGAGGCGGGCCGCCACTCGTGGGTGCGCTTCGAGGCGCCGTGGGCCGCCCCGCCGGCGACGCCGTGCTCCGCTCCCGCGCCTACGACGAGCGCGGCCTGACCCAGCCGGACACCGTGCCGTGGAACGCCAAGGGCTACCTGATGAACGCCGTGTACGACGTGACCGTAACGGTCGAGTAGGGGGTGTCGGGCTGCGGCCCTCAGGGGGTGTCGCTGCGCTCAGGGGGTGCAGGGGGTGAAGGAGCACGACGGGAACGACGGACGCGCATTGTCGGGCTCGTTGTGCTCCCTCGTTCGTCCTCCTGCACCCCCTTACACCCCCTGAGGGCGTCAGCCCGTCACCCCCTGAGCCCAGCGACACCCCCTTCGGGATCGCCGCCGACGGCAAGGATCAGCTCGCGCAGCGGAAACGTCGGGCCGGGGCAATAGGGGCGGGTGTCACCGTTGATGTCCGCGTGGCGCAGCATCCGGCCCCGGTGCGGCTGGATGCGCGGGTAGCGGTCCAGCAGGTAGCGGGTGATCTCCACCGCGCGGTCGAACTGCGCCGGGGTGAAGGGCAGGCCCGGCTTGCCCATGAACTCGATGTTGCAAGTGAAATCGTTGAGGTTGCGCTCGCCGCGCTGGCAGCGGGCGATCGCCTCCTGCAGCCACGGGATATCGCGCCGCCAGTTCGCGTAGTCGCCGTTCGTCCACGCCGCGTGGCGGGTGGGCACGAACTGCCACAGCTCCCCCTCGCGCCCCACCACGAAGTGCGCCGACGCCTGCGAGGCGAGATTCGTGAAGTGCGACCGCACGTTCCCGAACACCAGATCATCAGTGACGTGGTACACGATCGCCTCCGGCTGCTGCCCCCCGGTGCGCTCATGCCAGTTCAGCGTGCCGATCCAGATGATGCCGCTGGGCACAGGAGCGGGCGTCACCGGGGCGGCGCTTCCCGCCGGAACCGGCGCAAGCGCCGGCCACGGCGGCACCACCGGCCACGACAACCCCGGAGCCCCGGTTGCGCTCTGCGCGGCATCGCCGCCCGCCGGGGCGGCGTTGCCAGCCGTCCCGGCGACGCTGCCACCGTTCACGGGCGTCGCGTTGGCAGCCCCGGCAGGGACGTGGGCCGGAGCCGTGCTCCCGGCGACGTTCCCAGCCGGTGCGTCCGGCGCCAGCGGGGCCGCCGGGGCCGTCCCCGCCGTG
>JASGGF010000321.1:0-6263 GCA_047605145.1 Thermomicrobiales bacterium | reverse complement strand
GGGACGAGCGCGGTCCAGGACATCCGCGCCACCGAAGGTGCGCGATTCGCCAGCCTGCTGCACGGCGCCGAGCGCCTGCCAGGTGGCCTCTGAGGGGATCAGGCTACTGTGGGCGCTGAGGCTGCCGTCAGGATAGAGCAACGCCCTGAGATACCGGGGGGTCATGTGATGGCGTCGATCCGCTTGCGGGACATCGAACCGGGGCCAGCAACGCGGCTGGCGGGTGGAGGGCCGGAATCCACGCAGGTCTGGACGAGCGCCAGCAGGTCGTCGATGGCGTAGGGTTTGATGAGCAGATGGACAGCCTCATCCTGCAGGGCCTCAGTGGCCGGGCGCCCGCATCCGCGCGGCGATTGCGTGGTGCTCAGTACGACTGGCACACGAGTCAGGGTAGGGTCTTGCGACGCCTGGCGCAGGAACTGGCGGCTGGCGGCCATCGACCCGGCGAACACCCGCTCCATGATGATGAGATCTGGCTGGAGCGCCGCCACATCCGCGATGTCCAGCAGCGCATGCCACGCGGTCAGCCGGTACCCGGCCGGCGCCAGGGCATCGAGCAGCAGGTCACGCACCGGCGCGCACGCATCCATGATCAGGATGTGCGGGGGTATGGCGCCAGTGGCGGAAGCTGCGGGAAGCGTTGCCATAGTGCCTCCAGCGTAGGAGCGGCGCCGCCACCACGGTATGCGGGATTACCCGTGATTTCGCCGGAGGGCGCCCGTAGCGCAGCGCCGGGGCACGCGATCTGCGGGCGTCATCGCAGACAGCGCGATATCGGCAGCCGCGCGGCCCTCAGGGAGTGACCTTCATGTCGCGACCGGTTCCTTTGCCTCAGCAGCCCTGGCCGCAGGGCGACAGCGAGATGGCGCGTCGCATCCGGGAACACGATTGGGCGGTCACCCCGCTGGGGCCGGCCGCCGCCTGGCCGCAGAGCCTGCGCACCGTGGTCGAACTGGTGGTGGCGAGTGGTTTCCCGATGATTGCCCTGTGGGGGCCGGACCTGATCCAGCTGTACAACGATGGCTACCGCGACGTGATGGGGCGCAAGCACCCGGAGGGCCTGGGGCAACCCACGCGCGACTGCTGGCCGGAAGTCTGGAACCTGAACGAGCCGATTTACGCGCGGGTCTGGGCCGGCGAGACCGTGACGCTGGAGGACGCGCTGTACCCCATCACGCGCTCGGGTGTCCTCGAAGATGCGTGGTTCACGCTCTCGTACAGCCCCTTGCGGGATGAGCGCGGCGAGATTGCCGGGGTGCTGGTCACGGTTATCGAGATGACCGCCCGCCTTCAGGCGGAAGCTGCGCTGGCGCGCAGCGCGGCGGATGGCCGGCGGGACGCCCAGGACACGCAGCGCACGAGTGCGCAGCGGATCCGCCACCAGCGAGACGCCTTTCAGGCGGCGATGGATGGCGCGCCGCTCGCGGCGTCGCTGAACATCCTGGCCCGGATCGTTACTGAGGAAACCGGCGGCGCGGCACGCTCGGCGTTCTTCATTGCGAATGCCGAGGGCGCCTCCCTGCGCCCGATCATGGACGCCGGAGATATGCCCCCTTCGTACCTGGAACAGGTGAACGCCTGGCCCATCGGGGTGGAGTCATTCGCCTGCGGCCTGGCGACTGCCACCGGCCAACCGGTCCTGACGCACGACGTGCGAGAGGAGACGGTGTGGCAGCCGTGGCTGCACGTGGCGGAGCGGTATGGCTTCCGGGCGCCCTGGTCCTTCCCGATTGCGACGCGGGATGGCCGGCCAGTCGGGACGTTCGCGATGTACTGGCCGGACCCGCGCGAGGCTACGCCGGACGATGTGACCCGCGGCGGCCTGATCGCGCAAGCCGCCGCCATCATCATCGCGCGCCACATCGAGGCCGAGGAGCGCGCGCGCGCCGAGCATGCGTTGTCTGCCTCGGAGGAAACGTACCGCGCGCTCGTCGACGAGAGCACCGCGCGCCAACGAGCGGAAGCGGCATTGCGGGAGAGTGAAGCACGGTTGGCGTTTCTGCTCACCCTGAGCGACAGCCTGCGGTCGCTGGCGGACCCGGCTGACATCCAGCAGGTCGCCATGAAGCTGCTGGCGGAGCACCACGACGTCATGCGCGCGATGTACCTGGAGGTTCACGCCGACGGGTACACGATGACGCCGGCGGCGAGGTACGAGCGCGATGCGGCGCCGACCCCGGACCGGCTCCGGCTCTCCGATTACGGCCCCGATATTGCGGACGCGTTTCGCGCCGGGCGCACGCTCTGCGTGCGGGACACGGAGGCGGCGGAGTCGGAGGCGCAGCGGGCGGCCTACCGCGCCATCGGCGTGCGCGCCTGGATCGTCGCTCCCCTGGTCAAGGAGGGCCGGTTGCTCACCGTGGTCGGGGTGCAGTCCCGGACGCCACGAGACTGGACGCGCGCAGACATCCAACTCGTGGAAGATGTGGCGGACCGCACCTGGGCCGCAGTGGAGCGTGCGCGCGCCGAAGACGCGCTCCGTGACAGCGAGGAGCGGTTCCGCACGTTCGCCGAGTACGCGACGGACACCCTGTGGATCGTCGATGCCGAGAGCGGGCAGCTGGAGTATCTCAGCCCGGCCTATGACCAGATGTGGGGCGAACCCCGCGAGGCGGTGATGCGCGATATCAGCCGCTGGGCGGCGCTGGTCCATCCCGAGGACCGCGCGCGAGCCAGTGGGGCGATCCGGCGCGTGATGACCGGGGAGATCTCGCCGCTGGTGATGGAGTACCGCATCGTGCGGCCAGCGGACGGCGCCATCCGCTGGATTCACGACACCGGGTTTGCCATCCGGGACGCCGCTGGTAACGTGCGGCGGATTGGCGGGATCGCGCAGGACCTGACGGATAAAAAGATCGCGGAGACCGCGCTCCGGCAAAGTGAAGCGATGATCGCCACCGTGCTGCAAACGGCGCCGGTGGCCATCGGCTTCTTCGGGGACAATGGCCAGATTCTGTTGGCCAACCCCCTCATGCACTATTACCTCCCCTCCGGCACGATCCCCTCACGCGATCCGGAGCGTCTTGGCCGCTGGACCGCGACGGATGCCGAGGGGCAACCGGTCGCGCCGGAAGACTTCCCGGGCGCCCGCGCCCTGCGAGGCCTGGCGACGATTCCGGGGCTGGAGATGCGCTATCGAGATGACGATGGCCGCGTGACCTGGGCGCGGGTCAGCTCCATGCCGCTCCCTGACGAGCAAGGCCACATCACGCGCCAGGTGTCCGTGATCACGGATATCGACGCGTTGAAGCAAACCACCGAAACGCTGCAGCGCCGCGTGCGGGAGGCAACCGCCGAACTCCGAACCCTCTCGCGCCGGCTGCTGCTGGTGCAGGAAGAGGAGCGGCGAAAGCTGGCGCTGGAACTGCACGACGAGATTGGCCAGGCGCTGACGGGGTTGACCTTCCAGTTGGCGGCCGCCGAGGGCCGGGGTGACGGCGCGCTGGCGGAGGTGAATGTCACGGTGCAGGCGCTGACCGAGCAGGTGCGGCAGATGGCGCTGGAACTGCGGCCGCAGGTGCTGGATCGCTACGGCCTGTTGGCGGCGATCGAGTGGTTCCGGACACGCTACCAGGCGACGACGGGGATCACCGTCCACCTGCGGGAGCAGAACGTGGCGCAGCGGCGCTACCCGCCCGAAATCGAGATTGCCGCGTTTCGGGTGGTGCAAGAGGCGCTCACCAACGTTGCCCGCCACGCCGGGGTGGGCGAAGCCTGGGTCTCGCTGTTCAGCGACGGGGTGCTGCTGGCAGCAATCCGCGACGAGGGGCGTGGCTTCGATGCGGCGCAGGTGCGGGACTCCAGCGGTGTGGGCGGCATGCAGGAGCGTGTGCATCTGCTAGGTGGCGCCTTCGACCTGGAGACGGCGCCCGGCGAGGGGGTGCGCATCACCGCCGAGTTTCCGCTGGCGACCGACGCGCCCAGCGAGGAGGCTGCGCCATGATCCGGATCATGCTGGCGGATGACCACCCCATCGTGCGGCAGGGACTGCGGACGCTGCTGGAGGGGAGCTGCCGCTGCACGGTGGTGGGCGAGGCGACCGACGGGTTGACGGCGCTCCAGCTCGTTATGGACCTGCGGCCCGATATCGCCATCCTCGATCTGCAGATGCCGGACCTGGGCGGGCTGGAGGTGGCGCGGCGAATTGTGGAGGGGGCTTTGGACACGCGCGTCATTATCCTCTCGATGCACGGCGATGAACCCTTTGTGCAGGAGGCGTTGCGCAACGGCGCGCTGGGTTATGTGCTGAAGGGGGCCGCCACCAGCGATCTGGTGACGGCGGTGCAAACGGTGATGACCGGGAAACGCTTCCTGAGCGCCGCGCTCACCGAGCGCGTGCTGGATGCCTACGCGCAGCAGGCGCGGGTAGCCACCGAACCGCTGGACCGCTACGACCTGCTGACGAACCGGGAGCGGGAGGTGCTGCAACTGGCGGCGCAGGGGATGAGCTACGCGGAAATCGGGGAGCGGCTCACCATTTCGCCGCGCACCGCCGAGACGCACCGTGGCAACGCCCTGCGCAAGCTGGGCCTGAAGGACCAGACGGAGCTGATCCGCTACGCGCTGGGGCGCGGGCTGCTGGCGCCGTAAGGTCTGCACGTACCCCGGCGCGTATCGGCGCAAGCGCCGCCCGGCAAAGCGCGATACCATGCGCCGGGTGATTCGTCGTGGGGAGCGTTCCCCGCGTGAGTACTGAACATAGGCGACATGGGCGTTATCCGCGTACTTCCCGACGAGCAGATCGAAGCGCTGTTGCAGACCGCCATCGTGGGGCGCATCGCGTGCTGCGCCCACGGCGCGGTGGGCGATGGACGGCCTTACCTCGTGCCGCTGGCGTACGGCTACGACGGCGATTCGGTGTACGCGCACTCCGGGCCGGGCCGCAAGCTGGACTTCATGCGCGCCGAGCCGCGCGTGACGTTCGAGGTGGACCGCGCGGAGGCGGCGGACCGCTGGCAGAGCGTGGTGGCGGAGGCGACGTTCGCGGAGATCACCGACCCGGCGGAGCGCGAGACGGCGCTGCGCACGCTCTACCCGCCGCCCGGCGAGATCCCGGCGCTGGGAGCGCACACGGTGGTGTTCCGCCTGCGCCTGACGAGCAAGTCGGGGCGCTACGAGTTGCCGGAGTAAACGGGGCCGCCCTCCGGGGAAGCCCTCACCCCCAACCCCTCTCCCGATGCGCGGGAGAGGGGAGCCGGTTCGCGGCAGCGGCGTGCCGGGCATCGCCATATCGCAGGGGCCTCGCCCATACGGGGCGAAAAGCCCCTCTCCCGCGCATCGGGAGAGGGGTTGGGGTGAGGGCTCCCCGAAGGGCGGGCTTCCCCGCAGGGCGTACCGCCCCGCTATGAATCAGGGTTTTCAGGAATGTCCCACAAGAAGGAGTGAAGATCCGTGGCCAGCAGTTGGCTGTCTGAACTGACCGAAACGCAGAAGTCGATCATCGGCATGGTGCACCTGCCGGCGCTGCCGGGCACGCCGCTCTACGACGCCGCCGGGGGGATGCAACACATCCGCGATTGGGTGCGTCGCGATCTGGAGGCGCTGCAGGAGGGCGGCATCGACGCGGTGATGTTCTGCAACGAGAACGACCGCCCCTACCGCCTCGACGCCGACGCGGCGAGCGTGGCGGCGATGGCCGATGTGGTGGCCTCCGTCCGCGATGAGGTGACGGTGCCGTTCGGCGTCAACGTGCTGTGGGACCCGCACGCGACCCTCGCGGTGGCGGCGGCGACCGGCGCGGCGTTCGCGCGGGAGATCTTCACCGGCGCGTTTGCCGGCGATTTCGGCCTGTGGGTGCGCACGGCGGGGGATACCTTCCGCTACCGGCGGGAGATCGGCGCGGAGAGCGTGCGCCTGATCTTCAACATCAACGCCGAGTTCGCGGAGCAGATTGCGCCGCGCCCGCTGCCGGAGGTGGCGAAGTCGGTGATCTTCTCCTCCATGCCGGACGCGATTTGCGTTTCCGGCGGGATCACCAGTCAGGCGGTGCAGACGAACAGCGTGGCCGAAGTCGCCGCCGTGATGGCGAACAGCGGGGTGCCGCTGCTGATCAACACCGGCTTTCGGGCCAGCAACGCCGCCGATCAGCTCGCGTACGCCGACGGCGCCATCGTGGGCTCCAGCCTGAAAGTGGACGGCGTGACGTGGAACGCGGTGGACCCGGCGCGGGTGAAGGAGCTGATGACGACGGTGCGCGCCGCCGAGGGATAGGGGGAGACGCGCCTGCGGGCGCTTGGGGGGAGACGGCCTGCGGGCCTCAGGGG
>JASGGF010000320.1:0-6286 GCA_047605145.1 Thermomicrobiales bacterium | reverse complement strand
TGAGGGCTCTTCGTGGCAGTTTGGCCTCGCAAGGGCGAATTCACACCAAGCGTGAAGGGCCTGGCCCTCGGGTCAGCGAGTTACGCGAGCACGCTCACACGCAGGCCCTGCTCCAAAGCGAGGCACGCTGGAGATGTGGCGAGGTCCTTCGACGAGCTCAGGACATCACACGGGAGTCGTAGCACCGTCGAACGAAGCCTGCTCATGTAGAGGCGGTCAAGCGATCTGGAATTTCTGCCAAACCACCCTACCTGCAAAAGTTGGCAGCCTTGGCAGCCTTATCGGCCCGTGAACGCGCCACCCGCTCCCCGCGTGACGCTCCCACCCTGCCTCTATGCCCGCTACGCCGCCGGCGTCGCCGGCACGCACGTCGGCGGGTCACTCGCCGGGGCGGCGCTGCTATCCAGCTCCACCCGCGCCAGCCACCCGGCGCCCGGGTTGCCGCCGTCTTCGACCGTCGCGCCGTTGGCCGGTCCGGTCACGTAGAGCGCGCCGTCCGGGCCGAAGCCGAGGCCGACCGGGAAGTCGAGTCCCTCAGCCACCACCTCCTGCGTGTCTGGCCCGGTCTGCTTCACGATGCGGCCCGTGTGCGGGTGCACGAAGGGGAAGCTCTCAGTGTTGTTCGTGGAAAGCTCCGCCGCGTACAGCGCGCCGTCCGGCCCGAACACCACGTCCGCCACGCGGGTCAGGCCGGTCCAGACGTCCGAAACCTCGCCCTCCGGCGTGATCTTCACCACCTTCGTGCTGCCCTCCGCGTACGGCGGCGTCGTCTCGAAACTGACATACGCGTTGTCGTCGGCGTCAACCGCGATGCCGGTCGGCACCGGGTGCTGCTCCGAGAGATCGGCCAGCGCCGAGATCTCGCCAGCCGGTGTCACCCGGATGATCTGCCCGCCTACCGCTTCCGAGAAGAGCAGCGCGTCGCTGGTCGCCTCCAGATCGAACAGCGAGCCATCCGAGGCGTAGTCTGGCGGCACGAACGCCGGCGGGTGCTCCACCAGCCAGGCGCTGATATCCGCCACCATCGTCAACGTGCCGTCCTCGTTCAGCCGGAACACCCCGCTGTGCGCCGAGGGCGACAGCCACGTCGGCCCGGCGCCGCTCAGCAGCAGGTAGACGTTGTCATCCAGAATCGCGACGTCCATCGCGCCCCAGACCCAGCCCATTTCCTCCCACAGCGAAGAGACAAGCCCCTGCACCACCGGTGTAGCGCAGCCATCGGCCACCGTCACCAGCGACGACGTTAGCCCATTGACGGCGGTGTACCCCTCCACCACCGGGAAACGCGCGTCACCGCCCCACCCGGCCTCAGTCAGGTACAGCGTGCCATCATCAGCCCACGTGAAGCCGCGCGGATTGTTGAGACCGTTGACCACCACGCTCAGGCTGGCCCCGCCGGACGCGGCGGGCGTGGCGTCTTGCGCCAGGCTGGCCGCGCCCGCTGAAGCGCAAAACGTGGCGGCGAGAAGGAGGGAGAGGGATCGACGCAGCAGCATGAGAGTCCTCCTGGGCAATAACCGACGCCGTGCGCACGCAGTTGCGTGCGCACGAGCATCATGGCCGGGAGGCCGCCACAGCGCATCCGGAGAAACTACGGAGTTTCGCGGCAAGGCCGGGCGCAACTGACCGGGCGCGACACAGCGGCTATGGTCACCGTGTCGCGCCCGGGATCGCTACTGGAACTCGGGCATCATGTCCCCGTGCGCCGCCAGCAGGTCATCAACGAGGCTGACGATCTGCTGCGGGTCCAGCTCAGCGGCGGTGTGCGGATCGAGCATCGCGGCCTGATAGATGTGGTCGCGGCGGCCGGTCAGCGCTGCCTCCACCGTCAGCTCCTGCACCCCGATGTTCGTGCGCATCAGGGCCGCCAGCTGCGGCGGCAGAGCCCCCACCATCGTCGGCTGCACGCCATTGGCGTCGATCAGGCAGGGCACCTCGACGCAACACTCCAGCGGCAGATTGCTGATCGCCCCGGTGTTGTTGACGTTGCCGTTGATCACGCGCGGCTGGTTCGTTTCCATGCTATGGATGATCAGCGTGCCGTACTCGCCGGAGTGGCCGTCCTCTTCCTCCACCTGCTCCGCCAGCGCTTCGGCGCGCAGCCGGGCGCCCATGGCCGGGTCCTCCTTGTCCACCATCGCGATGCGCCGCTCGGTCATGCCGTGCAGCACGCCGCGCTGCGCCTCGTGGTAATTCGTCAGCGCGTCCGGCTCAGAGGAGAGCAGGGCCGAGCGGAACTCGCCCCACTCCGCAATCTGGTTTTCGCAGCGCGCCGGATACTCATCCAGCGGGATGTTGTACTTCTGGATGAGGTCCTCGCGCCCCGGCTTGATGAACCACGGCACGTACTCGGAAAAGTGCTCGCTCGATTCCGTCACGAAGTAGCCGAACGTGCGGAACAGCTCGAACCGGGTGCGCTCCCACGCCGGCTCCGTGTGGGCGTTTGCCACCTCGCGCAGCAGCGGGTACAGGTCCTCGCCGTCGCGCCGCTGGAACTTGAGGAAGAACGCGACGTGGTTGATGCCGGCGCAGAGGTATTCGACGTCGTCATACGGCACGCCGATCCAGTGCGCCATGTCCGCCGAGGTGCCCTGCACGCTGTGGCAGAGCCCGACCGTGCTGATGCTGGTGGCCCGGTTCATCGCCATGCACAGCATCGCCATCGGGTTGGAGTAGTTCAGGAAGAGTGCATCCGGGCACAGCTCCTCCATCGTCCGCCCCATCTCCAGCATCGGCGGGATGGTGCGCAGCGCCCGCATGATGCCGCCAATGCCCAGCGTGTCACCGATGGTCTGGCGCAGGCCGTACTGCTTCGGAATCTCGAAGTCGATTACTGTCGAGGGCCGGTAGCCGCCGACCTGAATCATGTTGATGGCGTAATCCGCGCCATCCAGCGCCCGCCGCAGGTCGGTCGTCGCCTCGATGGTCGGCTTGCTGCCGGTCTGCTCCGCCAGCAGGTGCGCGATCCCCTCGGTGTCGGCCAGCCGCACCGGGTCGATGTCCATCAGCGAGATCGTCGAATCCCGCAGTTCCGGGAAGGTGAACAGGTCCTGCAGCAGGTTCCGCGCGAACACGCTGCTCCCCGCGCCCAGAAACGTGATCTTCGGTTGCGCCACGAGACCCTCCTCCATGCTGCGCCATTGTCAGATGGCATGCTCTTCCGGAGATAGTACGACGCCGCCGGGTCTGGTTCGTCCCACTGCCGGGAAGATGTCGAATCCTGAACGCGCCGTTCGACGATCAGTCAGCGCCCCATCTCACTCCACTTCAACATTTGGGAGACACACGATGCATCGCTACCTGATCTCGTTCGATGACGGCACGATGATCCTCGCGGAAGAGGACTTTGAGGCCGTGTCCGCCGCCACGCGCGCCACGGTGAACGAGGCGAAGCAAGCCGGCGTCTGGAACTTCGGCGGCGGGCTGTTCAGCCAGCGCGCCAGCGTTGTGGCGGTCGATGGCACGGTCACGGATGGCCCCTTCCCGGAGACGAAGGCGGTGCTCGGCGGCTTCTGCGTCCTCGAGTTGCCCTCGCGTGACGATGCGCTGACATGGGCCGCCAGGTTCGCGGCAGCCTGCCGCTGCCCGCAGGAGGTGCGGGAGATCATGTGGGACCCCGAGTCGATGCCCTAGTCGCCTCCTGTCCCGCCAAACGTGTCTCGACCGCAGTGGAGAGACCCCGTCTCCCCATTTTGCGCGATGGCCCGGCCCGTGTAGGCCGCGTCTCTATCCAGAATTCGCCCGATCCGTTAGGCTGGCGGGCAGGTGGGGGCCCGCTCTCTTACGGGCGCCTACGGTGGGAAACCGCAGAAGGACGAGGAGCGCACGATGCCGTCTCAAGCACACGAGGAATCCTGGCAACCCGGCCACAGCCTGCTCCGCCGCGTGCAGCTTGGCGCATTGGCGCTGGCATTGCTCGCCGGGGGCGCCGGATTGGGCGCCTTTGCCTCCGCGCAGGCGCAGGGCGAGGCCACCCCGGTGGGCGACGCCACGACTGCGGCAGTTGATCCCTGCCCGGATGAACTTTTCGGCGCGGGGTCAGAGCCGTGGGTGCGCGGCGAACTCTATTTCGGCACCTCGATGGATCAGGGCGTCGGCGTGATTCCGGCCGAGTTCGAAGCGTTCCTCGACGCGGAAGTCACTCCGCGCTTCCCGGATGGCCTCACTCTGCTCACCGGGCTTGGCCAGTGGAAAGGCCCGAACGACGCTGAGCCGGGCAAGGAGGGCAGCGAACTGCTGATCATCCTTTACCCGCAGGACAGCGCGGCCGAAAGCAGCGCGAAGCTGGAGGAGATCCGCGAGGCGTACAAGGCGCAGTTCAACGCGCAGTCGGTGCTCCGCTCCGACACGTCGCCGGTCTGCACCTCGTTCTAGCGAGGGCTGTACCCCCTCTCGTGAGCTTGTCGAGGGGCCTCGTTCATTGGCGTTCGTAAGCCAACGACGAGGTGCTTCGACAAACTCATGACCGCATCGCGAGGACAAACTCGGGCAGCGCTCGGCGAGCGCGCCGAACTCCACCGCAATGCCGCACACCAACGATGTCATCCCGAATCCGCAGATGATGGATCGGCCACCCCCGACTCCGCTACTCCGGCGCGCGCCAGATCTCGGCTACCACCATGGCGGTGAGGGCCGAGCGACAGGCGCCGTTGCTCCGGGAGTTGGGGGTGCGCGATTCCTCCTTCGTCGGAATGACATTGGGGGTCGCGAGAGCACGCGGGGGCTACTGTGGCGCTGGCGTCAGGGTGTAAGACTGCGCAGAATCTGCCGCATTTGCCTGCCACCCGCGCGAGCTCAGTTCACCGGAGCCGGAGCCGCAAACTGCGGCAGGTAGCGCGCGTGGGCGGCCAGCGCGTCATCGAGCATGGCGGTGGCCGCTTCCAGCGAGGGGACCAGCGGATCCGCCAGCAGGGCTTGCAACGCGAGTTGCCGGTCGCCGGTCAATGCCGCATCGACCGTTAGTTCCTGCTGCCGGGCCCGCGCGCCGAGGATGTTGGCGATCCCTTCCGGCAGTTCGCCCACCCCGACGCCGTGCACCCCGCGGCCATCGATCAGGCCCGGCACTTCCACGACGGCCTCGCGCGGCAGGTTCGCGATCAGCCCGTCGTTGCGGACATTCACCGCCAGTTCCACCAGCGGCTGGCCGGTCGTGATCGCCTCCATGATGGCGACCACGCGCTCCCCCTCGCGCGATTCGTCGAACAGCGCGGCGTCCAGCTCGGCGCGGCCTTCCGCTTGCGCGGCGATGCGGTCCCAGCGGTCATCCCGCGAGGCCAGAATGCGGTTGGTCATGTCCAGCCCGGCTTGCGTTCCGTAGGCGAGCTTGCCCTCCGCCTGTCGCAGGAAGAAGGGGAAGAACTCGGCCACGTGGCGGTCCCCCGGCGACGGGAAGTACCCGTAGATTTCCATCAGCCGGGCGCTGACTTCCTGAAACCCCGCGTATGGGTCACTGCCGGCAGCCGGCGTGGGGGGCAAATCCAGCAACGCGCGTTGCAAGTCGCGGAACGCCGGATAGCAATCCTCGCCGCCACGCCGCATATCCAGCACCCACGCGAGGTGGTTGAGCCCGGCCACCGTCACGTTCAGCTCGGCAGAAGGCACGCCGAGGGCACGTGCGATATCCGCACGCGTGTGCAACACCCCGTGGCACAACCCGGCGGCCTTGATCGCACTGGTCTTGTGCACCGCTCGCACCAGCGCCGAGAGCGGGTTGGTGTAGTTGAAGAGCCACGCCTCCGGGCAGAGTTCCTCCATGTCGCGGGCGATCGCCACTAGTTCCGGCACGTGCCGCAGCGCCCGGAAGACGCCGCCCGGCCCCACGCTGTCGCCCACGGTTTGCCAGACACCGTGCGCCTCCGGGATGCGCACATCCCGCTCCCACGCGCGCGCGCCGCCCACCGCAATGGTGACGGTCACGAAATCGGCGCCGGCCAGCACCTCGCGCCGGTCGCTGGCGTACTCCACGCGCAGTCCGGAGCCGCGCTCGCGGGCGACCCGCTCCGTGTAGCGGGCCATGGTCGCGGCGGCGTCCGGGTTGATGTCCACCAGCGCCACCGTGGCGTCGGCAAAGTGGCGCGAGGCAGTCAGGTCGGCAACCAGACCGGGGGTAAAGACCGTGCTCCCGGCGCCGATGATGACGATTTTCACGATGGTCCTTCCAGTATGGCTCTGTCTCAGGCGGCCCCGTCGTTCGGGAAGCGCCCCTCGTTGATGTTGCCCAGCCGGGCCGGGTTGTAGGTGTAGATGATCGTGCGCCGTGGCTTGGTGCTGCGGTTCAGATCGGAGT
>JASGGF010000319.1:0-6301 GCA_047605145.1 Thermomicrobiales bacterium | reverse complement strand
GACCCGGAAGGAACTCACCACCCCATGACCGCAACCCTCGAAGCCCCACCATTCACCAGTGCGAACGCCGCCTTCTCCGCTGCCATCAGCGACATCGTCGCGGCGGTCACGCCGTCGCTCGTCCACGTCGCGGATGCGGAGGGCGCTAGCCACGGCGCCGGCGTCATCTGGCGCGAGGACGGCCTCATCGTCACCAATCGCCACGTCCTGCGCGGCGAACGCGCCGAGATCACGCTGCAGGATGGCCGCACTCTGCCCGGCATGGTCACCGCCCGCCACCCGGAGCGCGACCTCGCGCTCGTCAAGATCGAGGCCAGCGGCTTGCCCGCCGCGCGCGCCGGCGATTCCAGCACCGTCCGCCCCGGCGAACTCGCCATCGCCATCGGCCACCCGCCGGGCCAGCGCAGCGCGCCCACGGTCGGGGTAATCGTCGCCTCCGGGCAGGCCACCACCCCCGAAGGCCCGCGCACCGGCGACTGGCTGCAGGCGGATGTCACCCTGCGCCCCGGCAATTCCGGCGGCCCGCTGGTGAACGCGCGCGGCGAGGTGATCGGCATCAACACCATGGTCAGCGGCCGCCTCTCGCTGGCGATCCCCAGCGCCACCGTCGCCCACTTCGTGGCGGGCGAGCGCCCCGGCGCAGCCCGCGTCTGGCTCGGCGTCAACGGCCTCGTTGTGCCGCTCGGCCGCCCGGATGCGCCCGCCGGCTTCCTGCTCAGCGAGGTGGTGGAGGGTTCGCCCGCCGGCCGCGCCGGGTTGATCCTTGGCGATATCGTGACCGGCATCGCGGGGCGCCCCATCACCGACACCGAATCGGTCCCCGCCGCCATCCTGCGGCTGGCCCCCGGCGAGGCGGTGACGCTGGATGTGCTGCGCGGCGGCGCGCCGCGCCAGTTCACCCTCGTGCCGGCCCTGCGCGCATGAGTGACGCCCGGCGCGGCGACGCGCTCCCGCTGCTACGCGTCGCCGTCATCGCGGCGGCGCCCGCGTTGCGCGCCGGGCTGAGCGCGCTGCTGGCCAGCGAGCCCGGCCTGCAGCCCGTGGCGCTGGATGATTACACCCTCGCCGCCGATCTCCCCGACGCCGTGGTCATTGACTACAGCCTCGGGGAGCCGGGGGCGGCCGCCGCGCTGCTGGAGGGGCTACCCGGCATCCCGCTGATTCTGATCGGCGCCGACCCGGCGGATGATGGCCCCGGCCTCGCCGATCTGCCGGTCGCCTACCTGCCCACCGATATCGAGGCGGCGCCGCTCGCCGCCGCCGTGCGCGCGGTGGCGGCCGGCCTCATCGTGCTGGACCCGGTCATCGCCGGCAGCGCCCGCGCCGCCCGCGAGGCCCCCGCCAGCGACATCCCCGACCTGCTGACCGCGCGCGAGTTGGAAGTCCTCCGCCTCGTGGCGGACGGCCACCCGAACAAGTCGATCGCGCGGGAGCTGGGTATCAGCGAGCACACCGCCAAGTTCCACGTCGGCTCCCTTCTGGGCAAGCTCGGCGCCGCCAGCCGCACCGAGGCCGTCACGATCGCGACCCGGCGGGGGATTCTGCACGTGTAGGGGCAGTTGGCGCGGTCACGCCCTGCGGCCCCGCTCTCCGCCACCCAGCAACTCTCCCGCCCCCATGTCGTCCCGACCGCAGGAGGGACCGACCACCCCCAACTCCAAGGTCACAGCGCCAGCTCTCCGCGCCCCACCGCGATCTCCCAAGCCCCGATGTCGTCCCGATGCCGCAGCGAGGGACCGACCACCCCCAACTCCGCCACCCCCGCCCTCTCTTCGCGCTTCACCACAGGGGTGGCAGGTGGAGAGTTGGGTCGCGGTAGAGCAGTTGGGGGTGGTCGGTCCCTCCTGCGGTCGGGACGACATGGGGGAGGGAGAGGTGGGGGTGGGAGGCGGAAGACTGAGGGCGGGGTAAGGCGCGGTGGAGCACGAAGCGCCGCGCGCCAACCCCGATACGCCCATTATGGCGAGGCCGCCGAGTGTGGCGGGTCTCCCTTGCGCACAGCGGAGCGCAGGCCGCTCCGCCGGTAGAAGTAGCGGGCGGCGCGCACCGCCAGCGCCAGCATCAACAGCAGCATCACGAGGCCGAGCACAAGGTCGATGAACGTCACATCGGGCAGGGCCGTCTGCACCACCACCGAGCGCACGCCCCAGATGCCGAGGATGATGCCGCCAATGCCCAGCGCCAGCTCATTCAGCCCGCGCAGGCTGAGCGCAAACACGCCCGAGGCCGAAATCAGCAGCACCAGCAGCGCCGTCAGAATGCGCAGGTAGCGCGGCCGCTGCCACTGCAGCTCATCGACCATCAGGAAATTGGTCGGGTCGCTGGTGGAGCGCACGGCGGCCGGATCGACTGCCAGCGGCGGCTTCATGTCGAGCCGGGTGACCAGATCTTCGAGCGTGATGGAGACCAGTTTCGACGCAATCTCCGTGCGCGTCACCGGCAACTGCAGCCCGTTGGCGAATGTGTTGTTCACGATCACGCCCAGCATCAGCGTGTAATCATCGAAGGGATAGCGCTGGGGCTTGCCGCGCACCGGCAGCTGAATCTGGTAGGAGTACGACCCTTCCTCCGCCGGCACCGTGATCGTGGCCGATGGCGCCGAGCCGCGCCGGATCGCCGCGTCGTTGCCCAGCGAGTAGAACGTAACCGTGGTCACCGGGCAGGCCACCGGGCAGACGCGGTGGCCTGACATCGTGAGCGAGGCCATCATCGTCTCTTCGTCGATGCTGGTCACCGTGATATTGACGAAGGTGGCGTCCGGTTTGATCGCCTGATCGACCGCCACCAACTCACCGGTGAAGAGGTCGAAGAGCTGCCCCTCATCCTGTGTGCGCAGCTCCTGCGCCATGCTGATGACGGTGCTCGGCAGCATCACCACCACCAGCAGCACCACCATCAGCGTAATGATGAAGGCCAGCAGATACTTGCGGTGCAGCGAGCCAGCGGGCGGCGCATTCTCGTCGATGACAATAGGCCGATTTTCCGGCTCATCCTCGGGTTGATCGGCCGGTTCGGGCGCTGGCGGCGTGTGCTTGCTCACGGCGGACGCACTCCACAGAACGCCCGCACGCCACCCACGGCCCGGTGCAGGCTACGGCGCCGGCGTCGCCGGCGGCGCGAGATCGCTGGCCCAGGCGGCAGCAGGGTCCAGATCCGCCGGGATGAGCGCATGATCGGACATCCAGGCCGCGTAGTCATCCCACCGCGCCGCTGTTTGCGTCCCAAATTGCCCATCCGCATCCGTCCAGACCGGGATCAACAGGGCGATGCCCTCGGTTTCCACCGCCAGATCCAGCTCCGGGCTGGCCGCCTGCAACGCCGTCAGCGCGGCGGCGGGGTCGGCGATGGCGTCCGCATAGCCCCGGCGGGTGGCGCGCAGGAACCCCTCGATGCGTTCGCGCTGCGCCGTCAGGTCGGTCTCGCTCGCCACGATCACCAGCTCGTAGTACGGCGGCACGCCCCAGTCATCGACCTTCAGCATCGCCGTCTCGTACCCCTCCTGCGCCGCCAGAATCGGCTCGTGCGTCCAGAAGGAGCCCATCGCGCCGTCGACCCGGCCCGAGACGAGGCCCGGCACGAGATCGAACCCGATGTTGACGAGATCAACCTCCGCCAGCGTCGCGCCGTCGTCCGCCAGCATCGTTTCCATGAACGCTTCCTGGCTGGGGATGCCGGCGTACCCGACCGTCTTGCCGACGAGATCACCGGGCCGCGCAATGCCGCTGTCGGCCAGCACCATGATGCCCTGCAAGGGTTGCTGCACCAGCGCCAGCACCGAAACGACCGGCACACCGGCGGCGCGCGCCAGCAGCACATCCGTCTGGTACGAAATGCCGAAGGCGTCGCGCCCCGCCCCGACCGTCTGCAGCACGGTTGTGGGGTCCGATGGCGTGTAGAACTCCGGCTCCAGCCCCTCCTCGGCGTAGTAGCCGCGTTCCTGTGCCAGGAACAGCCCGGCGTGGTTGGCGTTGGGGTACCAGTCCAGCGGCACGGTGAAGTGATCGAGCGGCGCATCTTGCGCAAGCACGGTGGCGCGGGTGGCGACGGCGGCGAGCGCAGCGCCACTGGCAAGCAGAACGCGCCGGGTGGCGCGGGCGTACGTTGGCATGGTGGTCCTCCGGGCAGATGGGCTTCCCGGCAGCAAGCGGCCGGGGGCGATCCGGGCACGCGACGGGGCGCGGCACACACACCGTATCACGCCAGGCTGGCCCGGGCGCGGGTGGTCGCAACGCCCGGGCGGTTACAACCGCCAGGCGGCTGCGGGTTCGACCGAGCGGGCGACCTCCGCCAGCGTGCGGCGCGCCAGCGCGTCCTGGAAGCGCGCCTCGGCGTCCTCCATGATCGCCGTGATCGCCGGGCCGACTGCCGCGCTGATGGGGCAGCTGTGGTTGCTGGTGGGATAGGTCTTCATCAGCGGCTCGCGGGCGACCGCGCGGTAGATGTCACTGAGGGTGATGGTGTCAGCGGGGCGCGCCAGCCGGTACCCGCCATCGCGGCCCTCGCTGGCGTGGACCAACCCCGCCTGGCTTAGCTCGGCCAGCATGCGGCGCAAACAGGAGGAGTGCGCGTTAATGCTGCCAGCCAATGTCTGACTGGAGGCGTGCCCTGGCGCGCGGGCGAGCAAAATCAGTGTATGCATCGCCAACGCGAACTGACGTCGCGCCATCGTGAACTCCGTAGCCTGCCATTCGTTGGCGCGTAGGGTACGTGTCAGCGCCCCGGGATGCAATCGCGCGGGGCTCAACACCTCGTTAACAGCATCGCTTCCGCCAGACATTTTGCACGGCAATGTGGTCATTAACGCCCAACGCCCCGGGTACTGCGACGTACCCGGGGCGTTGGTGGGAAGTGGGGAGAGGGAGGAGGGAAGGGAGCCCTCCGGAACACAGGAAGGGAAGGGAGTTGGGAGAAGTTGGCTAATGAGCCGCCTGCGCCGTGGGGGCCGGCAGGCGCTGGGGCAGCGCGGGGAACTGCGCCCGGTTGCGGATGGCGAGCGTGGCGCCGCCGACGATCAGGCCCAAGGCCGCCAGGAGGGCGATGGCGCCCGGAACACGAATGGCGAACGGGCTGGCAGCGGGGGTGGCGTGCAGGCGGAGCACCTGGCCGGAACTGCCATCGATGGTCATGCGGACCGCGTCGCCAACGCGAAGCGACTCCAGCGGCACGTTCTGGCCGTCACGGGTCAGGCTGGCGGCGGCGCTCACCGGGAAGGCGACCGGGCTGACCGCGTCGTCCTCGCGCAGGGCGAGCAGGCCATCGCTGGCTCCAACGACCGTGCCCTCGATGGCGACGGGGATACCGGCCATGGCGGCGTCATTCGGCAGGCTAAACGCGGGGGCGTTCGTGGCGGATGCTTCGTTCCAGTGGGCGATGAGCGCGATAGCCATCACGGCGGTCAGGAAAACGGTGGCGGTGGTGCGCGCCGAGCGAAGCAGGAACTGCGACCAGGAGCGGTCCAGGCGAGAACGGTACATCGGTGAACCCCTTTCCACGGAACCTGCGACGCCGGCGCAACTGCTGCCTGGCTGCGGTTACTCGTGACGACAATCCTCAGACCGCCCGGAGAACGCAGCGCCAGTGCCCGGTGGGGCATTGCGGGGCTGGGATGGCATCCCGGCCAGCTGGCGCGCGTCCTCGAAAGGGCGGGGGTGAGACGGCCTGCGGGGGCCGGTCTCTGCGGGTGCGGTGGTGCGGGGTTTGGTTCCTCCGCGGGGGAGGAGCGGGAGTGGGCGATGTGTGGAGCGGTTGACGGTGGCTGGGTCGTCTGCCGGTTCCATCGGGGCTCGCCTCACCTAGAACGAATGTACTACCTGAGTGCCTCCCTGTCAAGAGGTTTTAGAACGAATTTTCGGAACGGCCGTTCGGCGTGTCGGGCGCCGGAGCG
The DNA here is from genome assembly GCA_047605145.1 of Thermomicrobiales bacterium. Taxonomy (GTDB): domain Bacteria; phylum Chloroflexota; class Chloroflexia; order Thermomicrobiales; family UBA6265; genus JACCXM01. The sequence continues at coordinate 417 of JASGGF010000319.1, read as the reverse complement.
GCTGCGGTAGCCATTCGTGCCTCCCCTATCGCAAACACCGTGCCAGCGAGTCACCGGGGTGGCCCGGCTCTCATCCTTGCAACGCGGAAACGCGCGTGGTTGTGAGCCGTTCTACTCTGCAATACGCACGAACCCGCCAGTTGGTTTGCTCGCTGTGCCTGCGCGGCACAAATGGGCCGCTTAAGGGGACCGTTCGGGCGTTTGCCGGGCGGCTACGTGGGGCGGGAGGGGGCGGGCGCCGGCACGGCTTGTGGCGTACCGAGCGGCGGTGGCTTGCCGGCCTGCTGCGGCGGCGGCGGTGCCTGGGGACGCTGCGGCGCCGGCATCGGCGTCACTGGCCCGGCACCGAGCGGCGGCGGCTTGCCCGATTGCTGCTGCATCGGCGGCGCGGACATCGGCGGCGGTGCCGGCATGGGG
>JASGGF010000318.1:0-6334 GCA_047605145.1 Thermomicrobiales bacterium | reverse complement strand
CGTTGCCCGGTGACCACCCGGTACCCCTCGTGGTTGGCGTGCGGCAGATCGAGCGAGCTGAGCAGGTTGGGCTCACCCCCGAACGTCTCCAGCACGGAGGGGGCGGCCTCCTTGATCTGCAGGAAGAGCGGCTCGCCGGAGGGGCCGGTCAGCAGCACGATCATGCAGCGCGTGCCCACGCTGCCGACGCCCACCACTCGGAACGCGATATCCACCACCTCGAATTGGCGCAGCAGAAACGCGCTGTCAGTCCGGGTGGTGCGTGCGTAGTCGATGAGAAGCTCCCGCGCCAGATCGGCGGAGTAGATGGGGAGGTGGGTCAGAATCGGCGGGTCATCGACGATGCGCAGGTGACCTTCCTCCGTCTCCATGGTGATGCGTGGTAGCAGGTTGGCGGAGGTGCGCCGTTTCGCGCGGCGGCGCGTGCGCTCGAGGAACGCGGCGTCCTCGTCACCCAGCTCTGCCTCCAGCGCCAGCGCGTTAATGCGGTAGTGCGCGCGCTCCAGCGCCGGCATGCTGGTCAGCCGATCCATCGCCTGCTGGTACCCGGCCACGGCGTCGCGGGCGTCCTGCGCGGCGGCGGCGTCCGAGGCGCCTTGCTCGCGGGCCGCCAGCACCACGCTGGTGGCGAGCCGTTTTACGTCCCACTCCCACGGCGCGGTGCTGGCTTCGTCGAAGTCGTTCAGCTCGAAGGTGAGTCGTCGTTCCGGGGTGGCGAAGACGCCGAAGTTGGAGATGTGCGCGTCGCCGCAGGCCACCAATTGTTGCCCTGTGCAGGGGGATCCGCGCAGATCGTGCGCCATCTGGGCGGCAGTCCCGCGAAACAGCGTGAAGGGTGACTGCGCCATCCGCGCCACCCGCAGCGCCAGCAGGCGCTCCACCCGGGTCGCGTGCTGCGCCTCCACCAACGCCACCAGATCGCGCTCGCGCGGCGCGTAGGCCGCCTGAGCGGCGCGCGGCAACGCCTTGCGCGCCGCCTTGCCGGCCTCCCGCAGTTCCGCGGCAGGGGTGGTGGGGTAGAGCAAGGTCATGGCGTATCCGCCGCTGCGGCGGACGCGAAGCGCGTCTCGGCGTCATCCTCTGGCCGGTAGCCAAAGCGCTCGATGGTCTGGGTGATGTCCCAGCGGCGGGCCGCGTTCTGCGAAATCGCGTACACGATCTCGAAACCCGCGTGGCTCTCGATGGCCCGCGTCACGATCTGGGCGCAGTCGCGCGGGCTGAGCCACATCCAGCGCGCGATCTCGTCGTGCGGCTCTGGCAGCATCCAGCCAATGCGCAGGCAGATCACGCTCACGCCGTGCTGGTCGTACCAGAAGCGGCCCAGCGCCTCGCCGAACGCCTTGGAGACGCCGTACAGCGAATCAGGCCGGATCGGCTGGTCGGCGAAGATCGGCCACATCCCGTCCCGGTCGTACATGCCCATGACGTGGTTGGTGGAGGCGAAGACGATGCGCGGCACGCCCGCCCGCCGCGCCGCCTCGAACACGTTGTACGTCCCGATGATGTTGTTCTGCAGCACGCTCTCCCACGTGGCGTCCACCTCCGGGTCCGCCGCCATGTGCACCACCGCGTCCACGCCCTGCATCGCCGCTTCCAGCGCTGGCAGGTCCGCCAGATCGGCCATCACCCAGTCGTCGGAAGGCGGCGTCTCCGGGCGGCGGGTGCGGTACAGCAGCCGCAGGTCGAAGTGCTCGCGGAGCAGTTCCGCCAGCGATCCGCCGATGCTGCCGCCCGCCCCGGTGATCAGCACGCGCAGTTTGCGGGTCTGTGAGGCTCCGGCGAGGTCGTCGCCGGGGTCCAGCAGCGCCCCGATTTGCGCGCGCGCCGCCTCCAGCGCGGCCTGCGCGGCGCGCAGCGCCTCGGCGTCAGCATCGCCATCGAGCGGGATGTGGTTCAGGTACTGCTGCGTGCGCGCTTCCAGCTCGCGCAGGGTGTCGGCGATAGGGCCGAGCAGGTCGCCCGCGCCGTGCGCCGAGAGGTGATACGGGGTCGTGTCGTTTACCATGCCAACCAACCGCCATCAACCGGCAGCACTGTGCCGTGGATATACGCTGCCGCCTGCGAACAGAGGAACACCACCGCCCCGGCGAGATCGTCCGGCTCGCCCCAGCGCCCGGCGGGAATGCGCGCCAGCATCGTCTCCGCGCGCGCCGGATCGCTGCGCAGCATTGCGGTCAGCTCGGTCGCCATATACCCCGGCGCGATGGCGTTCACATTGATGCCGTAGGACGCCCACTCGTTCGCCAGCGCGCGCGTCAGCCCGGCTACGCCGCTCTTGGCCGCCGCGTACCCCGGCACGAGGTAGCCGCCCTGATAGGAGAGCATCGAGGCGACGTTGACAATCTTGCCCGGCTGACCGCGTGCCACCAGCCCCTGCGCCAGTGCCTGGCTGAGCAGGAATGGCACGGAGAGATCGAGGGTGATCGTCTCCTGCCAGTCCTCCCAGCTGTGCGTCAGCGCCGGGCCGCGCCGGATGATTCCGGCGTTGTTGACGAGAATCGTCGGCTCGCCAACGATCTCGGCGATGCTCGCGAACATGGCCTTTGCGTCATCCGGGCCGAACGTGGACAGGTCTTCCAGTCTGCCAACGTGAGGCACGCCGAGGTTCCGGACCATGACCAGCGTGTCGATGGCGTGAAGCACATCGACCACGGCCACAGCGGCGCCGGCTTTCGCCAGCGCCACCGCCATCGCCTGCCCGAGGCCGCGCGCTCCCCCGGTGACCACCGCGACCTGCCCATCGAGCCGGAACGGGTCATTCGCGCCGTCAGGGCTCAATAGCGCAGGTCCTGCACGGGGATACCCTCGCGCTCACAGAAGGCGAGGTAGCGCTCCATCTTGGTGAAGACGTCGTCCTGATAGATGACGTTGTCGTCGTCGTCGAGGTACTGAATGACCCCTTCGAGGATGAAGAGCGTCTGCATCTCCTCGGCGCCATCCACCACGAGGGTGTGGATGTCTCCCGGCGGCTCATAGACGAAGGTGCCGGGCTTCGCGACCCACTCGCGCTCAAGGTAGTGCCATGACCCCGCGATGCAGAATCCCAGCACCTGCCCGCCGCTGTGACGGTGGCGATTCACCTTGCCTGACTTGGTGACCTTCAGCAGATTGACCCAGCGGCCATTCGCGAGGTCGAAGCGCAGCGGCTTGAACCAGACGTTCTCGCCCTGTGGCACCCACGGCAGCTCATCCGCCTGAATCGCCTGATCGGGCAACCCAAGCTCTTCGATCATCTTTTCCAGCGCAGTTGACGTAATCGTGGCGGCCATTGATGATCTCCTTTCTCACGGAATTCAATCACGGAACGCTGCGGGATGCTCGCCTCCCGTGATGGCCTCCCCAACCCCGATGTCGTCCCGACCGCAGGAGGGACCGACCACCCCCAAATTCGCGGCTGCGGCGCCAGCTCTCCGCGTGCCACCGCCAAACCTCGCCACCACTGCGCCCTCGCTCCGCCCTCCACCCGGGATGTTCATACCCACTAGTCCAGCGCGCTCACCCACGCCCGGTAGTCGTCCTCGATCTCCTCGGCCCAGTCCGGCACGTCGATCTGCCCGGAGGTGTACACCCCGTCCGCGATGCGGCTCTTCCCGAACACGTCGCGCTGCCGCACATCCTCCGAGCGGGTCACCACCTCTTCGGCCAATTGGGCCGGGATGAAGCTGACGCCCTCGCGCGTGCCCAGCACCACATCCCCCGGCAGCACCGTCGCGTTCCCGATGCGCACCAGCCCGTTCACCTCCGCCAGCGTTACATCGAGGATGGCGGAGGGGTGGACGCCCCGGCAGAAGACGTTGAAATTCTCCAGTTGCCGCACCCGCTCGTAGTCTCGGATGCCGCCGTGCACCACCAGCCCCGTGCCCGCCTTCGCGGCAATCGCCGTCCCGAGGTTATCCCCGATAAACGTGCCGTCCTCGATCTTGCCGAACAGATCGACGACCAGCACATCGCCCGGCCGCAGCGCGTCGATGACCCACGTGTTCTGCCCGCCGGAGCGGCCATCGCGGGCGCCCTCCGCCTGCACCACCTCGTGGAAGTCGGGGCGGGATGGCGCCATCCGCACCGTCACCGCGCGCCCCACCACCACTCGGTCCGGGTGCAAGTTCTCCCAGCCCCCCTCGAACTGGAAGTGGTAGTTGTGCCCGCGTTCCACCACGCCCCACGCCTCGTCGTTCGTCACCTCGCGCATCCGGCGCAGAACATCGTCCGGCACATGGGGCCGCCCATCCGGCAGGCGTTCATCGGCGTAAGCGGCGGTCAGCGCGGCCACGCGCTCCGGCGAGTTGAAGATCATCTGGCGCTCCTGTTCTCAATCTTCAGCGGCGTTTGCGGGGAAAAGCCCTCACCCCCAGCCCCTCTCCCGAAGTACTTGCGCGGGAGAGGGGAGCCGGTCGGGGCGGCAGACCAGAATTCTGGAATCACCATGCCACCGCCGGGTCACCGGCTCAGGGCAGAAGCCCCTCGCCCTTCGCAAAGGGAGAGGGGTTTGGGGTGAGGGTTCGTCTTACCCGTGCGGCGAATCCCCGAAAAACGACGACCCCGGCGCGAGGTTCGCGCGCACCACGTCCTCGTTCAGCGTCATCCCGTGCCCCGGCGCGTCGCCCAGCTCGATGTAGCCATCGCGGATCGGCGGCTCGCCGTCCACCATCGCCGCCCACCACGGTACATCGTGCGCGTGGAACTCGATCACGAGGAAGTTCGGGATGCTGGCGCAGACGTGCGCCGAGGCGACGGTGCCGATGGGACTGGCCACGTTGTGCGGGGCCACGTTCATGTAGTAGGTGTCCGCCCAGTCCGCGACCCGCTTCGCCTCCGCCAGCCCGCCCATCTTCGGGATATCCGGCGCGATGATATCGACCGCCTGCGTCTCGATCATCTCGCGGTAGCCTTGCTTGCGGTACAGGTTCTCGCCTGCGCAGATTGGGGTACGGGTGCGGCTGGTCACCGCCTTGTGCGCGGCGATGTTCTCCGGCGGCACCGGGTCCTCCAGCCAGAGCAGGTCGTAGTCTTCCAGCGCCCACGCCAGCTGCAGGACGTCCTTCACCGCGTACTTCCAGTGGCAGTCCATCGCTACCAGCACATCCGGCCCGGCGGCGTCCCGCACCGCTTCGACAACTTCCACCATCCAGCGTCGTTCCGCCGGGCTGATGGTGCGGTTGAAGGGTTCCACCCACTGCTTGCGCGGGTGCGCGAAGTCGCTGAGGTCAGCGGTGTAGGGGTTGCTGGTGTCGAGGTCGAACTTGATGGCCGTGAAGCCCGCTTCCACCACCTGCCGCGCCCGTTCGCCGTAGGAGGCCGGGTCCGGGGTGGCGCCGGCGTGGCAATCGGCGTAGACGCGCACCCTGTCGCGGAAGCGGCCCCCGAACAGCGTCGAGATCGGCACACCGAGCGCCTTACCCATCAGATCCCACAGCGCGATCTCGATGCCGCTGATCGCCGTCACGGTGGCGCCCGCCTGCGAGCCCTCGCCGGAGAGGCAACGGATCATCATCTCGTACAGGCGGTTGATATCGAAGGGGTTCTGCCCCACGATCACCGGCGCCGCTTTGTGCACCAGTTCCGCTACCCCGACGCCCCAGTAGGCCTCACCCAGCCCGGTGACGCCCTCGTCGGTCTCCACCTTGACCAGCACCCAAGGGAAATTCCCCGCCACCACAGCGGTGCTGACGCGTGTGATCTTCATCGCTTCGCCTTTCACTCCCTCGCGCGTTGCGAAATCAGGGGCGCTGCACCGTGCCATCACGCAGGCGCACCGGCGGCCACGCGCCATTCAGCGGGTGCTCCGGGTAGGGGAACTGCGCCGCCATGGCCTCGTCGATGTCGATACCGAGCCCCGGTGAATCGTTCGCCCACATCATGCCGTCGCGGTACTCCGGCGTGCCGGGGAATACTTCGCGCAGGCGGTCGGAGAAGAGCGTCGCCTCTTGAATGCCGAAGTTCGGCGCGGCCAGATCGAGGTGGACATTCGCGGCGTGTCCCACCGGCGAGACATCCCCCGGCCCGTGCCACGCCGTGCGCACCCCGAAGTACTCGCACAGCGCCGCCAGCTTGCGCGCCGGGGTGATGCCGCCAATGTCGGAGAGGTGCACGCGCATGAAATCGATCAGCCGGTTCTGCACGAGCGGCAGGTACTCATTGACATTGACATACAGCTCGCCCATGGCGATGGGAATGCTGGTCTGCTGGCGCAGCAGCGGGAAGTAGCCGTTGTCCTCCGGCGCGAAGGGGTCTTCCAGAAAGAAGAGGCGGTACGGCTCCAGATCGCGCGCCAGCCCAATCGCCAGAATCGGCGGCACGCGCTCATGGATGTCGTGCAGCAGCTCCACCTCATCGC